>JAPPHD010000165.1 GCA_028821125.1 Gammaproteobacteria bacterium
CTCCTTGGACCGAAAACTACCTTAGCAGACTGTCCAGATTTGCCCGACCACTTCTACGACCCGCCACCCGATCTGCAGCTAAAGGTCCATTGAGCGAAATTTCACCGCGAAACTGATTGTCACTGCCAACAATTCCACCAACGGAAATCTCTGGTTCATACGACGCCGTTTTTGATACAAAGTTGATTGCGCCGCCAGTGGCATTACGCCCATACAGGGTACCCTGAGGACCTCGAAGCACTTCTATGGCCTGCAAATCAGTAAATGGTTGAGAGGCTTGGAACGAGGTCGGTTGATACACCCCGTCGACGTTGATCGCGATGCCGGATTCCGCAACCACGCTGGTGAAGTCAACGCCTACTCCGCGCAGCGATACCTGACCGATGTTGCTCGCCTGGCTGAACACCAAGCCCGGGACCTGTAATTGCAAATCGCGCAGATCCTTGATCTGGTCACGCTCAATGTGTTCACTAGAAAACGCTGTAAGTGCAATTGCCGTGTCTTGTGCACGCGTCTCCTGCTTGGTTGCGGTCACGACGACTTCCTCGATCGCAGACTCTTGCGCTTCCGCAGCGAAAGTCAGCAACGGCAAGATAAATGTTGCTACGGCTGATTTCGAATTTTTCACTAGCGCCCCCTTTTTCTGTTGTCTCCAATGAAATGGTAAAACGGCTCAGCTACAACCGGTTGATCACTTGTTCGGTAAACAATTGCATCGACTCGACGATCTCGTCGTGGGTCAGATGTCCGTATTGCAGCAACAGCATGAGTTGGTCTACCCCCAGGTTTTCATAAGCCCGTACGTGCTCAAGCAATTGGTCTGGCGTGCCGACCATCATCGACCCCTGTTTAGTTTGCTCTGCGATAATTTCCTCGTGAGGCCTGCCAGAGGTAATTCCGGGAAACACCTTTTCAAGGTACTGCACGCCGTACTGCTCAAATCCATCGATTGGTTTGTCCAGTTGCTCCCAGCTAAGGTAGTAGTTCAGGACGTTCATCAACATGTGCATGCACTGCGCGCCTTTTGCATAGGCTTCTTGTTCAGTTCTGCCGCAGTAAAAGAACGTGGCGCAGGCTTTTTGGTTGTTGATCTCGGAAACCGTATTCGCCTGATTAACATTTGCATCGTAGTGTGCAATGCACCTTTCCAACCGGCCGGGGACGCCAAACCCGAAAGACATCGCGCCCACCCCTGCCTGAGCGGCTTCGAACCAGGATTCTTCTCCTCCGCAAGCGATCCAGAGCGGCGGGTGTGGATCCTGAAGCGGTCGCGGTGACAATCGGCGGGGTGGAATGGCGTAGTGATCGCTATCCCAACTGAATTCGTCCTCCAACCACATTCTCGGCAGCATCTTCAGCACTTCAGCACGATGAGCCTTGGTTTCCGCTGGCTCCGCCTCGAACGCGTACAATTCGTCGGTTGTGACGCCGCGACCGAACCCGACATCGATCCGTCCGTCTGAAAGCAGGTCCAATGTGGCTGCCCGCTCCGCGATTCGCCACGGATGGTTAATCTGTTTCGAGGCCAAGACCACCGCATGGCCGATTCGAATTCTGGCGGTTTGCGACGCGACCCAAGTGAGGATGATCTCTGGCGCACCTGATGTAGAGTGGTTTCCCAGGAAGTGATGCTCCGTCGACCAGAACTGGTCCCAGCCCAGTCGCTCTGCTTCAACGGCTTGGCGTACTGATTCGGTAATGACTTGCTTCTCACGGCCCGGCGACCATGGTTCTGGGCCGGGACACGACTCGTTCAGAATTCCAAACTTCAAAACTCCCCCATTGAGGCCATTTACGAAAACGTCATTTCCGTATTAATACTCTCACCCTGCCGCGCTGTCAATAACGAAAACAGAATTTTCGTATTATTGTCAGCGGGCCCGAGAGTTGTAGAGGGAGGGATGCAGATTGGATCGCTCTGCATGTGCTGCACAGCGGTCAAAGAGTCTGGCTGATCTGGGTGCGCCAGGCGCCGCCGTGCGGAAGGAGACGCGTGCTGCCAATACGTCCCCGGGTTCTCGGCCAACTCAACCCCGCTGTATCGCTTACGGACATTGTGAGGCAGCCACGGTGGGAACACGTAAGAATGAAGGTACGAACCTGGCGATCTGAGCGGATGCGAGGGATTCCGGCTACACCGGGACGGTGCGCAAGGTCAGTGCTTCGTGGCCGGAATTGGGGCTGATGGCGAACCGATGGTGAATGGAGGCTCGGTAAACGCCGATTCGTTCAGCCGGAGTCGATGTCCGCGATGGCCAGTGCCTGATCCCTCAATGTCCGGATGGAAGCCGCCGCATCCGGTTCGCCCCGGTGATCGTGGATTGCGGCCACCAGGCGATCGTACTGCGCAAGCCCCCGGGCATGGGTTTCGCCGTAACCCTTTACCAGCCGGCGGCACTCCGCGACTTCGACGGCCAGGTCGTAGTCGTCGGGCGCGATGTCGACCAGCAGCGCAAGCCATCGTTCGAGAGCGTTGATTTCCGTCCGATATCGCAACGTTGTGCGACGGAGTCGGCGGAGGCCGGCAATCGCATAGAGCAGCAGGAAGCCCGGCAGGCTTGTGGTTCTGATCCGGCGGCCCTTTCGGCAGAAGACGCCGATGAGTCGCTTCATGCTTGGCGCAGCCAAGCACCAGGCGCCGATCCTCGCGGGCATGACATCGCAGATTTCCTCGACCCTGGGGTGCATGAACTCTTCGAACGCGACCACCTGCCCGGCTTCGGCTTGGACCTCCGAGCGGACCCGTTCGAAGCGTTTCGCCCTCGTCTTCAGGTCCGCCACGCGGATCACGTCTTCGTAGGTCATTCCCAGAGCCAGGTATCGCGCGGTGGTGACGGTCAGCCGATAGCCGTGCTCTGCACCGTCGAGATCGAGAACCGGCGCGAGGCGATCCAGGTAATCCTTCGCATAGTTCAGGTCCTGATAGTCGACCAGCCGGCGCAGGGCCGCGGTCAGCACATCCTGCGCCTCTTCCGGGAACGCCTCCCGCACACGATCGAGCAGAGCCTGTATGTCCTTGTGAACAATGGCCGTATCGGGCGGTTCCGCCACCGCGTCATCGCGCCCGGGCTGCCCCTGCGCCCGGTTGTATCCGGCGTCGAATCCCCTCAGGTTGGCTTCGACGGCAACGCCCATGGCACGGATCACCGCCTCGCAGACCTCCCTGCCGATGGGCAGCGCGCCGGCGCCGGCAATGGCGCCGAGCAGCACTGAACTGATGACGCTGCCCGTTTCCTCGGCCAGGTCCGCCATGTCGAAGCCGACGTATTGCCTGGCATTCCCGCTGACGATGGCGGCCAGCCGCTCCGAGTCGACGCGGCCGTCGGCAGGCGCGCTCTTCTCGTCAATGGCGTAGTCCCGATGGGTGGAGACGATGGCCGCCGTCCTCTGCGGCGTAATCAGGCCCCGTTGCAGCGCCCTGCCCGCCTCGGCCAGCTCGCCCGCCACCACGACATCGACGTGCCCCGGAACGGGCATCAGGGCGAGAACCGGGGCCGGCTCGGCGTTTTTGCCGCCCGGCACGATCTCCAGGTAATAGACCGTGGCGCCGGTACGCTGGGCGACGCCGGGCACGGCGGTGGACTGGGCCAGGCATCCCGACCGCTCCGCCGCCTCGATCAGCCAGTTGGCCAGCACCCCGCCGCCCTGCCCGCCCATGGCGAGAATGGCGACCTTCAGTGGTTTCGCCGCCTCGGTCATGGCTGCCCGTTGGGCCGTTTCAGAACGCCCAGCGCTCCAGGCGCCTGTCGGTCCAGGCCTGGAGGCGCCCGATGACGAACGAACGCGCCGCCGCCAGGGCGCGGTCGATGAAGCCGGGGTTGTAGACGATGTCCGCCTTGTAGAACGACGGGCACAGTACGGCCGCGTGGGCCACCTCCCCGCACACGCCGCAGCCGACGCAACTGTTGACCACTGTGGCCACCGGGTCTTCGCGCAACGGGTCGGGATTGTCCTTGATGGTCAGCGATGGGCACCCCGACAGGCGGATGCAGGAATGGTCGCCGGTGCAGGTATCCTCATCGATGCCGAAGCGCTCGCGCACGTAGCGTTTATTCTGCCTGAGACGTTCCCGCACCCGGGGGCGAATGCGCCGCTGCCGGTTGAGCTGGCACTCCCCTTCCGCGACGATGAGCTTGGGGCCCCGCTCCTTCGTGGTCATGGCTTCGCGGAGCGCGTGCAGGGATTCCTGAATGCGGTAGGTATGCACTTCCCGGATCCACCGCACACCGGCTCCCTTGAGCGCATCGACGATGGAAACGCGGTACCGGCGGTTCTCCACGTCCGCCCTGGAGGAAGGGATCCACTGGCCGCCGGTGGCAGCGGAGTAGCCGTTGTCGATGACGACGATCACGCCGTCGTGCTCGTTCTCCACGGCATTGCCGATACCGCTCGCCAAGCCGTTGTGCCAGAAACCGCCGTCTCCCATGATGGAGAGCGCGCGCTTTTCGTGGCGCCCCATAAGCGCGGAGGCGCTCGACGGCCCCAGCCCGTACCCGGTGATGGTATTGCCGATGTTGAACGGCGCCGCGGTGGCGAAGGAGTGGCAGCCGATGTCCATGCTCACCTGCAGGTCGCCGAATTCCTTCTCGATGAGCTTCATGGCGGAAAAGAAAGGCCGCTCCGGGCAGCCGGTGCACAGGCCGGATGGCCGCTGAGGTACCAGTTGCGCCAGTTCCTCCATGTCGGCGCCGTTGGTCCCAGTGAGCGGGGGAATGGTGACGGCAGCCGGCGCCCACCGGCCCAGGAACTCGCGCAAGCCGCTTTCCATGAGCTCGCAGGTGTACTCGCCGGCCATGGAAAAGACATCCTTGCCGGCCACCCGGGTGGGAACGTCGTTGTGCTTGAGGATGCTGTTGATGTTCTGCTCGATGTAGTCCGGCTGGCCCTCCTCCACGAGCAGCACGGCCTTTTTGCCCCGGCAGAAATCGAGGACCTCGCTGTCAATCAGGGGGTAGACCACGTTCATGACATAGATGGGCACGGTGGCGTTGCCGAAGGCATTGGAGCAGCCCACGTGCTCCATGGCCCGGTTCAGGGTGTTGTAGAGGCCGCCGGGCACGATGATGCCGACCTCGCCCCGCGCGCCCTCCCGCACCTCGTTGAGCGCCCGCTCGCGAATGAAATCGACGGCCGCGGGCCAGCGCCGCTCCACCTTTTCCACTTCGTGCTGATAGTTGAACGGGGGCAGCACGATGCGCTGCACGTCCCGCGCCGGGGCATCGAGGGCATCGGCCGCGGAAAAACCGGGACGCCTGTTGTCCTTTGTCTTCAGCACTCCGGTAACGTGGCAGGCACGTACCCGAAGCTGCAGCATCACCGGCGTATTCGACGCTTCGGAAAGCTCGAACCCCTGTTCCACGGACTCGGCGATGCTTTCGAGATCGGGCCTGGGGTCCAGGAGCCACACCTGGGACTTCATGGCAAAGGAATGGGAGCGCTCCTGCATGATGGAAGCGCCCTCGCCATAGTCTTCGCCGACGATGATCAGCGCGCCGCCCTTGACGCCCGCCGAGGCGACGTTGGCCAGGGCATCGGAAGCCACGTTGGTGCCCACGGTAGACTTCCAGGCCACCGCGCCGCGCATGGGGTAGTTGATCGATGCCGCCAGCATGGCGGCGGCGGCCGCCTCGCTCGCGGACTGCTCGAAACGAACGCCCAGGTCCTCGAGGATGTCCCGGGCATCGTTGAACACATCGATCAGGTGGCTGATGGGCGAGCCCTGGTAGCCGCCGATATAGGAGACGCCGGACTGCAGCAGCGCCTTGGTGACGGCCAGAATCCCCTCGCCATGCAGTTCGCCGCCGTCGCCCAGGCGCAGCTTCTCGACTTCCCCGGCAAAGGATCGCTCGGCCATCTGCGGTGTCTCGCGTTCGTGGTTGTTGCGAGGCGTTCCGGAAGAGCGAACTAAGCCCGTCGGGAACGGCGCCTATTATGAACGATTGCGCGAGGCAAGCGGAGTTTGTGGCCGGGGCCGGTTCAGGTCAGCGCCTCGCGGTCAGTTTCCCGAATTGAACTCGACGAACGCTGCGATTGCTGCCCAGAGTTCGGGGGTCTCGAGCGCGATGTTGTGCGGACCGATGAATTCGACCACTTCGGGCTCGGTGGGAAGAAGTTCCAGAAACGCGCGGGACTCCCGGTCCGGAACCACACGGTCGCGTCGCGCATGGAGTACCAACACGCGTTCCGGCAATGCATCGAAGGCGAGCGTCGCGTCGATGTCCTGCTTCAGCAACCAGCCGACCGGCGCAAAGGGGTAGCGCCGCCGCGCGATGGCTTCGATGCTGCGATAGGGGCTCATCAGGATGATTCCGTCCACCTCGGTAGAGCGCGCCGTAAGCGCTGCGATGCCGCTGCCCAGGCTGCGCCCGAACAGGATCACCGGCCGTTCCCCGCCGAGGCGCCGGCGCAGTTCGGCAACCACCGCCGCCGCATCGTCGATCACGTCGGCCGCCGTGGGCCTGCCGTCGCTGGTACCGTAACCGCGATAGTTCACCAGAACCGTCACCGCATCGAGACGCGCGAACAGGCCCGTGAGATCCGAAACCTCCTCGGCGTTGCCGCTGAAGTAAAACAGCAGCGGACCCTCGGATGCGCGATTCACGACCCAGCCGCGCAGCGTGACATCGCCCCGTTCCACGGCCACGGGCTCCACGTGCGCCCCGACCGGCTCCTGCCCCAGCGGGCGCGGAAAAAACATCATGCGGTCCTGCAGCAGGTAGAGAAGCAGGCAGATGCCGAAATAGGCGGCGCCCACGACAAGTACGATTCGAATCAGCACGTCGATACCGATGCCCATTTCAGGGTGTCACGCAAAATTCCATGCAAGTCAGCAACCCGGCGCGCCGGGACGAGGACGCGCAAGGAACAGAAGTCCGCTGGGAGAGAGCAGGTGGCGACGCCCCGCAACTTGTTGCGGGGCCGGGTGTCGAACACCCACCGCCGCCAAACAGAGAGCCTCCGCTTGGCGTGCCGGATGCCCGTACCGCATACCTGCTCTCGGAGCCCCGGAACGAAGCAACATCCCCCACGCCATTCAGCCCGTCACCGTCCGGTGCGCCGGCTTGCGCGGCCCGAGTTCCACGGGCTCGCCCACCCAGGCGCCGATGTTCTCGCCGCTACGGCCGTCCTTGATCAGGTCAATGAGTAGACCGGCGATCTGTTCCGGGCGCATCCAGGTCTCCACCAGTTCCACCGGCGGGTCGCCGTCCCACAGCCCCCGAAGCATCGGCGTGTCGACGGCGCCCATGCACAGGGCGTTGACGCGGATGCCGTGTTCCTCGAGGGCGTTCGCCCAGGCCTGGGTAAAGCCGTTCAGGGCCCACTTGGACGCATTGTAGAGGTCCGTCTCCGGCGCGTTGGTGCCCGGGCTCCTGGCCGGCAGTACGTAATAGGTGCTGATATTGACGATGTCACCGCCGCCCCGCTCGATCATGAGCGGGATGCACAGCCGCGACAGCAGCAGCACACCCGTGAAGTTGGTGCCCATGATGAAGTCCCAGTCTTCGACCGCCTTGTCGTAGCTGTCCGTCATCGGCGTACGCCGCCAGCGTCCGGCGTTGTTGACCAGCAGGTCCACGCCTCCGTACGCATCCCGGGCTGCTTCGACCACCCGCCGGAGGCCGTCGAGGTTCGAAACGTCCGCGACCAGCCCCTGAACCTTGCCGGGGCCGTCCATGGCCGCCGCCACATCGGGCGCGTCGGCGTCGATGTCGCAGAGGGTGACATCGGCGCCTTCGGCTGCCAGCCTGCGCGCGAACGCCAGTCCGAGCCCGTCGGCGCCCCCGGTGACGATCGCGGAGCGTCCGTCCAGCATGCGCATGGCTCAGCCCTCTTCCACCGCGAAGAAATACGGGTTGGTGCGCGGCGGCGGCAGCACCACGGGGTGCCCCACGGCGAAACCGATGTTCTCGCCGGTGCGGCCGTCCGGCCCTTCGGCGATCAGTTCGATCAGCACCCGGGCGATGTCCTCGGCGCGCATCCAGCGCTCTACTTCCTCCCTCGGCGGGTCGAAATTGAAGAATCTGCGGATCATGCAGGTGTCGGTGGCGCCCATGCAGAAGCCGTTTACCCGGATGTTGTGGCGCTTGAGCGCCTGGCACCAGGTGAAGGTCAAGCCGTTGACGCCCCATTTCGCGGCATCGTAGAGGTCCATGTTCGTACCGCCGCCGGTGGGGCGCGGCGCGATGTCGATGAACGGGCAGCCTGGCGCATCGTCGTGGGACAGTTCGAAGGGCGAGCCGCAGGTCTGCACGTGATCGGTGCAGATGTTGACGATGTGGCCGCCGCCCTGCCCGATCATGGCGGGCATGACCGCCCGGCCGCACAGGAAAACGCCCTTGAGGTTGGTGCCCACCACATGCGGGATATCGGCGAGGGTCTTGTCGATGTCGTCCGTCGCCGATGAACCGGCCCACACGCCGGCGTTGCTCACCAGCACGTCGATGCGCCCGAAACGATCGAGCGTGGCATCGATGAAGGCCTTGACCTGTGCGGCATCGGATACGTCCGCCCGCATGGGCAGCACGTCCGTGTCCACCTGGCCGCCGAAGCCGTCTATTTCCTCGCGCACATCGCAGACCGCCAAGGACGCGCCCTCGCCGGCCAGCGCCTTCGCAAAGGCGTTGCCGAGGCCCACCGCCGCGCCGGTAACGACCGCCGTCCTGCCGTCCAGTAACCCCATCCGCTCCTGCCTCGATCCTGGGCCGCCGTGCTGTAGCCTTGGGCTACCAGGGATGGATCTCGCCGTTCCATTTGTAAAACTTGCCCGAGTCGGCCCTGGTCAGGCCCGCGATCACGTCGCGGATGCCGGACGCACTCTCCTCCGGCGTGATCGCCGCGTTGGGCCCGCCCATGTCGGTCTTCACCCAGCCCGGGTGCATCAGGGCGACGGTGATGGGTTCGTCCCTCCAGTCGATGGCCAGTGCCTGGGCGACCTTGCACAGCCCCGCCTTGGTCGAGGAATAGATGTACATGCCGCCCATGGGCCAGGTGGACGCCGCGAGCTGGCTGGTGACGTTCATCAGCTTGCCGTTGCCGGAAGCGGCCAGGTTCGCCTTGAACGCCCGGGCAATCAGCAGCGGGCCGATGGTATTGACGTCAAGCGAGCGGTGCCATTCCTCAACATCGAGATCGTCGACGGATTGCCGCATGCCACCCACCGCGCCGGCGTTGTTGATCACCACGTCGATGGCGCCATTGCCGATTGCCCCCGCAGCCGCGGCAATGGAATCCGGGCTGCCCGTATCCATCGTTTGCACGCTGACGCTGTCGCGGATGTCGTCGATGCCCGGCGCCGCGTCCGGGTCGCGCACGCAGGCAATCACGTCGTCCCCCGCCGCCGCGTATTGCCTGGCCAGCTCGGCGCCGATTCCCCGACTTGCTCCGGTGATCAATACTCTGCTCATGGTCTGCTTTCCTTACAGGTTGATGTCGTTCGTGAATCCATGCCCCGCCGCAACCGGTTCATCCCGACCGTGCGGCGGTTCCGTATCCTCAATCCTCCGGCTGAAACTGCGGGACACGCAGATCCGGCCCGTGCGGCTCGAAGGTTACCCGAACCCGCTGGCCCATGACGAGGCTTTCCGGGGTTCGGGTGTTCAGGTTGGCCATCATCGTCGGCCCCTCATCCAGTTCCACCAGCGCCACCACGTAGGGCACATCCGCCTCGAAAGCCGCGGAGACGGCGCGGCGGATGAGCGTCCAGCTTTTCAGGCTGCCCCCTCCGGCAGCGTCGACCCAGTCGAGTTCGGCGCTGCCGCACGCGGTGCAGACCAGGCGCGGGTAGAACTGGCAGGCGCCGCAATCCCGGCATCGCTGAATGACGAGGCGTCCTTCGGCGCAGGCATTCCAGAACGGTGCGGTTTCGGCATTGACCGGGGGTAACGGCTTCTCCACGGGCTAGCTCCCCCGGCCGAGGATGACCGTGCAGTGGCTCGACATGATGCCGCCCTGGGCATGCAGAAGTGCGACCTCGGCGCCCTGTACCTGGCGCTCGCCGGCATCGCCCCGGAGTTGCCGCACCGATTCGGTCAGCGCGAACATGGAACCGGGGTTGCCGGGGTGGCTGTGGGAAAGCAACCCTCCGTGGGTATTCATTGGAAGCGCGCCGCCGATTCGCGTATTGCCTTCCGCCACGAAAGGTCCCGCTTCCCCTGGCCCGCAGAAGCCCAGGTCCTCGAGTTCGATCAGGACCACGGGCGTGAAGCAGTCGTAGAGTTCCACGAAATCCATATCGGACGGCCCCAGCCCCGCCATGGCGTAGGCCCGCTCGCCGGCATGCCGTGCAAAGGACGTTGTCAGGTCCCGGGCCTGGCTGATGTGCTCGTGACCGTGCCCCTCGCCGGCGCCCAGCAGGTGCACGGGCACATGGGGATGGTCCGCCGCGCGATCCGCCGCGGTCAGCACCACCGCGGCGCCGCCGTCGGAGACGAGCGAACAGTCGAGCAGGCGCAGCGGGTCGGCGATGGGCCGGCTGGCCATGACATCCTCCACGGTCAGCGGTGCGCGCATCTGCGCGCCCGGATGCAGGACGGCATGTTCCCTTGCGGTTACCGCAACCGCCGCCAGGTGTTCCAGGGTGGCGCCGTACCGGTGCATGTAGGCCCTGGCGATGAGCGCGTAATAGCCCGGCACGGTGGCCCCATAGGGCGTCTCGAACTGCGGATGGCCGGAGGATGACTGCATGACCATTGCCTGCTCCCGGGAGAGACCCGTGCGCAGGCTGTCGGCCATGGCAATGAGTACCGTATCGCACAGGCCTGCGTCGATGGCGAGCGCCGCCTGGTAGAGCACTGTGAACGTGGTGCTGCCGCCCGCCCCCGCGCTGACGCAATAGCTTGGAGAGATGCCCAGGTACTCCGCCATGGCTTGTGCGTGATACATGTGCGGTTCGGCCATGCTGTTGCAGGTGACCAGGCCGTCCACCGCATCCTTGCCGATTCCCGCGTCGGCAAGGGCGCGCATCGCCGCATCGATGCAGAGCCCGGTGGGGCTCCGGTGCGGGATCTTTCCCACCTCGGTGTCGCCGACGCCGACGATGGCCATGCGCCCCCTGATGGAATCCACGTCAGGTCTCCAGCCGCACCACGGCCTTGCCCGGGCTCACGACGGCGCCTTCTTCGTTCTTCACGAACAGGTCGAGCGTTGCCTCTCCCGAGCCCGCATCGAATGCGCAAACCGTTCCGCCCACAGTGAGCGTATCGCCGGAATAGGCCGCGAGACGGTTGGAGTATTCCAGGCGGACCAGGCGACCGCGGCCGCTCGCCCACTCGAGTGCGCATTGGCCCAGCCAGTCGCCCATCAGCGGGCCCGGAACCACCAGGCCCGGATAGCCCTCCACCTCCTTCGCGTAGGGCAGGTCGAAGTGGATCCGGTGCGCGTTCCAGAGCGCCGCGTTGTAGAAGAACAGATCGATGTTGTCCGGCACGCAGACCCGTTCCGGGAGGGCATCGCCAACCTTCACGTCAAGGGTCAACGCAGGATCCTCGTGGTTTTCTCGGTCACAACCGGTTCGCCGTCGTCGCGAACGATCTCCAGCACCACCTCGTAGAAAATGAGGGGCCCGGAACGGCCCTGTTTTTCGTAGATGTCCGTGAGCGTGCGCGTTCCGGTCAGCACATCCCCCGGCCGGATCGGGTCGTGGTACTGAATCTCCAGCCCACCCGCCATGGCGCGGGTCAGCGGGAACTTGGGAAGCAGCCCGTCGATGGAGACGCCGTCCGGGGTCAGCTCTTCCCGTTCCACCACGTCCCAGAAGAGCGCCACATGATAGAGCGGCGGCGCCTCGTCCCCATCGAGAAACCGGCGTTGGCGCTGCCCGGAAGCGATGGCGTACTTGCGGATATCGCGCCGGGTGACCACCTCGGTGCGCGGGGGCCCCTTTCTGCCGATGCTGGCGAGCAGATCGGGCGTGAGGACGCTCATACCTTGCGGCCCCGAACCTTCCAGTACGGGTCGCGAAGATCCCGCTTCAGGATCTTGCCGGTCGGCGCCTTGGGCAGGCTTTCGACGAAGTCCACTGTCCGGGGCTTCTGGTAGGAGGCCAGGTGTTTTCGGGCCGCCTCGATGATCTCCCGCTCCGTGGCCGTCTCGCCCGGCTTCATGACCACCACGGCTTTGACCGATTCGCCCCACTCCTCGTCCGGCACCCCGATCACCGCCGCTTCCAGCACGCCGGGATGCTGGTGGATGGCAGCCTCCACCTGGGTCGAATAGATGTTCTCGCCGCCGGAGATGATCATGTCCTTGGCGCGGTCGACAATGAAGACGTAGCTGTCCTCGTCCCAGGTCGCAACGTCGCCCGTCCACATCCAGCCATCGCGGATGGTCTCGGCGGTCAGCTCCGGCTTGCGCCAGTAGCCGAGCATGTTGGCTTCCGAGCGCACCACGATTTCCCCGGGCGTCTCGCCGTCCCTGGGCACGTCCACGCCCTGCTCGTCGACCACCCGCACCCGGGTTACGAATCCCTCGCGACCGCAGGAATTCAACCGGTGCGGCCGGTTGCCGGCGACCGCGTCACGGTGATCTTCCTGGGAGAGAAAGGTCATGGTCATGCCTTCGGTCTGGCCGTACCCCTGGATGAGGGTGCAGGGAAACGCCTCAAGCGCCGCCTTGACTACAGTCTCCGGCATGGGGCCGCCGCCGTACTGGATGTTGCGGAGGCTCGAGAGATCGTAATTTTCGAACCCTTCCTCCGCCATCATCCAGTTCAGCATGGTGGTGATGCCGAGCAGGGCCGAGACCCGCTCCGCCTGGATGATCTCGAGGGCTTCCTTGGCTTCGAAGTTCATCAGCACGACCGGGCAGCCGTGGGCCATGTAGTTCATGGCGAGCGCCACGGGGATATGGAACATCTGTCCCGTGAGCATGTACACGTCGCTCGGCACGATGCGTTCGGCGACCGTCTGGTTCAGCATGCCCATGTAGAGGGTCCGGTGGGAATGCAACGCGCCCTTGGAGAGCCCCGTGGTGCCCCCGGTATAGAGAATGAGAACCGGGTCGTCGTCGCCGACGCGGCTCGATTGGGCGCTGTCCGTTGCGCCCGCCTTCAGGCGTTCAAAGGATTCGTCGCTGTCCGGCCCGTATTGCAGCCAGTGATCGATCTCGACCAGGTCGCCGAGCGCCTCGCACTCGCGGGCGAAGTCGGTGGAGGTGAGAAACGCGCCCGGTTCACCGTCCTTGAGGATGCGGGCCAGTTCCGGGACGCCGAGGCGCCAGTTGAGGGGTTGTGCGATCAGCCCGGCCCGGGCGCAGGCGTAGTAGGTCTCGAAGTACTCGATGCTGTTCTTCGAGAGTATCGCGACCCGGTCGCCCTTGCGCAACCCGAGCCCGAGTAAACCGTTGGCGGCCCGCCGGACCGAGCGTTCGAGTTCACCGAACGACACCCGCCGCCCCGTCGGAACGTCGACGAGCGCCGGCCTCCGGGAGTCGAGGTTGGCCCATTTGGCGGTGATGTCGCCGACGTTCACCCGGATGGCTTTCCGGACGCAGAGCTTTCACGAAACAATTGTTGAAGCCCTTGGTTGTATTGAATCAAGCAAAAGTCATGCGGGGCCGGAACGAATCTTTCGTTCGGGCACCGAGAGCAGGCATGCGGTGCGGGCATCCGGCACGCCAAGCGGACGCGTTGTGGTGGAATTCGAGGGCGCAGGGGTGCTTTAAAGGTGCCGGATGTCCGCACCGCACACCCACTCTCTCCCTGCGAACGGCGGGAGTTCCCTGTACGTCAGCGCGCCGGCGCGCCGGGGGAGAAACTCGCATGGAACGAATTCTCAACCGATTGATTTAAACAAAATTTTTGGAACATACGCACCGATAGATTGCTTCGATCGGGCACCGAGAGCAGGTATGCGGTACGGGTATCCGGCACACCAAGCGGACGCGTTGTCGTGGAATTCGAGGGCGCAGGGGTGCTTTAAAGGTGCCGGATACCCGCACCGCACACCTGCTCTCTCCCAGCGGGTTTCTGTTCCTTGCGCGTCCTCATCCCAGCGCGCCGGGTTCCCGACATGCATGGATCGAAACAAAGTCTTCAGTGTGTGGGCCAGGACTGGAGTTCAGGCAGCACCTTGTCCGCAAAGAGCCGGATGCTCGACTCGGCCTGGTCGCCGGTCAGACCGCCGTAACTCACCTGCACCGTCAGGTCGAAGTCGCCCAGGCTCCGGCGGCGGTTTTCCATCTTTTCGAGGATCTGCTGCGGGGTGCCCCAGGTGTTGATGTCCACGAAGGCGTTGGCCGCATCGGCCATGCCGGTTTCCCGCAGCAGTTCGGCGTTGTCGGCGTAGTCGCCATAGCCCTTCATCCGACGGAAATGGTCGCTCGTCATGTTGTAGTGTTCCATCACCGTCATGTAATAGTTGGCCATGTACTTGCGCGCGTTCAGTTCGGCGAGTTCGGCGCTCTCGTCGCAACTCAGAAAATCCACGCAGACGGGCGACGGCGGCTGGGTGTTGTGGTTTTCCCGGTACAGGTCCCGGTAGCGGTCGAAATGATCGGTCATCTCCTCCCAGGGCTTCTGGGCGAAACTCATCATCTTCGCACCGAGCCGCGCCACCACCGGCACCGAGTCCGACGACATGCCCACGGCATAGAAGCGGCCCCTGAAGCTTGCGTAGGGCCGCGGCCGGATCTCCGTGCGGCGCTGCTTGTAATAGGGGCCGTCGCCTTCGATAACGCCCGTTTCCAGGCCCTTGAAGATCATCTCCGCGGCCTCGTCGAAGCGGTCGCGCGCCTCGTTCATGTCCACCCCGAAGCGCTCGTATTCCCGGAGCGCCAGGCCCCGGCCGATACCGAACAGCGCCCTGCCCTTGCTCAGGTGGTCCAGCACGATCATGCGCTCCACCACCCGCAACGGGTCGTTCCAGGGGAGGATCACGGCGCCGGTGAGCAGGCCGATCTTCTCGGTCTGCGATGCCATGTAGCTCAGGTACTGAAGGTTGTCCGGAGACATCGCGTAGTTGAAGAAGTGATGCTCCACCGCGCTCAGGGTGTCGAATCCCAGGGGTTCGGCCAGCCCGCCCAGATGAATGTCCCGCTCCCAGGCCTCCTGATCGGTGATGCCGTCCTCGAAGTTCTGGAACACCATCAATAGTCCTATCTGCATGATCCGCTCCCGAATGTTGGAAAGCCCACTATAACCAATGCGCGGGCCTCACAGAAACCGCAGAGCCTGCACATGTTCGTCCGATACGATCGCGCATTGCGTCGCACACCCGGGCACAATCCTCGATCGGAACGATGGATACGGCGTCGGTATCTCTTCAATGGACAAACGTTTGCACTACCGTTGCCGCGCCACGTCCTCTTCCGTGACCAGACCGCCCCGGTTTCCCCAGGCGCTTCCGAGGTAGTTCCCCAAGGCCGCGATTTCAGCATCGCTGAGCATGTCCCGGTAGGGAGCCATGTCTTCCCAGAGCCGATAAGGAGCCGCAACGTCGTCCGGCACGGCGGCACCGTAAAGGACGATGTTGATGAGCGAATAGGGTGACGGCGCCTGCACGACGGCGCTGCCCGCCAGGGGCGGCGCCTTGAACAGGTTGCCGCGGCCGCTTGCCATGTGGCAGTCCTCGCAGTGTTCGGCGTAGATGGCCGATGCGGGCTCCCACTGTCCCGGGTCGGGCACCGATTCCGTATCGCCCTCGATTGGGGGCAGACTCTTCAGGTATTCCGCCACGGCCACGGCATCGTTTTCGGTCAGATGCCGCGTGCCCTCCGCAATGACGCTGTCCATGGGTCCGAAGCGTCCGGCTTTCGGCGAATGGCCGGTCTTGAGGTAGTTTGCGATGTCGTCTGTCGACCAGGCTCCCAGTCCGGTTGACGCCGGGGTCAGGTTGACCGCCGCCCACAGACGCTCCTTGTCCGTTGACACCGGGTGAAAATGGATTCCGCCGGACAGCGCCCGTTCCGGTATCTCGGCGAGCAGCAGGTTGCGCGGCGAGTGACAGGCGCCGCAATGGCCAAGCGCCCGCACCAGATAGGCGCCTCGATTCCACTCGGCCGAGCGGGTCCCGTCGGGTCGATGGACTCCCCGGTCGGCGTAGAGCCACTTCCAGACCGCCAGGCTGCCGCGCCAGTCGAGGGGGAACGGCAAATCGTTCTGCGGGGGGCTGGAACGGACCGGTTCCAGCGACCTGATGTAGGCGAAGATCGCCGCCATGTCTTCTCGCGTGAGCCCGGCGAACGCGGTATAGGGAAAGACCGGGTAGAGGTGCTCGCCGCTTCTGGAGACCCCTGCGCGCATGGCGCGTGAAAAGTCCGCCAGTGTCCAGTCTCCGATCCCTGTTTCCGAGTCAGGTGAGATGTTGCTCGAATAAACCGTGCCCAGCGGTTCCCCGGACCAATCGACGGCAATCGGAAAGGCGACGCCACCCCCGAACGGCGGGCCGCCATTGCGCGTGTGGCAACTCGCACAGTTGCCGAGCGCCGCCAGGTAGCGGCCTTTCGCGACCAGCGCTTCGTCCTGTGCCGGGCTCGCCAGCCCCTGTATCACGAGCGCGACCGCCAAGAATCCAACGCACAGGGCCAAGGACAAACGGCAACGCCGCCGACGGGCACCGACTCGATTCATCGGTTCCTCGTTCCGCGACGGCAAGGGCGAAACCGGGATCAATTGGATCGGCGATACAGATCGTGACACTGGTCGCAGGTCAGTGCATCCATCAACGGAACAAGCGCGGCGTCCTTGCCGAGTCTCCGCGCGGTCCGGGAGGTTTGCCCGATCCCGTCCGCCAGGGCCTGCATCCGGGCAGCGAAGTCCTCCCGGTCCGCCCACACCCGCGGCAGGGACTCGCCGCCTGCCACGGCCGGCTCGAACGCACCGACCGACATGTGCGCGTTTGCGGCAATCGCCTCGAGGTGGGACAGGAAATTCCCGTCCGCGACCATCCAGGCGAGGATCTGCCCCAGGGCAGCGGTCTGCGCATCCATGGCCCGCATCAGGTACCTGCGATACACGACGGCGGCCGGATCGGGGGTGTCCCCGGCTTCGAGCCTGAACTCCTTCGTGTCGAGGCGATAGGTGTCGTGGCAATGGGCGCAGTTGAGTGCCTCGCGAATCCGGTCCGGTGAAAACTCCCTGACAGCTTCGCCATCCCGCAGCGCCGACAGCCGCTCCGCCTGTTCCCTGGCGTGCGCGGAGAATCCGGCCCAGTCGTCCCAAACGTCGGCACTGGCGTTGCCGCCCACGGCGGCCGGCTCGAACGCGGAGACGATCTGTGCCGAGGTGGCTTCCAGCGCCGCGAGATGATGCTGCAGATCCCGTGCTGGCGCGCGTCCCTGCAACACCAGTTCCAGGGCCTCGACCTGGGCGCCCAGGGTCTTCATCACGTTCTGCCGGTAATCCACATCGTCCGGGCCGGCCGCCTGACCGGCCGGGAGCAGGCCCCAGCCAAGGACCGGCACTACAATCGCCGACGCCTTAAGGCATGACCGGAAACTCATCGCCCAATACCGTGATTGCGCCGAACCCGCTTGACCGCGCCTCGATGCCATGCCCGAGTACGTCGCCGGGTATCCGGTCGCCGGCGAAGGTATAGACCGGCCGGCCATGCCAGGTCCACGCACGCACCGTTGGAACGCCATCCCCGTAACGTCCCGTCGCTTCGGCGAACGGAGGATTCGGTACTTCGGCAATTCCCCAGTTTCCTACCGGCACGTCGTCCGGGCCCGCCGGCACCGGGCGCCACTCCCGCGCGCAGCGATCGCCCGTACCGCAGACCGCGGAGCGGTGGGCTGCCGCATCGCCGGGCTCGTCGCAATGCAGCCCGTCCGGAGCGCGGTCGAAACAGTAGAATGCGTAGAGGGTCCGGCCCGCGGCATCTCCGTAGACCCAGCCGATCTCGGGGACGCTCATGTGCATCGTCACGAAATCCGGGCGCGGCCTGGCCGGCTGGAAGACCAGCGGCACCCAGCGTCCCGACTCCACGATGCGCTGGATCCGGTGCTGCGGCAGGTCCGCCCGGGGCCGATACAGCGCCTTGCCGCGAAAAGCCCACTGCCTGCTCCCGTCGGTACGATCGATGATCGTGAACTCGGCTCGGGGCCGCGCGAGTTCCGGTGCGGATACGGGCAGCCAGTCGGAATCCTCTGTTCCTGTCCCTGCCAATGTCGCTGCCCCTTTCCCCGGCCCTGTCCCTGTTCCTGCCACTGCTCCTCGCGATGTTCCCGGCGATGCGACTGCCAATGCTCCTGCCGATGTTGCTGGCGATGTTGCTGGCGATGTTGCTGGCGATCTTCCTGCTGACCCTGCCCCCGCTCCCTCTCCAACCGCGAAAAGCAGTTCCCCGTCCCCCGATGCGAGCAGCAGACCCTGCACCTTTCGCACCAATCCGATCCCCGGCGGAAACCACAGGCCCACCGGCACCGTGCGCCACCGCCCGTAGCTCCCGAAACCCATGGTGCCGTTCACATCCCCGGGAGCCAGGTCACGGGTGGAGGTGTACAGCGGTGACCCTTCGAATGCCCATTGCCGGCTGCCGTCGGGCCGTTCCACGATACTGAAGGCCCCTACCGCCGTGGCTTCGGGGCCAGCCGGGTAGGGGCGCCAGCGGTCCACGCAGGTGCTGCGGAACGCCGCGCCGGGAATGGGATAGCCCTCTTCTCCCGGCGTGCGCTCGTGGCGTGCATCGGTGCAGCCGAAAGTCCCGTCGTCGGGCCGGTCCATGCCGTTCCGGTACAGGGTCATGCCGTTTGCGGTGGTATGGATGGGGCCTGCCGTGTCGGAAGACCCCATGTCGAATGCCTCGGGCAGGGGCGCGGCCGTCGGGGCAGCGGGGGCAGCGGCCAGCACCGACGAGCACAGCGCCAGCTCGACCAAAGCGCCAAAGACCACGGAGATCGCCCCGGGACCGGCAGCCAGGCGCGGCTTTGTTGCCGGGCCTGGCCCGCATATCTCAACAGCTTTCGTCGCGAGCACATCGGCGTGGGCAGAAGGAAGCCGGTGAAACATGCAGCCCAACCCCTCACCCGGCGGAACGCCGGGCTCTTGCCGCGGGCTTGCCCGGGAGAGCATCGCAACGATCCGCGGATGCGTCAGGCGAGTATTTCCGAGATGACCTTCGACGTGCGCAGCGATCCGGCGCCCCACTCGCCGATGGAGAGGCCCATCAGGCGCTGTACCGTATAGCCGAGCCGGGTGGCCACATCGCCGCCGCCGTCGATATGCAGCCCGGTCTTCAGCAGCCCGCCGGCATTCCCGACGGTGAACATCGGGGTGCCCTGCAGTTCGTGGGTCTTGGCGCTTTCGTTGTCCGAGTGGGCGTAGACCAGCATGCGATCGAGCAGGTTGCCGTCGCCTTCCGGCTGACTCGCCAGGGCAGCCACGAAGTACGCGAACGCCTGGAACGCTTCCCGCAGGAAACGGGAACTCTCCACCTGGATGCCCAGCTCGTCGTCGATCAGTTCCTCGTGGGTGATGTTGTGATGTACGTTTGCCAGGCCTTCGCGGGTAAGCGACGAGGCGGAATTGGAATACAGCATGTTGAAGACCTTGGTCTGGTTGCAGGCCAGGGCCATGACCAGGAGGTCTGTCATCGCCTGGTGGCGCTGCTCCACGAAACGCACGTCCAGGCCCGAGGGAATCTCCTCCGGGATTTCCGGGGGAATCCGGCAGGCCGGCGCCGGCGGCGGTTTCTCGAGCTGCAGCGCGAGCCGCCCTTCCAGTTCGCGAACCGCCGTGAAATGCCGGTCGAGGCGCTCCCTGTCGCCTGCGCCCAGGTGCTTCGACAGGTCCTTCGACTCCTCCAGAACTCCCGAAAGGACGCTCTTGCGCACCATGGTGGCGGGGTCCGGCGCGAACTCGCCCGCGTTCGGATCGGCAAAACCCGTTCCGAAGAGTTTCCTGTAAACCTCCACCGCCGAGATCTCCGGCGGGTTGGTGGCGTTGGCGCCATGGAAGCTGTAGCTGTCGCGGGGATTGCCGGTGGCGGCAAAGTTGAGCATGCGGAACGGCGTGCCGCCGCCGATGGCGCGGGCGATGGGCAGGTCGAGGCTCTCCCCCGGCAGGTCGCTGCGGCCGCTCGGCGTCGCCCCGCAACGCAACGCCACCCAGCCGGAGTAGTGGCAGAGGTTCGGGTTGCCGTCCGTCGGGATGGAAAACCGCGTGAACAGGTTGAGGTGGTGTTTGATGTCCTTGAGCGAGGCGATTTCCTCGGGCAGGTCGAAGTCCGCGCCGGTTATCTTCGGGATGAACGCGTGCTTGTTCATGCCGAGCCCCCAGAACCAGGTTCCGAAGCGGGTGGGCAGGGGCGTTTTCGTCGATGCGAACGCGGTGCCGTTCCCGTTCAGGAAGCAGTCGAGCACCGGCAGCCCCACGGCGACCGCGCCACCGTTGAGCATGCCGCGCAACAGGCGTCTGCGGCTGAGTGGTCGGGACTTAACGAACATGGGTTTCCTCCATGGCGACCAGCGCCGCCGGGGCCCTGAGCCGGTCGAAGGCCCGGCTCATAGCAATTGTATATAGCAACTCCGGGAAGCGATAGCCATCTGCTTCGAACCGCGCTTCCAGGTAGCGGAGCAGCGGTCGGTCGGCCGGCTCGATCTCCCTTCCGGTGGCGTAGCTGTAGGTGCGGCTGACCAGGCAGGACGTGAGCGCCGGGTCCTCCCGCAGCCGGTGGCCCAGATCGATGGCATCCCTTACCGGTACGCGGTTCACCTCACCGCTCGGGTCGATGGGGGCGCCGTTTTCCATGAGGCGGAACTGGCCGGCGCCGTCGAAGCGCTCGAAGACGAGCCCCAGCGGGTCGGTCAGGCGATGACAGCCCGCACAGATGGGGTTGGTGTTGTGTTCGTCAAGCCGCTGCCGCGCAGTCCGGCGCTCGGCGGTGGCGTTCTCGAACAGCTCGAAGCTGACGTTCGGAGGCGGGTCGGGCACGTGCTGGCACAACAGGGTCTCGCGCAACCCGCGGCCGCGGTTGGTGGGCGAGGTTCTGCCGGGATGGGAATACCGGGCCAGAAAACCGACCAGCGTCAACAGGCCGGCGCGGCGCCCCGCCTCCGCGAATTCATGCACAACCCACTCGTTGGGGCCGGCGTGCACCGGCACCCGGTACACGGCGGCCAGGTCGCGGGTCATGAAGGTTCGGCGGGTGACGAACAGGTCACGATAGTCGCCGTGACGATTCAGCAGGTGCTCGACGATGGTGCGCAGCAGTTGCTCGCGTGCCTGCATCACCACCTTCGAGGTGAAGGCGGGATAGATGACCGGGTCCTTGGCCAGGAGGTCGAATCCTTCGGCGACCAGCATGTCGTCGAAGAATGCGCGCACGCCCTGCTCGATACGCGGCGAGGTCAGCATGCGCTGCAGTTCTTGGCGCAGACCGCCCGGTGTGTGCAGGAGTCCGCTCTCCGCCGAATCGAGCAAGGCGCGGTCTGGCGCCGCATCCCAAAGGAAGAAGCTCAGGCGCGAAGCCTTGGAGGGGCCGTCCAACCGCCAGCGCCCGGGGCTCGCCGGGTCCGGTTCGGCGGTCTCCTCGATGTAGAGGAACCTGGGCGAAACCAGCAGGTAGGAAAGCGCCGCCGAGAGGCCCGAGTAGAAGTCGCCGGCATCCGTGGCGGCGGTTCCCGCGAGACGCACCGCGCCGTCGAGTTCGGCCGCGGTCAGGGTTCGGCGGAACAGCAGACGCCCTACCGGCGCCAGGAATGCGCGGGCACAGGTGTCGTCGCGGCTTTGTCCCGCAGCGGGCCCGCAGGGAATGAGGAGGTCGCGATTCGCCTCGCTGACCACCGCTCCGGCGACAGCGCGGGCGGCGCTTTCCAGGGGCTCCAGGGCGCCGACCGTCATGACCGCCGCGCGCGCGCCCACCGCAATCAGGCCCCCGGCCCTGGGAACCGGCGCGAACCGGACGTTGGGTATGACCTGTGCGCCGAAAATCGCCCCGATGGTATTGGCGTATTGGCTCTGGCTGAGCAACCGCAACGACGCCTCCCCGCCCGGATTGTCCGGCTCGGGCATTAGATCGGCGGCCATGGGACGGGCCCCCGAAACCATCAGCAGGACTATCCCGGCGAGCAGGCCGAACCAGGCGGCAACCCATTTGCCGGCGCAATGCATCAGTAGCCTCGCAGGTCCGCCAGGGCCGCATCGTAGCCCAATGGCGGGTGGACGATGAAGGTCCGCACCGCCTCGATCTTGAGCGAGGAAGAGATCGCCGTGCAGCGGCCGGTTTCCGGGTCACGCCGGCCGTCGGCCAGGCGCAGGGTTGCCGCATACATGCTCGGCGGGCTCCAGGCGGAGTTGTCCACCGACACGGAGAGCCCACGGCGGTACATCAGCCAGTAGTTCTCTAGGTCCTGATAACCGCCCATCAGGCCGGTCGCACCCTCTTCGGTGAGCTTGAGCCTGAGGTGCAGGTCGTACCAGTCCCGGGTGCCGGTTCTGACATTCCAGCGCATGGTGAACCGGGCGTAGGGAATGGGGTCGATGGTCAGCACGCCGTCGTCAATGCGCCCACGGGTATGGGCGATTGGCGGCACCCGCCCGTCCACGCGCTGGGACAGGCCGGGCCGGAACGCCTCGTCGCCCCGCTTGAGCAACGGATCGCGCCCCTTGTAGATCGACACGGCGACATTGTCGTCGTTGTGCTCGTCGTTCACGCCGGTGATCTCGATGAGCGTGCGGTTCTGGGAATATTGCGGAAACTCCATCATCCGGTAACCGGCCGCCGCCCCGGTGGAACGCCAGCCCTTGGTACACCCCATGGCCCGGTAGAGCTGATTGTCCACGAGCCCGGGTCCGTCGGCACTCTCGTACTTCCGGTGCGAGCAGGTAGTCGCCGTGGCGGAACCGTCCGCGGTGCCGTCGAGATCGAATCCGTGCGCGAGTTTGCTGCGGACCGCCTTGTAGGGCAGCGGATCCTCGATGGCCCAGGGCAGCGCCGTGGAATTTTCACCGTTCGGGCCCCGGTTCCAGCGATGCCCGAACCGCTGGCTGCGCTGTTCGCGCACGCTCTCGTCGAGCGCGTTCCAGTTGTCCTTTTCCGTGTGCTGCAGCCCGTCCGGGCACTCGACCTCGGCGTGGGGGGACTCCCAATGGCCCGGGCGCTCCATGGTCAGGACCAGCCCGATGGTCTCGCCGGGCGGGGTGGTCGGAACAGGCGCCGCAACGGTTCCGCTTCCGGCAACTGCTGCCAGCACGGCTGCCGCAAGCACAAAAAAACCTCCGGCCCGCCGCCCAGGGGCCGTTCCGCCGTACCGCTCCAATTGTCGGTAGAGGCTTCCCGTGTGATCGACTCCTTACAGGCTGACCTTCACCCCCGCCGTGAACATGGTGCCGATGATGTCGTAGAACGCCAGCGTCGGGAAGTTGTACCGGGGCGCCGCGGTATTCGGTACCAGGGGGGGCTTGTTGTCGAACAGGTTCCTGACCGAGACGTAGACCTGCAGGCTCCGTTCGTCGCGCATGTTCCAGGTATAGCTGCCGGTGATGTCGGTGTAGTACTGCGCGGAGACGGGCGGTTCGTCCCAGATCTGGTTGGGCTCATAGCCCAGCGTCAGCTTGCCGATCATGCGTTCCTGCAGCAGCAGCGACCAGGCGCCCCGGGTGTAATGCACCTGCAGGTGGGCTTTCAGGTCGGGGATCAGGTGGGTTCCGGCCGTCTCCACCACGGGCAGGAAGGGGCTTGCCTGGGTCTTGTAGTCATCGATGTAGGTGAGGAACAGGCGGCCGCCGAGCGAGCCGGCGCCGAGTTCCGTGTTGTACGAGACCTCCAGGTCAAAACCCTTGGTATCGATCAGCGAACTGTTGGTCGGGCCCGAAAGTACCAGCGTGGGGAAGTTCCCGGGCGAGGTGTCCGAAGCCGAGATGGGCCGCTGCACCTGCCCGCAGATGGGATCTTCGCCGCCGCTGAAGAAGCACTGGTCCACCACGTTCTGGGTGGACAGCGTGGCGATGGCGCCTTCGAGTTCAAGGTCGAAGAAGTCGAGCGCGAGGCTCAGGCCCGGCAGGAAGCTCGGCCGCACCACCACGCCGAAACTCAGGGAATCCGCCTCTTCCGGCAACAGGTTCGGGTTGCCGCCGCCGGCGGTGAGCACGACGCCCCCTGCTCCGGTCTGCGGATCGTTCAGTGTCGAGCGCCCGGCCGCGCCGCTCTGGCCGAGGTCGAAGAGGGTCGGCGCCCGGATGTCGCGGGACCGCGTGATGCGGAACAGCACGTCTTCGACGGGCCGCCAGGTACCGCCCACCTTCCAGGTGGTCACCGCGCCGCTGGTGCTGTAGTCGGTGCGGCGTATGGCGCCGTTGATGTCCAGGGAATGGAACAGCGGCATGTCCGCGAGCAACGGAACGTTCACCTCGCCAAACGCCTCCTTGACGTTCAGGTCCGCATCCGCGCTCGCACGGGTGGCGAACCAGAAGCGCGGAGCGCCGGGGCGGAGGCTGCGCAGCCCCGTGACCGGGCGGTCGACGGCCGGGTCCGTATTGCTGGTCATCTTGAAGTCCTGCCAGCGGTATTCGCCGCCGACGGCGAACGACAGGGGGCCGGCGGGCAGGTCGAACAGGGTGCCGTTCAGCGACACCGTGATCTGGTCCAGGGTGGTGTCCGCATCGTAGCGCGCCGTGCCGTGGATGTAGTCCACCGCTTCCGGCGATGCCGCGTTGACCCCCATGACGTTGAACGGCACGCAGCCCGGGTACAGGTCCGGATGGGTCAGCGTTACCCGGCAGACAGTCTGCCCGGTCGCCGGGTCGACCACCGCGTCGGCCGCCGCGTGGAACTTGCGCAATTCGGGCGTGTCGACCTCCTCGGCGAACTGATCGCTCTCGCCCCGCGCATAGTTCAGGTTCCAGGTGAAACGCTCGCCAATATCCCCTTCCAGGCCCAGCACGATGGTGAAGTGGTCCGTATCGTCCTTGGCCGGGGAGAGGGGAGAGTCGGTGACATACTTGTTGATGAAGAACACATCGATGCCCTCGGCGGTCATCCGCTCCTGCAGCCCCGCGGGAATGAACGGGTTACCGCTGTACACCGCCTGGCCGAAGTCGAAGTAGTTGAAACCCGAGGTCACATCCACGTCGGCGATCGAATACACGCCCATGACATTGGCCCGCACGGCGCCGAAGTCATAGTCGAGCCGGAAGAAGGCCTGATTGGAGGCGGCGTCCTCGGTGATGGTCTGGTCGATCTGCAGCGCGGTGCCGTCGCCGCCCACCACGCTGGCGCCGGAGCCGGTGGGGGTGCCGAAATCGAAGAACCGGTACTCGCCGGCGCGGGGGAAGTAGGTGCCGAACAGGGGCCCGCCCAGTGCATGGCCGCCGTCGCTGATGATCACCCAGCGGGCGTTCTCGTAGATGACCAGGGGATTGCCGGCGGTGCCCGGCGGGCCGCCGCCCGGGGTCTTGCCTGCCGCGATATAGGAGATCGTGCCCTGGGAGCCCCGGTCCTTCATCTTGATGCCTTCGGTCTCGAACCTCTCGAGACTGAACATGAAGTGGCCGCGCTCGCCAAGCTGAAAGCCGCCCGCCACGCCTGCCCGGTAATCGAAGGAATCCCCATGCCTGGAGACGCCGGCGGAGCTTTCCACTTTCATCCCGGTGAAGTCGTGGTCCAGGATGTAATTCACCGCTCCGGCGACCGCGTCGGATCCATACGCCGCCGAAGCGCCGGCGGTCACCACGTCAACCCGGTCGAGGAGCATCTGCGGAATGATTTCCGAGTTCACGAAACCGGTGTAGGTGGTGGGCGGCAGGCGCACACCGTCGAGCATGATCAGGGTGCGCTGGGAGCCGAAGTTGCGCAGGTCCAGCGTCTGCCCCCGCCCGCTGGAGATGCCGGCCTTGCCCCCGGAGTTGAAGCTGCGGGAGCCGATGAACTGCGGCAATTCCTGCAGCGCATCGACGATGTTGGTGGGATTGGATTGCCTGAGATCGTCGATCGGCGTGATGGTGACCGGCGTCGGCGCCTCGAACCCGTCGGTCCGCAGCCGGGTTCCCGTGACGACGATCTCCTCGAGTGCCGCGGCTTCCTGGGATTCTTCTGCGCTCAGGAAACCCGGGAACGAAAGCAGACCGGCGGAAACGGCCAGGACGCCGGATATACCACTGGCAGACAATAGTTTTTTGTTCATGCTGCTCCCCTGTACCTCGGTTGAGTTATACCGTGTTGCCCCGGCTTTCTCAACAATGACGCCCGGTTTCGGGCAGGGTCGAAACGGCGGATCTTCGCGGTACTGCCCGCCGATCGAAAGCGGATCCGGATCGACCGGGATTCATTCACGCGGGCTAAACGATGCGCAATTTCCAACACCTTCGACGGAACCGCTCAGGATCGCGCATTGCCCGCAACGCGCGTCCTCGTCTTCGGCAGTGAAAAACGCACATCCGGAACACCGGGTTGCCGGGTCGTCCGAGAGCGGCACGTATTCCATCGCCGAACGCAGGCTCGCATCGGCGCCGCTCAACAGCTCAGGATCGACACAGGGCCCCGCTTCGCCCGCCCGGGCGGCATGCGTGGTCTTTGACGCGATGCACCACCCCAGGGTTGCGGTCAGTCCACCCCGGATTAGTACGCGCCGTGACAGGAGGCGCCCGAACTCTGGCAGCGGTGCCCTGCCGCCAATGCCTGCCCCTTCCGCCATGCCCTTGCCGGCTCGCTTCTAATTGCCGATGCCGGAGGCCGCTGCTTCGGCGCGCAGGCGCTGCGCATCGGCTTCGAGCAGGAAACGATCGGTCACCGCGCGGCCGGCCGCCTCGGCGACCTGCTGCATGTATGCCTGACGGGTCGGGTAGCGGCGGGCGAGTTCGCTCTTTTCGAACGGCACGAAGGATCCGATCAGAAAGCAGAATCCCGCCCCGGTGTTGTTGGGCAGATAGCTGCCGAGCGGTGCCTCCAGGCTGGGCAGGCGCACGCCGCCCACGGCGTTGCCCGCGGCATCCCGTGCAATCTCCCTGGCCCCGTCCGTGCCGTCGACCAGGTCGATTACCCGGCTCGGCGGCGGCTCGACGGTACCGCGCACCCACAGGTCAATGACCTCCAGCAACGCCGACTGCACGTAGCCGATGGGGACCGGGTTGACCGGATTGTCGCAACCGGCAGCGAAATCGGGCAGGCCGAGATCGCGGGCGAGTGCCCTGCCGCCTTCGTCGACGGTGGCCTGGTCCACGTGCGCACCGCCGGCCATCTCGTAGATGCGTACCAGGGGATGTTCCGGCGGATGCTGGCGCAACCGGTGCGAACGGGGAACCTCCGTCTCTGTCTGGAAACGCACTACCGGCACATCGACATGGATCAGGTTGCGCCGGTCCCCCGGGGGCAGACCCTCGGTTTCCGGTGTAGGCCGATTGACGTTTTTCGCCGAACCGCCGGCCGACAGGAAGTAACCGTCGATCAGGGGGGCGCCATCGGGCATCCGCTCGCGGTCGTGAAAGGAATTGGCGTAAGTGACCTGGTAGGCTACAGATTGCGAGTAGCCAGTCAGGATGGTGCGCTCCACTGCGAAACCGGCCAGGGGATTGCTTTTGGCCCCCGGAGATTTCAGCAGGGCCGCAACCTCGCTCAACATGTCCCAGACCTGGCCGAAATACGGCATTTCCAGTTGCGCGTAGCGGCTGCTGTTGCGCGCCGGATACGGGTCCCTCCCCCATTTTTCGCGCAGGAAGTCCAGCGCCACGGGCTTGCTGGTGAGCCCCGCATAAACGGCGCCGGCCCGCATCACGTAGTCGTGGGTGTTCTGCCAGATGGGATCGCCGTCCCAGCCGGCGGTCGGGTTGAGCACCTCCAGATACAGGGTGCCATTGAAGCGCCCCGCATCCGCAGGCCTGCGGACCAGCAGGCGGGAGGTGTAGGGAATGCCCTCCTCACGCACGCGTACCGCGCTGCTCTGCGCCTCGTCATGCTCGAATTCGTAGATGTTGGCGTCCCCAAAAACCAGGAACTCCTCCTCGAGGTAGCCGTATTGCCCGAGATCCTCGTACCAGGCGATAAAGGGGGCTGAGCGGGTCTCTTCGTCGCCGGGAACCACCGGCAGCGGTGTGGTGACGGGAACATCGATGGCGTGGACCAAACCGGAAAGCGACCAAACCAGCGAAAGTGCAGTCATGTGGGCCAGGCGCAAAATGTACAACCATGGCGATTCCGGCTGCATGGTCCCCTTCCTGACGATCGAAATCCGAATATAGCGAAACCCCCGCAACCCGTCACTCGGCCGGGCCGATGCCGCCGCCATGGAACGACTGCAAGCACGTAGCAGCGAGCTTGCATGTAATAACTCTCAAGCCTTTAATTTTAAATAATAAATTGTTTCACATAGTAGCTTCAGTCGCGACAGCGAGTTCGCATGCGGGGCTTCCCTTTCGGCGCACGGCCACATCATCCTGCGGTACTCAAGGCTTTCGGACGAGCTTAACGCGCCGAAAGGGAAGCCCCGCATGCGAACTCTTTCCCGACATCCGGCGTTGTACCTGCGCGTTGGCGTCGCGGCGGGCGTCCGCGATTCCAAGGGGTGGTCGGTTTCCTTATCGCCCCAGCTTCAAGTCGTTCCGGACGTTCGGCAGCACCTCGGACGCCAGATATTCGATACGCCGGCTGCCGCTTTCCACCGATTCGCCGGGGAATTGGGCCCAGAAGTGCACATCGGCGATCTCGGGGTAGTCCGTGAGCATCTGCGTCAGGTTTGCCACGGCGCCATCGGCATCGCAGAGTTCGTAGAGCCCGCCTTCAATCGCGCTCGCGGCATCCCGGAACAGCGGCACGGATTCAGGTGGCCCGAAGGCGCCCCAGGAGATGTACTGGTTGGCCTGATACAGGACGTGCTCCCCGATTCGCGCCGCCTCCGCCTCGGGGTCGGGGGCGACGATCATCCAGTTGCCGGCGCAGATGACCCCTTGGGAGCGCTCCTTACCCTGTTCCTGCAGGGCCTTGATGTACAGGTCGTGCCCGATGCCGCCGGTGGAGAGAAATCCGTCGCCGAGCCGCGCCGCCCGGGCGATCGCCGGTTCCGCCATGCCGCCCATGAGGAGCCTCGGCGCCTCGGCGGGGACCGGGGCGACAGGCAGCCCGTCAATCCGGTAGCGCTTGCCCTCGATGGTGACGGGGCTGCCGGACCAGGCTTGGCGGATGATGTCGATGCCCTCTTCCATCAGGCTCGGCCGGTGGTTGAGCCGCCGCCCGAAATAGTCGAATTCCAACGCCCGGTAACCGAGGCCGACACCGAGGTCGAAGCGTCCGCCGGTGAGGATCGATACGGCCGCCGCGTCCTCCGCGAGGCGCACGGGATCGGCCAGCGGCAGCAGCATCAGGTTGGTGCCGATGCGCATGCGTGAGGTGCGCTCGCCGATGGCGGCGGCCAGCACCAGCGGCGAGGGCGTGTAGCCGTCCTCGCAGAAGTGGTGTTCCGTCAGCCAGACCGAATCGAAGCCGAGGGTTTCCGCCCAGGCGATCTGATCAAGGGACTGGCGGTAAAGTTGCTCGAAGGAAACCGCGCTCGGTGCCGGGTTCCTGAAGTCGTACCAGAGTCCGAAGTTTACGCGGCGTTCGCTCATGACGGTCTCCGAGCCAGAAAGTCGAGTAGTAGGGAGTGGTAGCGGTCACGGTCCTCCAGAAACGGGGCATGGCCGCAGTCCTCGAAAATTTCGAGTTCGGCACACGGTAGGGTGTTCGCGGCGAATCGCCCTATATCGGCGGGAACAACGCCGTCGGCTCCCCCGGCGACCACCAGCGCCGGGCAGGCGAGCCCTGCCATGGCTTCGCGCTGGTCGAGATCCGCCAGGGCGGCCAGTGAAGCATCCGCCGCCGGGCTCGCCTCCAGAGCGATCTGCCAGGCCCGCTGCTTGACCGCCTCGCCGACATCCACGGCGAACACGCCGTCGAAGTAGAGGGTTCTGAGGAAGTTGACGCGGTCCGCGCGCAAGGCGGCGACCGTCGCCTTGACATCTTCCGGCAGCCCGCCGCAGGCAAATCCTTCCGCCTGGGTGTAGCGCGGCGTGGCGCCTCCCGTCAGCACCAGGCCCCCAAGGCCATTGCCCATCCGCACCGCGGCATCGACAACCACGGCGCCTCCCAGCGACCAGCCGTTCAGTACCGGGCGCTCAAGCCTCAAATGCCGGCAGAGCATTGCCACGTCGGCCCCGAGCGCTTCGATGGAAACGTCCGTGAAATCCTTGTCAGACTCGCCACAGCATCGGTGATCGTATGCGACGACCCCGAATCCCGCATCGGCAAGCCGTGCCGCGGTGTCGTCCCAGATCCGGCATCCCATGCCCCAACCATGGGACAGCACCACCGTACGTTTTCCCGGATGATGCTCGAAATAGATCTCCTTCCCGGAGTCAACCCGCAATCTGCCCATGTCCCTTCTCCCGGATTGTGATTTGTCTGTCGAATTCGCGCGCGAGCCGGGCCACGGCCTCGCGCAGCGGCTTCAGGCTGAGCGCCAGGCAGACGCCCGCCACGGCGTAGTTGACCACGGCCAGCGACGAGAGCGACAGGTCGATGGCATCCTCCCGCCCGAACACGTAATCGTTCATCAATCCCACGATCAGCGGCGCCAGCAGATAGGCCAGAAAGTTTACGCAAATCAGGTAGAGCGCGATCATCTGGCCCCGCATCTGATTGGGCGCAATCGCTCCAAGCGCCGCATTGCTCAAACCCGGCGGCATGGCCATCGTGAAGGTGATGGGCACCAGCAACACCGCTGCCACGAGCCCGCTGTCGAACAGGGGTAGAGCGACGGCAACCGGCCCAAGTACCAGTACACCCCACAACGTGACCCGCATGGGCGCGTCGGCCCCTCCCCTGGCGATGAGCCGGCCCGCGTAGTATCCGGCGAATACGCTGCCGACGATGCCGGCCACCAGCGCGACGATGCCGTAGGTCAGGCCGATGTCCGTCCTCGACCAGTCATGCTTGCGCACGAAGAACTCGACCACCCACGTCATGAATGCCCAGCCCTGGATCGCGAGGCACAGGTAGGCGACGAAGTGAAAGGTCAGATACCTGCCGCGAGTCTTGACGAACGCCCAGATCTCGCGGACGGCAAATCCCGTCGCGTGTTCGGAAACCAGGCCTCGCCGCTTCGGCTCGGCGATGGTGAACATCACGGCCGCGAGCAGTATGCCCGGGAGGCCAACGGCCACGAGTACCATCTGCCACGAATACAGTTCACCGAACACCGGCAAAACGAAGTTCGGTTGCACTTCCAGCCAGTCGACGAGGGGGCCGCCGACGATGCTGGCAAGCCCCGTGCCGAGAAACGGCGCCGCGCCCATGATGCCGAAGGCGAGCGGCAGCCGCCGGGCGTCGAAGTAGTCGGCCAGCATCGACACCGAAGCCGGGCCCAGGGTCGCTTCGCCGATGCCGACGCCCATGCGGGCCAGAAAGAGGTTGCGAAAGTTGTCGGCCTTCCCCGCCAGTGCGGTCATCAGGCTCCAGGTGAATATGCCGGCGGCGATCAGGTTGCGGCGGTTGCTGTGATCGGCGGCCCGTGCCAGGGGAACGGTCGCGAGCGTATAGACCAGCGAGAACGCCAGCCCGATGATCAGCGAGATCTCGGTGTCGCTGAGGTTGCCCAGATCCCGCTTGATGGGGCCGATCATGACGTTGAGGATCTGCCGGTCGATGAACGACAGGGTCGACGCCACGGTCAGCAGGAACACCACGTACCACTGCACGCGCGGCGAATAGGGAATCTCAGCGGAGGCGCCGTTCACCTGGTGTCCTGTGTCACAAATACGTTACCGTTCCGCGTGCCGCACAAGGGCTGTGGGCAGGCGCGGCGGCGACAGAATAGGCTACCCGCACTGGGCGTGGCCAGTCCGCGCGCTTCGCCTTCAGACCTGCTCTGGTTCTGAACTTCGGTTTTCGGACCCCGGCGAATCGCCGCGGATGGCCGCAATGTCGCCGATGCGAACCGGTTTGATCGGTACGCGGGGCGCGAACAGGGAAAACTCGCCCACCGGCGTTCCGGTGTGACGTTCGAGCACGGCCGCTGCGACCGGCGCGCAATAGCGGCCCTGACAGTGTCCCATGCCCAGACGGGTACGTCTTTTCAGCATGCCGATCGTGGCATCGCCGCTTTTCAGGGCCGCATCGAGGTCGCGCAACCGAACCGATTCGCATCGGCAGATCAGCGTGTCCGGCGTTGCCAGTTCCGCCTGATAGTGCGGCGCCTCGAAAACGCGCCACAGCGCCGCCTGGAACATCCTGTGGCGGCGTAGTGTTCGCACCGCTCTTTTGCGTTTGCGGTCGATCCCGGCCGGGAGGTCGAAGCCCAGTGACCCCACGGCCGCGCACGCGGCGATGGTGCCTTCCTGGAGCGCCGCGGGAGCTCCGCCGAGCCCACAGCAATCGCCGATGGCGTAGATGCCAGGGACGGTGGTCTCGCAACGCGCGTCGCGTTGCGCAACCAGGTGGCCGCGCCGCTCGTCATGCTCGTGCGGGCACCCCAGGCACCTGAGAATCTCGTTGTTGGGTTGAAAGCCGTAACCGACGCAAATCGCATCGGTCTCCACCGTGCGGTCTGCCGGCCCGTCTTCCTGTCCGACCCTCGCGAGCGTCGCCGACAGCCCTCCCTCCACGGCTTTCACCGCTTTCAACACCCGCCGATAAAACACCGGTACGCCGGCAGCGCGGAGGCGGGCCAGGTAACGCAACCCGTCCAGGGCCAGCCTCGGCGCCCACCGAAAGAGCCGTAGGGCATCCGCCAGCAACGCCGCTCCCGGCGGACGGGCGGACTCCGCCACCCCAACCACGTTTGCGCCGGCCCGATCAAGTTCCAGCGCCACCTGCAGGTTCAACGGCCCGTTGCCGGCCACCAGTATCCGCTGTCCTGCTACTACCCCGTAGCTTCGCAACAACGTCTGGGCGGCGCCGGTGGTCATTACGCCGGGCAGGGTCCAGCCGGGAACGGGCAGGCCCCGCTCGTAGGCGCCGGTTGCGACGATGGCGCGCCTCGGGCGCACGATGCAACTGCTGCCGCCGTGGAGAACGCCGAACTCGTTCGGCGCAAAGGCACCCCAGATTTCGGCGCGGCTGAGAATCCTTGCCCCCGATCGCCTGGCGCGTTCGATCAGTTCCCGGCCGTTCCTGAATTGCCGGTCCCGGGCCAACGATGGAGGAACAAGCTCCGCCGACCCGGGCTGCTTGAAAAATTGACCGCCAGGCATCGGGCGCTCGTCGATGACAACGACATCGGCTCCCGACTCGGCCGCGACCGCCGCCGCCGTCAATCCGGCCGGGCCGCCGCCGATCACCAGAAGGTCCGGCGCCTCCGGCAGGTTCTCCGTGCCGCGCTCTTCCGGACGATCGCCGGGGACCGCGCGTTCGGGCATGCGCGAGACCCGCATCGAGTCCCGAACCGGTGTCATACAGGCTCGTACCCCGGATCGTCCATCGATCTGCATCCGGCACTCCTGGCAGACCCCCATGCCACAGAACAGCCCGCGGGCATCGCCGGCACCGGCATCGCGAAACACCCGCTCTCCGGCAGCGGTCAGGGCCGCGGCCACGGACATGCCGGGACGGCACTCGATCAGGCGGTTTTCGTACTGAATGCCGATCATCGGCCCGCGGCCCCGGCAGGAGGCCGCCAGCCCTCCGGCGCCGGTATCCGCTCGAAGCGATCGATGTTCACCTCGAAACCGCTGTCGCTGCCGGTCATGACCATGCGCCGCTCGGCGATGCGCCAGCCCGCTGCCTGGCGCACGAACCGATCGTGATACCGGCCCATGACGGTGGCCGTGCTGCCGTCCGGGCGTTCGTGCCAGGCGTGCACGTAGCTTCGCGCATTCGCCTTGTCATCATTGGTGAACTCGACCTGCACGTTGCTCAGGTGGTGGGAGGTACGCGCCCAGCGCCACATCCGTGCAAGAGACTGCTCCAGGGCGGCGGCGCCGCGGCTTTGCAGCCACTCCTCGGGGCCGTACTGCACCAGGCAGTCCTCGGTAAACAACGCACACAATCGCGGGAGATCCATGCGGTCCAGCGCGTTGCAGTATTCGTTGAGTATCCAGGTGATTTCTTCGCGGTCGCACAGACGCCGTACCCGGACATCGTTCATGATGCCGCCTCCCGACTCACAGTGATCCGGTCATTCGATATCCGATTCTCAGTGCCGCTCCCACCGCGTTCCTCTGGCTGAAGTCGCTTCGTGCAGGTCTGGCGGAAAACCGCACGTTGCCGGTCAGCGCACATAGGTTGCCCCATTGACATCCAGCGTCGCGCCGGAGAGATGGCGCACCTTTCCCTCGGCCAGAAAGGCAATCAGTTCGCCCACTTCAGCCGGAGGCACCCACTCGCGCATCGCCAGGGTCTGCGTCACTGCGTCTTCCCCACCCTGCATATCGGCGAAGTCGATGGACATGCGGGTGCGGACGATGCCCGGGGCGATGATATAGGTGTAGATACCCTCCTTCGCATAACCCCGGGCAATGGATTGCGCGACGGCCTTGATCGCTCCCTTGGAAGCGGCATAGGCGATCATTTTCGGATCGGTGACGCCCCGCTGCGCCACCCAGCTCGACATCAGCACGATGATGCCGCCCCCCCTCGTCCTGAAATGCCTGACCGCGGCCCGCATCAACCGGGCCTGCGCCTGTACGTTCACCTGGAGGTGCGTCGCCCATGAACGCTCCCAGTTCCGTTCGCTGTCGTCGATGCCGCCGGCAGGATCCATGAACGCGGCATTGAGAACGAGCACGTCAACGTGCCCGCGCCAGGCCACGGCATCCTGCCAGACGCGTTCCACGGCCGCGTTGTCGGTAAAGTCCCCGGACACGAGGTGCCTGTGCTCCACCGCCATGCCGGCTACGGCGGCCTCCGCGCCTTCCCGGTCGCCCGGCTGCCCGCGGTAATGGGCGATCAGGCGGGCGCCCGCGCCGCCCAGAATCCCCGCGGTAGCCGCGCCTATTCCCTGGGATGCGCCGGTCAGCAGAACGACCTTGTCGCTCAGGGGCCCTTCGCTCATGAAACTCCACGAGCCGACATGGGCGCCGTTCCAACCTGACCTGTTCGCGCATGAACGTAGCGAGGCATGCCGGCCCGGCAACTTGCGGCTGCTCGACGGCCCACGGATCGGTTTGTCATCCTGGCCCCCCACCACGGATAATGACCGTTCATTATTGCACTGTCTGAGGATGGCGGTCACTGCACCCCCGATACCCGACGGCGACTGGCGCCCGCTCGTCAATCGCGTGCGCGCCGGCCGCGCACTGAAGCCCCATGCCTGGCCCGGGACAGCTCGATGCGCTGTCGCATTCTCCTTTGACTGCGACCACGAAGCCTACGAGCTCGGAGCCGGCGGGTCGGCCGTTGGACGCCTGGCCTGGGGCGAATTCGGCCGTCGCGTCGGCGTGCCGCGAATTCTTGAGGTTCTTGCCCGACATGAGGTTCCGGCGACGTTCTTCATGCCCGCCGTCTGTGCCCGCATCGACCCCGACGAGACGAGGCGCATTTCCGGCGCCGGACACGAAGTCGGCATCCACGGCTGGATGCACGAGAACAACTCGCTTCTGGAGGCGGCGGCGGAACGGGAACTGGCGTTGCGCTCACAAGAGCTGTTGACGGAACAGTTGGGAACGGCCCCGGTGGGGTTCCGCTCGGCGAACTGGGACCTGAGCCCGAATACCATCGAGATCGTCGCGGAAATGGGGCTGGAGTACGACAGTTCCCTGATGGCCGACGAGGATTGCTACGAACTGCTGCTCGACGGAAAGCCGACCGGTGTGGTCGAAGTACCCGTCGAATGGCTGCGCGACGATGCCGTCTACCTGATGTTCAACCGCCAGCCCGCAACGCGGCCCTGGGCCACGCCGGAGGATGTCTTCAACATCTTTCGGCGGGAACTCGATGCCGCCTGGCAACAGCGCGGACTCTTCCAGCTCGTCATGCACCCGTTCGTCATCGGTTACCGCTCGCGAATCTGGATTCTTGAAACCCTGATCGAGCACGCCAGGTCGATGGGCGATGTCTGGTTCGGGACGCATGCCGAAGTGGCCCGGTGGGTCAGAGCGCCGCAATAGAGCCGCAATGAAGAAGCAAATCAACAAGCGCGACACCGTCAACTCACTGGTGCGGGGCCTGGAAATCATGCGCGCCTTCACCCGAACGCGCCCGAGCATGACGCTGAGCGAGATCTCCCGCGCCACGGACCTCCCCCGGGCCGCGGTACGCCGGTTCATGCTTACCCTGGTGGGCGAAGGATACGCGGAGACGGACGGCAAGTACTTCAACCTGAAGCCGAAAGTGCTGGAACTCGGCTATGCCGCCCTCTCCTCGCTGACTTTCGTGGAAGTCGCCCAGCCCATCATGGCGCGGCTCGCCTTCAAGCTCGAGGAATCGGTCTTCGCCGCCATGCTGGACGACGAAGACGTGGTCTATGTGGCAAGCGCCGCTCCGCCCGAACGCCGCGTGCGCATTTCCGTCGCAGTCGGCAGCCGTGCGCCGGCTCACACCGTATCCACGGGCCGCATACTGCTTGCCGCATTGCCCGAGGAGGAACGGGAGGAATACCTGGCCAATGCGAAGCTGACCCGCTACACCCCCAATACCGTCACTTCCCGGGTCAAGCTTCGCAAACTGATCGAACAGGCCGGGAAGCAGGGCTGGAGCATCGTCGACCAGGAACTGGAAATCGGCCTGCGCTCGATCTCCGCGCCCATCCGGCAACGAAACGGCGATGTGGCCGCGGCGCTGAATGTCGCCTGCCCGAGTTCCCGGGTCACCCAGGAAGACATGCACACCCGGGTGCTCGCGGAGCTGGAGGCGGCCTCCCAGAGCATTACGGCCGCCCTGTACTGATCCGGCATCAGCGTCCGGAGGGTCTGAGCGGGTTTGCCTGCCCGTACGCCTGTTGCCTTGCCCCGCGCCTGTCTGTCGGTACTACTCCGCAGCGCCCGGTTTACCCGGCAGCCTCTCTCAATCCTGCTCGCGCGGCCCCAGAAAACCGAAAACGCCCGGACTGGACGTGAGCGCTTCGACGTCTTCGATCTCGATCGGGATGTCGCGACTCAGCCACTCGTGCCCGTCGTCCGTGACCAGAACATCGTCTTCAAATGCGACCCGCGGGCCTTCCGGCGGCATTACCCCCTGCTCGATGGCCAGCGCCATGCCCGGCTTGAAGGGCACCAGGTAATCGCCTTCGTCATGCACATCCATGCCGATAAAGTGCCCGATGCCATAGTAGTAGTATTCGTCGTAACCGCCGGCATCGCGCAGAATCTCCATGGCCTTGTCGTGCAGTTGCCACCAGGTCGCGCCGGGCCGGACCATGCCGATCACGGTTTTCTGTACGTCAAGGGCGATCTCGTAGAGTTCCCGCTGGCGCTCCGTCAGGCGCCCGTCGATGGGCGCGGTTCGCTGGATGTCCGCGGAATAGTGATTGAATGCCGCCCCGGTGTCGGTCCAGACCAGGTCGCCGGCCTGGAATACCGCACCGCCGGAACGGCCCACGAACTCGATCCAGCCCTCGGGAATCGCCTCGCCGTCGTGCGGTGTCTGTACCCCCGAACGGCGCACGGAGGTGGGAAAGCCCAGGGTCGCACCCCGATAGCGGTAAACGAAGTCGATGACCTGCATCACCTGTTTCTCGGTCATCCCCGGGCGCGTGGCGCGAAACCCGTGCCGCAGCCCTTCGTTGACGATGGCGACTGCCCGCCGCAGGTTCGCGATGGACCAGGAATCCTGCAACTGGCGCACCTGGTCGAGAATATCCGCCGAGTCCCGCAGGCGGATCTCGGGCGAAAAGCGCCGGATGCGTTCGAACTCTTCCAGCCGGGACGGTTCCGGCATACCGAGCCGGAAAAAGCGGGGGTAGTTCAGGTACAGCACCTTGTCGGTCCTGCCCCACGCCCGCGACAGCGCCGCTGCCAGGGGCCAGCGGCGCACCTGGGTGATGCGCCAGTCGCGAAAGTCCGTCATCGCCACCGACAGGTCGTGCTCCAGCACCGCAAACGGCCGCACATCCTCGATACCGGTGCGCCGGGCGATCGCTTCCGGGTCCATGGGGGTATACAGCACGGCCCAGGGGCGGGCGGGTTCGTCGAGCCGGCCTTCCGCCGCCGGCGCCGCCGGCAGCAGCAGCAGCGCCGAGTCGAGGCTGTGGATGCCGTCGAGCCCGGTCAGGTAGGTAAAGTCGTGGTTGTCCGAATCGGGTACCTGGAATTCAAGACGCCGTTCCTGGGCGCGCTCCACGGAGAAGACGAGCATGGCGCCTTCGGGCATGGCCTCCATCACCCTGGCCCGGCGCTTCGCGAAAACCTCCTGCAGTTGCTGCGGATTCGGATTGTCGACATCGAGCTGCGTCGCAAGCGCGGCCTCCGCGGTGAAATCGTACGTGAACGGCTTGAAACCCCGCTCCGCGGATACCGCAAGCAGCGGGACTGCAGACAACAGGGCAGCAAGGCATTTGCCGGCTCTGATCATTGGTTTCCTCCCTTTGCCGATTCCGGTCTTCATTGGCTTTCCCTCATTGTTAGTCTACCTCCGCCATGGACCTTCGAGGCGGCGGCCTGCCCCCGTTCCACCCGCCTTCCGTAGTACCGGAGTCGCTCCTGAGCCACCGAACTCGGTGCTCCGGAATGACGCTGTCCGGGCCTCTGCCCGGTGGCGCGGGCCACTGATTTGGCAAATAATAGCCCGAAAGGGAGGAAACGATGTCATCGAATATCACCTGCAAATCCGCGTCGAAGGTTTTGGTCTGCCTGCTGGCCACCCTTCCCCTGGCTGCGTCCTGCGCGGAAGACACCGCCACCGATTCCCACAGCTACGAAGCCCTGACCGAGCTATTCGCGGACTGGCGGGAATTCGAAAGCCCGCCGTTGCTCGACGGCGCCCCGGACTACACGGCGGAACGGTTCGCCGCCGCCTACGAGGAATTCGCCCGATACCGGGCACGCCTCGACGCCATCGACCCGGTTGGCTGGCCCATCGCGCAACAGGTCGACTGGCACATCGTCAACGCCGAGATGAACGGCTTCGATTTCAACCACCGGGTGCTCAAGCCCTGGGTACGCGACCCGGCCTTCTACCAGTCGATCTGGACCTACCAGAGCGACGTGCCGGCCCACGAAGGCCCCACGCACCACGCGGTGCTCGAACTGTGGACCTACGAGTTCCCGCTGTCGGCCGACGAGGAACAGCGCATGATCGGCGACCTGCGGGTGATTCCCCCGCTGATGCGCCAGGCACCGGGCAATCTCACCGGCAACGCCCGTGATCTGTGGGTGGCCGGCATCCGCAACATCCGCAATCAGCGCAAGCACCTGGACAGCATCCTCGAAATGGCGGGCGACGGGGTCAGCGGGGAATTGACCGAAGCGATTGCCGAGGCCCAGGCCGCCACCGACGAACTCGTCGCCTGGCTGGAGGAGCAGGCTCCCTCGAAGACCGGCCCGTCGGGCCTCGGCAAGGACCAGTACACCTGGTACCAGCAACAGGTGCACTACCTGCCCATGACCTGGAAGGAGGAAGTTGACCTGCTGCAACGGGAACTCGACCGGGCCTGGTCGTCGCTCAAGCTGGAGGAACACCGCAACCGCGGCCTGCCGCAACAGGTGGCCGTCGCCAACCCCGAGGAATACGACCGCCTCGCCGATGAATCCGCCGCTCGGCTCATGGCCTGGCTCGAAGACGAGGAGGTCATGCACGTGAAGGACAACATGGACCCGGCCCTGCGCGAGCACCTGGGCGTTTTCGTTCCCGTGGAGACGCGCAACTTCTTCTGGATCGCCGCGCACCTCGACCCCACGCCGCTCTACACCCACTTCTATCACTGGTGGGACCTGGCCCAGATTCGCGACGAGCCCCACGCGAGCCCGATCCGCCGCGGCGCGCTGCTCTACAACATCTTCGACACGCGCAACGAGGGCACCGCCACCGGCGTCGAGGAGATGTTCATGCACGCCGGCCTCTACGACGTCAATCCGCGCTCCCGTGAACTGGTGTGGATCATGCTCGCCCAGCGCGCGGCGCGCGGCCTGGGCTCCCTGTACGCGCATGCCAACGAAATGACCATGGCGGAAGCGGGCACGGTCCACGTGGACTGGACGCCGCGCGGCTGGATGGGCACCGAACGCGAACTGATGGAGTTCGAGCAGCAACTGTACCTGCGCCAGCCGGGTTACGGCACCAGCTACGTCACCGGCAAGTACCTGCTCGAGCGCCTGCTGGCGCATCGCACGAAGCAGACTGAAAACGACGAGACGCCCTATACCCTTCGTGATTTCTACGCCGAACTGAACGAAGCGGGTTCCGTTCCCATCGCGCTGGTGCACTGGCAGTTGACCGGCGACGATTCCGACGTCCGCAAGATTCTGGCCGCCCGTTGATCGACACGCCGAGAGCTTCAATAAAGCGCTTGTTCCAATTCGAACAAACCGGATGCACAGGCGCCTGCCGTTCGCTGGTGGCCGCCGCCGTAGCTTTCCTGGCCGCAGGCGGCGTGCCGGCAGCTACCGACCCGCTCACCGACGAGGTGCGCCGCGCGGCCCTGGCCCGGGAATCGCACATCGAATACATGGTGATGGTGCCCATGCGCGACGGGGTCAGGCTGGCTTCGCGCATCTATCTTCCGAAGAACGCCAATCCCCCATTCCCAACCATCTTCTGGCGCTCACCCTACAACTTCAGCGAAAAGATGGAGCCCAACCCGGACTACTTCGACGCCAACCTGAAGTTCGCCCTCGATGCGGTTCGCCGGGGCTATGCCTTCGTCAAGCAGAACGAACGCGGCAAGTTCTTCTCGGAGGGAACCTGGGAGGTGTTGGGCCGGCCCCGCACCGACGGCCGCGATACCCTGACCTGGATCGCCGAACAGGAATGGTCGAACGGCAAGGTAGGCACCACGGGCTGTTCCTCGACGGCGGAATGGATCATGGCGCTGGCAAGCGAGCCGCACCCCGCCCACGCCGCCGCGGTGCCCATGAGCCCGGGCGCGGGCATCGGCCGCATGGGCCCATATTACGAACAGGGCAACTACTACAAGGGCGGGGTTATCCAGTTGCCGATGCTCACCTGGCTGTACCATGAGCAGAACCTGGTGCGGCCCATGTTCCCTCCCGACCTGTCCCGGGAGGAACGCATTCGGGTGTCGAAGTACTATGACCTTGCGCCGTCCTATCCAGAGGTGGACTGGCGCAAGGCCTTCCGTCACCTGCCCCTGCGCGACGCCATCGTCGCCGCCGGCGGGCCCAATGGCATCTTCGACGAAATGGCGAGCCGCGGCCCCGACCACCCCGACTGGTACAAGGGCGGGCTGTACCACGACAACGAGGATTTCCACGTTCCCGCCCTCTGGGTTAACGCCTGGTACGACCTGTCCACCGCGCCCAACATCGAGTTGTTCAACCATGTCCGGCACAACGCGAGCGAGGAACGGATTCGCGAAAGCCAGTACCTGATCGTCGCGCCCACCGAGCACTGCCACATGTACCGGCTGCGCGACCCGCACATCGTCGGCGCGAGGAACATGGGGCGCGTGCACTTCGACTTCGACGACATCGTCTACGACTTCTTCGACCTGCATTTGAAAGGCGCTTCCGACCGCTTCCCCGAAAAACAGCCGAGAGTGCAGTATTTCGCCATGGGCTCGAACGAGTGGCTGACGGCGGATAGCTGGCCCCCCGCAGATTCAGCCGGAGTGACGCTGTATCTTGCAAGTAACGGCCGCGCGAACTCGCTGTTCGGAGACGGGTTGCTGGCCGCGGAGCCACCCGACGAACGCAATCTCGACACCTTTGTCTACGATCCCATGAACCCCGTACCGTCCCTGGGCGGCAATGTCTGCTGCCTGAGCGACCAGGTGAAGACCGGATCCTTCGACCAGCGCCCGGTCGAGTCGCGCCAGGATGTGCTGGTATACACCAGCGAGCCTCTACCCGAAGACCTGGAAGTCACCGGCGGCATCGACGTCGTGCTTTTTGTCTCATCGGATGCTCGCGATACCGACTTCACGGTAAAGCTGCTCGATGTCGAGCCCGACGGCACCGCCTGGAACCTGGACGAGACCATCAAGCGGGTACGGTACCGGGAAGGCTTCGACCGCGAGGTGTTCATGGAAGACGGCCATGTCTACGAACTGCGCTTCGCCCCGCTGATGACCAGCAACGTCTTCCGCGCCGGCCACCGCATCCGCCTGGAAGTCTCCAGCAGCAACTATCCGCGCTTCGCCCGCAACCTCAACACCGGCGGCTGGAATCCCGACGAGACCGAGTACGTCGTCGCTACGAACACCGTCCACCACGGACCTGAGCGGCAGTCCTACATCCGCTTGACAACGGTTCCCCGTTGACCGGGTAGCAACCATGATTCACCGAGGACTCATTCAGACGGTACTCGGCCCCATCGCCCCGGAATCCCTGGGGCTCACCCTGATGCACGAACACGTGTTGCTCGACCTGACCCAGGGCGCCGGATCGCCGGACGAGGTCTTCGACTTTACCGAGTCGACGAAACGCGCCTCCCGGATTCCCGAGGCCGGTTTCGAGCCGGGCGAGGACGGTCCCGGTACTGCCGCTACCTGGCGGGCCAGATGGCAGCAGCCCATCTGCCTGGCCAACCGCGCGGACGTGGCGCGCAACTGGCTCTACTACGGCACCTACAAGATCGACGATATCGACCAGGTCATCTACGAAGCCAACCTGTTCAAGCGGTTCGGTGGCGGTTGCCTGGTCGATCAGACTTCCATCGGCATGGGAAGGGATCCACTGGGGCTGCAGCGGATCGCCCGAGCCACCGGCGTGCAGATCGTCATGGGCACCAGCTACTACACCCACGAATATCATCCTCCTCATGTCGGAGAAATGGACATTGATGAACTCCGCGAGCGCATCGCCCGCGACATCGACGGGGGGCTGACCGGCGGTGTCCACGCCGGAATCATCGGCGAGGTCGGCTTGAGTTTTCCGATGCACCCCAACGAGGAGAAAGTGCTCCGGGCTTCCACTCGGGCGCAACGGGATACGGGCGCTCCGCTGAGCATTCATCCGGGTATCAACGCCCGGTCACCCTGGGATGCGATCAAGGTCGTGGAGCAGGAGGGCGGCGACCTCGACCGAACCATCATGTGCCATGTTGAGCAGCGCCTGCCCGTCCGCCCTGCTCCGCACTCCTTCGACCCGGCGCCCTTCGTGGACCTTGCGGGCACCGGCGTGTACCTGGAACTGGACAGCTTCGGATGGGAGGAGTCGTTCCGGCAACGCGGCAGGGTCGACCTGCCCAACGATGCGGTGCGCCTGAACCACATCATCGCCCTCGTCGAAGCGGGATATGGCTCCAGGGTGCTGATGTCCCACGACATCGCGCTCAAGCACTGGCAGCGCCAGTTCGGTGGCCACGGCTGGCAGCACATTCCCGAGTCGGTAACCGCGCTGATGCGCTACAAGGGTTTCGACCAGGCTCTGATCGATCGGATACTGATCCGGAATCCGAGGGACATCCTGACGATTGCGGGAGCCGGCTGACCCCTGACTCCTCCCCAGCTCCGCGTCAACTCCCCGGAACGCACACAAAATTCTCCGCAGAGTCCGGGTTCCCCGCCCCGGTATAGCGGGCCCGTTGCGGATACGAACACAGGGGCCGCGTGCGCAGCAGCGGGCCGACCCCGATCCGTTCGCCCACCTGCGCGTGCTGGCTCGCTTCGATCCGGTCCGGCGGCACGCCCTGTTCCACCCATTGCTCCAGCACCTGAAGGGGATCGAACAGGTCCGGGGCGTGACCGGTGACGCCCCAGCAATGGTCCGCGCCCGGGATGAGAAACAGGCGGAAGAACGCGTTCACCACTACCAGCGAGCCGAATTCCTCGACGACACTTTCGAAATAGTCGATGGATTCCTGCGGCACAACCAGGGCATCGGCCAGCCCGTGATACATGAGCAGCTTCCCTCCCGCCCGCTGCAGTCCGCGCAAGTCCGGGTTTGTGGCGTTGTACAGCCGTGCCATGCCGGCAAGTTTGGGGATGTCGCGGTCCAGGTCGAAGTCGCGGGAGTGGTAAGCCGCGCCCGGGTCCTGCTCGAAGCCCATGTAGCGGAGGTAGTTGGAACCCAGGTCCTTCACGTGGGGCTCGCCGCCGGCAGTGGGCCCGATCAGCCAGCGGCCCCAGTAGTGTTCCGAACCGCGGGGCAGCCCGGCGTGCAGGCGGAGACCAGCGCTGTCCCGCGCGCCGTCGTGGAGCGCTCGCACTTCTGAAACTTCGGCAGCCGTCAGGCAATCGGGTTCGTCCGTGCCGATGTCGCACTGGAGGTCGCCGGGATCGAAGTCGCAAGCGAACGGATCGCTGACGATGCCGTCGACAAGACCGTCAAGCCCGTCGCACCGATTGCGGACGGCTGTGGCCAGCAGCGGCAGCTTGTTCTCACGCAGGATGAGGTTTCCTTCAGAATCGACCAGGGTCCGGTCGAGCCAGACACCCTGAACCGCCGCATTGGCAAGATTGAAAGCACCGCAGCCGCTGGCAATGCCGTCGAACAGCGAGGGGTATTCCTGAGCGATCTTGGCCGCGGTGCGCCCGCCGTTGGAACAGCCGGCAAAGTACGAAAAGCGTTCGTTCCGGCCGTAGAGCCGCTCCAGCAGCGCCCGGCTCGCTGCCGCCGCGAGCGGTACCCAGTCGATGGCGAAGAGCTTCTCCAGATCCGGGTTGTTATGGGCCCAGGTGGTATCGATGGCGTTGCCACGGTGTCCGGAATCGGTGGTGGCCGCCGCATACCCTCTCTTCAGCGCGTAATTGATGCTGTTGCTGTAGCCCTTGCGCTCGGTGATCAGCTCGCCGCAGTACCCGCCGCAGCCGGACAGCAGGAATCTCCGGTTCCAGTCCCGGGTCGGCGCCCGCATCTCGAAGCGGATGTCAGGCGATATGGTTCCCGCAATGCGACAGAATCGGCCAAGGTCGTCCCGGTTGCGGACCACCTCCGCCACCTCGATGCGGACACCGCCGGGCGGACGGGAAGGGAGTTCCGTGCATCGCGTTTCCGTGTCTGCCGATGCCGGGGCTGCGGGCACGGCGACGGCCAATGCCACCGCAAGTAGAACCCGGGCTGCAACTGTGCACGATTTGAATGGCGCCATTACACGACCACCACCGCTAGTGTGCCGTGCAAAGGTGCATAACCTTGGTGGCGACCGTGATCCCCACCAAGACAGAGCCAGAATCGAGGAGGGCAGGTGTCGTCGCCACGAACTCGGTACACCACGGCCCGGTACGGAGGTCTTACGTTCGATTGACGACGTTGCAGTGTCGTTAAACCGCCGCACCGGCGTGGTGCCGGCCCGCCACATGACGGGCCGGCAATGGCCGGGCTACATTTCCGACCGCCACGTGAAGGTCACACCGTACATGCGCGGAGGCCCTGCCGTGGCAACGCCGTCGCCGACCCCGGGAAAGTTGTGGATGAAGTACTTCTCATCGAAGAGATTGCTCACCCAGCCCGCCAGCTCGAAAGTCCGCGTACTGTTCGACCAGGCAATTCGAGCGTCTGCCACATCGTAAGCCGGAATCGATGCGAACGGCAGGTTGTCCGGATCCTGGTTGACCTGGTCCTTGTGGCGGAAATCCATCTGGTAGGTCATTTCGCCGCCGCCCGGGAGCGAATGCCGGTAGCGCGCGAGCAGGTTGTAGGCGACATCGGGGGCGTTGCGCAGTTCGTTGCCGATCCGGCTCTGACCGCCCGCCCCGCCGGCCGGAGAGGTGTATCCCTGCGGGGCGAAGAAATCGATGAACTCGGTGTCGAGAAATGTGATCGAACCCTGCAACGTAAGCCCTTCCGTTGCCGCCAGGACGAACTCCAGTTCCGCGCCCTTGACCTCGGCATCGGCGGCATTCTGCGTGAACAACTGGCCCGGCGTTCCCGGCGGAGCGTCAGCCGGCACCAGCAGTTGCAGAATCTGCAATCCCTTGTAGTCGGTAAAGAACCCGGCGACGTTGACGCGCAGGCGATTGTCGAACCATTCGGTCTTGGCGCCGACCTCGTAGAGCGTTGCAAATTCGGGATCGAACGGGGTCTCGGCCTGCGGTTTCCGCGGGGCCAGACCCTGGAAACCGCCGGACTTGTAACCTTCCGAGAAATTCGCATAGAAGAACAGGTTCTCGGTGGGCCGGTAATTCAGGCCGACCTTGCCGGTGAACTCGCTCCAGTCCGCATCCGCCGACACATCGAAGGCACCCAGCACCGATACGCCGTTGGGGGTACCCACGCGGTCGATCTCCTTGTCGTCCCAGGTATAGCGGCCGCCGGCGACAATGCTCAGCGTGTCCGTAAGATCGAAAGTGAACTGGCCGAATACGGCGTAGCTCGTCGTATTCGCGCGTTGATCGTCGCCGCCGATACTGTTGTTCGCATTGGGGCCGAAGAGCCCGCCCATGCCGTCGGAGATCTTGATGCCTGCGGTGACCGTTTCGTGACGATGAACGTCCTCGTCCAGGAAGTAGACCCCGGCGACATATTGCAACCGGCTTTGTCCGCTGGAGGTCAGCCGGAACTCCTGGGTGAAGGTTTCGGAGTTGTCGATGTAGTTGTTGTTGCCGTCCAGGCTGAACGGAATCACGCCGCTGCTGTGCAGCACATGGGAAAACAGCGGCGAACCGAGGCCATGTTCGAGGTTCTGGGAATCCACGTCACGGTAGGCGGTCAGCGAGGTCACCGTCATGCTTTCGTTCAGGTCCCAGTCGAAACGCAATGTCGCTCCGGCCACATCGAGGTCGAAACTGCCGATATCGTCCGTAAGCACCGCATGAATGTCGCTGTCGTAGTTCGGTATGAGGGTGCTGTGCGCCGGGTGGACCACCAGACCGTTGCCGGCGATGAAATGACGTACGGCGCCGTCTTCGCTCAGTGTCGAGTAATTGGCCGTGAGATTGATTTCCAGGGTGTCGCTCGGCAGATAGCGGAGGGCCGCGCGGAAGCTGTCCCGGTCAATCTTGCGCACATCGTTGTCACCGAATTCGGCAGGGCTGATGCCGCGCGCTTCGTAGATCGAGCTGAAACGCCCGATGTGGTTCTCGAGATAGCCGTCCCGGCGGCGGGAGGAGAAAGAGATCTTGCCATAGAGATTGTCGCCGATGGGGCCGGTGGCAAGGCCGCGGAAAGTCAGCGTATCGTAGCTGCCGTACGTACCTTCCACGGTGATTTCCTGGTCTTCCCCGGGCTTTTTCGTGACCAGGTTGACGGCGCCGCCCACCACGTTGCGTCCGAAAAGCGTACCCTGGGGACCGCGCAGTACCTCGACGCGCTCGAGATCGAACAGGTCGACGTCCTGCCCCGCGGCGCGGCCGATATACACCTCGTCGATGAACACCACCACGGACTGGTCACCCGCGGCGCCGTCCTCGTTCGAGCCGATGCCGCGAATGTAGAGCTGTGTCTGGCCCGGATTGAACTCGCCCATGGAGAATCCGGGCGTCCGCTCGGTAATTCCCTTGATGTCGAATATCCCCTGTTCGCGCAGGTCCTCTCCGCTGAACGCGGTGATCGCAAGCGCCACGTTCTGCAGGTTCTCCGCGCGTCTTTCCGCGGTGACGATGATTTCTTCGAGTGCTCGTTCCCCTGCCGCACCTTCTTCCGACAGCGAGACGCCCGGCAGGGCAGTCAACGCGGGAATCGCACACGCTATCAGGAGAGCGCGACAACCAGCCATCAATCCATCGCAATGAAACATTCGCTTGTCCTCAAGAAAAACAAAGCCCGGAAAGTTCGATGTTGTACGAATCTTTCCCCTATCGCCCGGCGCAAAATGCAAGATCAAGCCAGACAGAGCCGCCGACGAGGTACGAGCATCGCCCGACTCCGACACGTCGCGGTTTTCTATTCTGCGCCTTCTCCAACGACCCCCGCGGGTACTGTGCGTCCCCGGCGTTGCCGCACAGTGTCAATTCGGCAGGTTAGTGGTGCCCTCGGACTATTGCAACTTTCGACCCTTTACAACGCGGCGTGAATGGTCCCACGGGCGCTCGATGTTCGCGCTGGAGACAGGCGTCTAACTTGTCCGGCCGGATGAGTTGCGCTAAAAGATCCTGCGATTCAGGGGGGATGACCAGTGTCCAGCGAAATCCTCGTCGACCACAAGCTGAACAACGGCAGCCTGATTCTGTCCCGGGAACGGGAGAAAGGCCGCCTGCTGCTGCATTTCCGGGCGAGAATGAATACCCGTCACCCCGCCGACGTGATATTCGATCAACTGGTGCTAGGCTTCAGTGCCAGCCGGAAGAGCTGGATCTGGCCGCTGCAGTACGAGAGCACCCCGGAGTCCCTGCCCGAGGGTCTGTGGGTCGGTTGCGTAACCCGGATGACCTATCGGGTGCCCCGCTTCGACAAGCCGGATGCACCCGCCAAGCCAGTAACCTACTCCTACGAATGGCTGCAGTGCGATCCCGAGGCCCGGCTGCTCGAGTACCGGGGCCTCGACCACCCGTTGCAGGGCGGCGCCGTCGTGCGGGTGGCACCACTCGACGGCGGGGGCAGCCAGGTGCAGTGGGACGGCGCGTACGAACAGGGGCCGCACCCGTCCCAGGAGATCGTCATCGCATCGATCATCAGCTATTTCCCGTTGCTCTACGACACGATCGAGGCATTGATCGAGGCGGGCCCGGAACGGCTCGAGCAGTGACAGGCACGATCCGCGACCCACAACGTACAGCGATCCTCCGGCCAATGTCAGCTTTCGGGCGGCACATCGCAATCATCGACATAAAGTTAGATCTTTCAAAGAGTTGAAGAATAATGCACAGCCCGCGGCACCCTATGCCTGGTACGTCGTTGCGGTACTCAGCGTCGCTTATACCGTTTCGTTCATCGACCGGCAGATACTGAACCTTCTGGTCGAGCCGATCCGGGGCGACCTCCGCATCAGCGATACACAGATCAGCCTGTTGCAGGGGTTTGCCTTCGCCGTTTTCTACAGCCTGCTCGGGGTACCCATCGCCCGGCTAGCGGACCGCGGCAACCGGCGCAACATCATCGCCGCCGGCATGACCCTCTGGTGCCTGATGACCGCCGTCTGCGGGCTGGCCAGAACCTTCCCGCAACTGTTTCTCGCCCGGGTGGGCGTCGGGGTGGGTGAAGCGGCGCTGTCGCCGCCCGCCTACTCGATCATTTCCGACTATTTTCCGCCCGACCGCCTGGCCCGGGCGACCGGCGTCTACTCGCTCGGCATCTATGCCGGGGCCGGCATCGCCATGCTGGTGGGCGGCGCCGCCATCGAACTGATCGGCGCCGCGGACGCGATCGTGCTGCCGGTGGTCGGAGAGCTTGCGCCCTGGCGCACGACCTTTATCGTCGTCGGCCTGCCCGGGCTGCTGGTCGCCGCCCTTCTGTTCACGGTGCGCGAACCCAGGCGCCGGGATCCGGGCCAGCGGGGAACCGCCGCGACGACCCGTGTCGCCTGGAGCGAACTCTGGGCCTTCCTTCGGCTCAGGCGAGGCGTACTGTCCATGATGACCGTCGGTTTCTGCTTCATCGGCATCGTCATCATCGGCGTCATGGCCTGGACGCCGACGCTGTTCATCCGCATCCATGGATGGTCCGCGGCCGACACCGGGTTCGCCTACGGCCTGGTTCTGCTGACATTCGGCACCAGCGGGTCGGTCATCGGCGGTCTGAGCGCCGACTGGCTGTACGCACGGGGACATCGTGACGCAACCCTGCGCACCGCCATGCTGGCAAGCCTGATTGCCCTGCCCTTTGCGGTCGCCATGCCGCTGGTCGCCGATGCGCGCCTGGCCCTGCTGCTGCTCGTTCCGGCCACCTTCCTGTTGAGCGCCCCGGTAGGACTGACGGCGGCAGCGATACAACTCACCACGCCCAACCGCATGCGCGCCCAGGTAACCGCGCTCTACCTCTTGGTGGTGGCCTTCGTGGGAACGGGGTTCGGCCCGATGGCGGTGGCCCTGACCACGGATTTCGTGTTTGCCGACGACGCCATGCTCGGCCATTCGCTGGCGGCGGTGGCCGCGCTGCTTACGCCCATCGGCGCCCTGTGCCTGTGGTCCGCATGCCGCCACCTCGCCGCCGTCGACCCGGGGCTTGATCTGAGCGCCCCGCTCCAGCGGCGACTCGCCGAGCCAGGTGGCGAGGCCTGATTTCAGGTCGCCAGCTTCTCGCGCTTGAGCACGATTCCCGCCCGCTCCCGGTCCCAGGTGTCGGCGGTGACCCCCTGTTCGCGCAATCGGGTTTTCCGGACCTTGTTGGTCTCGGTCTTGGGCAACTCGGCCATGATCCGCACATACCTCGGAACCATGAAATGCGCCATCTTCGGAATCAGGAAGTCGATCAGTTCGAACGGATCGATGCGGCTGCCGGGCCTGGGCTGCACCACGATCATGACCTCGTCTTCGGACTGGTCGCTGGGCACCGGAACGGCCGCGGCATCCAGGACCCGGGGGTGCTGCAGCACCACCTTCTCGACTTCCAGCGAGGAGATGTTCTCACCGCGGCGCCGTATGGAATCCTTCAACCGGTCGACGAAGAAATAGCGGCCCTGTTCGTCCCGGCGGAACGCATCGCCGGTGTGAAACCAGCCGTTGCGCCAGGCCCTCAACGTCGCCTCGGGTGCGTTGACGTAACCGCTGTTCAGCGACCAGGGCAGGGACGCCCTGACAATCAGTTCCCCAACCGCTCCCACCGGTACTTCGATATCGTTCTCGTCGACGATGCGGCACTCCATGCCCGAGCGGACGCGGCCGCAATAGCCCGACCGGGTCGGGTTCAATTCGCTCACCAGCGGTATCGGCGCCTCGCTCATGCCGAAGCCCGTGAAGTACTCGAAGCCATGGCGCCTGGCGAGTTCCCGTATCTTCTCATCGACGGGTGCAGCCAGAACCCGGCGCAACGGATTGTCGAGGTCGTCCGGCGCAGCCGGCCGCTTGGCGAGAAAGGGAATGACGCTGCCGACCAGGCCGCACTGGGTGGCACAGTTCATGCCCCGCACCTGGTCCCAGAAACGGTCGGTGCTGAAGCCTTCGACGACTCCGACCGACGCCTGGCGCGCCAGCGCGCCGTACACGCCGCCGGTCGCGCCAAGGTGAAACAACGGCATGCTGATCAGGCAGCGCTCGTGGGGTTCCATGAACCCGACCGCGAGCACGCCCACGGTGTAGTAGTGCAGGTAAGAGCAGAGCACACCCTTGGAGGGCCCCGTGGTGCCGGAGGTATAGATGATCGCCATGGTGTCCCAGGGCATCACCGGTTGCTCCGGCTGCAGCGCATCGGCATCGCCATCGAGTGCGCTCGCGGGCAGCAGGGGCACCGGCAGCGCCATGTCGGGCGCCTTGCCGATGACGATGACCCGCTCCAGTTGCGCGAGGTTCAGCCCCCGCAGGCGTTCCACCAGCCCGGAGTGCGCGATCATGATCCTTGCACCGAAGTTGGCGATCACGTGCTCGAGCAGGTCGCCCCGATAGGCCAGGTTGACCGGAGCATAGACGGCGCCCAGGCACGCCAGAGCGAACCAGCTCCTGAGAATGTCCGGGCCGTTGGGGAGCCATACCAGCACGCTGTCCTGGCGTTTCAGGCCGAGTTGCTGCAATCCCCGCGCCCATTGCCGGGCCAGTTCGAGCGTCTCGGCATAGGTCCATTCCAGCCCGTCCTCAAAAAGGGCAAACACCCGTTCAGGGCACTGCCGGACGCCCTTCTCCAGGAGCGCGCCGAGCACGCAATCTTCCCGCTCGGGCATGGCGGGATCGAACCAGGGCGGATAAGCTGCCATCCGGTGATTGTCCGGCACCCCGTGTGAAACGCAAGCAGAGGCGGCTAATACGCCGCCAAGTCCATCGGTTCCGGTTTTGGGCCGGGGAGTGATCGGCATCCAGGAATGACAAACGAGTCAAAATCGCAGCGGCACACGCTCTTGAGAACCAGCCCGTGCTTCGTTCGTATGCTTGGGGCGATGTCGGGGGCCTGGATCGGGCCGGCGTGGCCTTCAGGGCTGGACGAGGCGATCGACGGCGCCTTCCGGCCCGTCGCGCGCGCCATGTCCGACATCGTTTTCTTTGCGGTGCCGGTAGGTGATGCGCAACTGCAGTTGATCGTGCTGTGGCTGATCGCCGGCGCGGTCTTTTTCACCTTCTATTTCCGCTTCATCAACATCCGCGGGTTCGTCCACGCCATCCGCATCGTCAGCGGCAAGCTGGACAAGGATCCCAAGAGCCCCGGGGAGGTCTCCCACTTTCAGGCGCTCACCACGGCGGTGTCCGGGACCGTCGGCGTCGGCAACATCGTGCACGTTGCGGTGGCCATCTCCATTGGCGGGCCCGGCGCCACTTTCTGGCTGATCGTCGCCGGGTTTCTCGGCATGGCCTCGAAGTTCGTGGAGTGCACCCTGGGCGTCAAGTACCGCCAGGAGAACGCCGACGGCTCGGTGTCCGGGGGGCCGATGTTCTATCTGGACAGGGGACTGCGAGAGCGCCGCCTGCCGCGGCTCGGCAAGGCGATGGCCTGGTACTACGCCATCTGCATCATCGTCGGCTGCCTGGGCGCCGGGTGCATGTTCCAGGCCAACCAGGCTTACGTGCAGTTCGTCAACGTGACCGGCGGCGATCACAGCATCTTTGCGGACCGGGGCTGGCTGTTCGGGCTTGCGCTGGCGGTTCTGGTGGCCCTGGTCATCGTCGGCGGCATCAGGAGCATCGCCAAGGTGACCGCGAGGCTGGTCCCGTTCATGGCGCTCCTGTACGTGAGTACGGCGCTGGTCGTCATCGGCGCCAACTACGCCGAGATTCCAGGCGCGCTCGGCGCCATCGTCAGCCAGGCCTTCACGCCGGAAGGGGCCACGGGTGGCTTTTTCGCGGTGTTGATTCTCGGCTTTCGCCGCGCCGCCTTTTCCAATGAGGCCGGCATCGGCTCCTCGTCCATCGCGCACGCGGCGGTGAAGACCGGGGAACCCCTCACCCAGGGATTCGTGGCCATGCTCGAGCCCTTCATCGACACCGTGGTGATCTGCACCATCACGGCTCTGGTCATTACCGTGACCGTCTATGACCCGGCACTGCTGACCGATGGAACAATGAGCGGCGTGGAACTGACTTCATCGGCGTTCGCCAGTGTGATTCCCTGGTTCCCCATACCGCTCGCGGTGGTGATCATGCTGTTCGCCTACTCCACCATGATTTCGTGGTCCTACTACGGCCTGGAAGGCTGCATCTACCTGTTCGGAAACCGGCGCAGCGCCAAGCTGGCGTTCAACGCCGTCTTCTGTGCCTTCGTGATCATCGGTTGTACCACGCAACTCGACGCGGTGCTGGATTTCTCCGATGCCATGATTTTCGCCATGGCACTTGCGAACGTCCTCGGCCTTTACCTGCTCGCGCCCCTGGTGAAGCGTGACCTGGATGCCTACTGGCGGCGGGTCAAGGCATCGCCCCCTTGAGGATCGGATAGGGCCTGCCTTCGAAAACCGTCCCCCAGATCGGGATGTCCCGGAGCCGCATCGGTTCCACGGCGAACGGGTCCTGCTCCAGCACCGTGAAGTCGGCCCGCTTGCCGGCGACGATGCTGCCGATCTCGTCTTCCATGCGCAGGGCGAAAGCGGCATCGATGGTGATCGAGCGCAGTGCCTGCTGCACCGTGATGCGCTCGTGGGGGGACATCAGCGTTCCCTCGGAAGTCACCCGGTTCACCGCCACCCAGGCCAGGGTGAGCGGCGCCGCCGGCGCCATGCTGAAATCCGAATGCAGCGAGGTGGGAATGCCGTTGCGGACCATGGCGCCGATGCGCGACATCTGCGACGCGCGGTCGTAACCGAGCCCGTGGGCGGCGTAGAGGTCGCCCAGCGCCCAGATGTAATAGGGCTGGGCGGAGATGACCACGCCGAGCCTGCCGGCCCGGCGGAGCTGGTCGTTGGTGGCGAAGCCGACGTGATGCAGGGTGGTGCGGTGGTCTGGCCGGGGGTTCGCCGTCAGCGCGCGTTCCAGGATGTCGAGCACCACGTCCATGCCCTCGTCGCCGTTGACGTGCACGTGCAACTGCAGGCCCCGGTCCCAGAACAGCCTGGCTAGCGTTTCCAGTTCCGCGGGCGGCGTCAGCCACTTGCCCTCGTGCCCGTCGATGTAGCCGGGCGGATTCATGCGCATGTACTGGGCGAAGAAGCCGCCGTCCGCCATCAGCTTCACGTGCCGCCCGATACGCACCTTGTGGGAGGTCGCCTCGGAGAAGTCATCGAAAGACTGCAGCCAGGCTTCCCGCGCAGTTTCCTCCGGCATGCGCGATCCCACGGGAATCAGCACGATACGAGTCGGCGTCGACTCGGGGCCGAATACCGACCGGAAAATCGCCGCCTCCTCTTCCAGCCCGAAATAGTTCCCGACACCCATGTCGGCAATGGTGGTGATGCCACCCCGGTGCACGATCGAGCGCACCGCATCGAGCCCGGCCCGGCGCCGTTCCGGCGTCAGCAGGTAGGGAACCATGCGGCCGAGTGCGGCAATCAGCCCACGCTCGGAAAACAGGCCCTGCTCGAAGTCCGCATCGACGGGCTCCTCGTCCCGCTCCGGATCGAATCCGAGCCAACGCAACGCGGGGGTGTTGACCACGATCTCGTGGAAGGAGCGCTGCCAGAGAATCACCGGGCGCGTGGCGGAAACGCGGTCGAGATCGTCGCGCCGCACCACCCCGTGCCAGAGTTCGTGATACCCCCAGGTGATGAATGGCTCGTCTCCGCCGCTTGACTCCGCAACCGCGGCAGCGACGCGGTCGAGATAGGCGGCGCGCCCCCGCGTGGCCTCCACGTTCCTGCCCGGGAGGGACCAGCGCTGCGGCGTGATCCACCTGGTGTTGAGCAGGATGGTTGCCATCAGCGGGTGCAGGTGGTTGTCGATCAGGCCGGGCAGCAGCACCTTGTCGGCAAACCGGTGGTCGACGACGTGTTCCCGCGCCTTGAGCCAGGCGTCCATCGACGCAAGGTCGCCCACCGCAACGATACGCCCGTCCGCCACCGCCACCGCCTGTGCCCGGGGCAGCGATTCATCCATGGTGATGATGGACCCGGCCGTATAGACACGCATGGGTTCCGCCGCTTGCGCCTGAGGCAAACACACCGTGGCGGCGATCAGGAAAAAGATGGGCAACCGCATGGGGACCTCTGTAGAAGGTACGAGGCAGGTCTTCGGAATGGTACTCTAGCGGCGAGGGTTCACCAATTCGAAATTTGGGCTTGTCGCCGAATCCGGCCACCGGATTGCTACACGGAATCAGGTGGACTGCTGCATCGACGAATCAAGTTTCACTACGGAATGCCAACGTCCATGAGATTGACGCCGTTTTTCCTTGGATTGCTTCTCCTGACGGCCGGGCCGCTTGCCCGGGAGCACGAACTCGTGCTCAAGGGCGGCCGCGTCATCGACCCCGAGACCCGGCTCGACGGGATACGCGATGTCGCCGTCGCCGGCGGCAAAATCGTGGCGGTCTCCGAAGTCCCCCTCGACGGCGCCGAGGCGGTGGATGTCTCGGGCCTGGTGGTCGCCCCCGGCTTCATAAACCTGCACAGCCACGCCTGGACGCCGCTCGGGCAGAAGTTCCAGGCCCAGGACGGCGTCACCACGGAACTCGAACTCGAGTCCGGCGCCTACCCCGTCGCCGACTTCGGGACGCATGGCGCAATCGCCATCGAGGGCCGCGCGGTCATCAACTACGGCGCCTCGCTCGGCCATGCCTGGGTCCGTTCGAAAATGAAGGAAGGCGATGCCGCCGTCTCCGGTTTCGGCGCCCTCATCGGCGACAGTGCCGGTGCGGCCATCGGCATGAATCGCCCCGCCTTCCGCGAACCGATGCGGCCCGGGGAACTGCCGGAACTCAAGGCGCACCTGCGCGCCGGGCTCGACCAGGGCGGCCTCGGCATCGGCATGCTGCTCGATTACATGAGCGAAGTCGTTCACGGGGCCGAGATGCTCGCCGTGTTCGAGGTTGCCGCGGAACGCGGGGCGCCCGTGATCGTGCATATCCGCCGCGGCATCGCCGGCGACCCGACCGGGCTCTACGAGGTGATCGGGCTTGCGGAACAGACCGGGGCTGCCGTCCACGTCTGCCACCTGCAGGCCAGCGCCATGGGTGGCGTGGAGGAATTTTTGAGGGCAATCCGCGCCGCACGGGACCGGGGCGTTACGGTGACCACCGAGTCGTTCCCCTACAACGCCGGTTCCACTTCCAACACCGCGGCTGTGTTCAACCGCGACTGGCGCAGCATCTTCGCCATCGATTACGAGGACGTGGAGGTCGCGGCCACCGGGGAGCGCTTCACCGAAGCCACCTGGCACGAGTACCGGGAGAAATTCCCGGGCATGGGCGTCATCCACCACTACAATCGGGAAGAATGGACGTCAATCGCCACCAATGCGCCCGACGTCGCCGTCGCCAGCGACGGCGCCCCGATATTCAACCTGGAAAACAACGTGCCGCCCTGGGGCATCGGCACCAGTGCCCGGGTGCTCGGCCGCTACGTGCGCGAAAAAGGCAGCCTCGGCCTGATGGCCGCGCTAGCGAAGATGACGATACTGCCTGCCTCCATCCTCCAGGACTACAGCCCCGCCTTCAGGCGCAAGGGTCGCATCCAGCCGGGCTCGGATGCGGACATTTCCGTGTTCGACCCCGAATCCGTTATCGACAACGCCACTTTCCAGAACCCGTTTCAGCCGTCCTCGGGGTTCGCTCACGTGCTGGTGGGCGGCACCTTCGTAGTGCGGGACGGCCGGTTCCAGGAAGGCGTTCATCCAGGCAGGCGGATATTGCGCTAAGCACAGAGTCCGCCGCTTGGTACAATCGTCGCCATGACCCCCTCCGACCCTCCCGATTTATCCTCGATTTCACGGCGCCCGCGCTGTAGGCTCCATTGATGTACAGCCTGCTTCTCGCCTTCTTTTTCCTCGCCCTCGTCTTCTCGTTCCTGTGCTCGTTGTGGGAGGCCGTTCTGCTCAGCATCACGCCGAGTCATGCGGCCCTGAAGTCCCGGCAGGGGACCCGCGTCGGCAGGTATCTCGAGGACTTCAAGGCCAACGTCGACCGTCCCCTGGCCGCGATCCTGACGCTCAACACCATCGCCCACACCGTCGGCGCCATCGGCGTCGGCGACCAGGCGGCGACCATCTGGGCACAGGCGAATCCGTGGATTACCCGCGTCGCGGTTCCGGCGAGCATGACCATCGCCATACTGGTTTTCTCGGAAATCGTGCCCAAGACGATCGGCGCACTGTACTGGCAGCGCTTCGTGACGTTCACCGTGCACTCGCTGCGGCTGTTGATCGTGACACTGGCGCCCCTCGTCTGGCTGAGCCAGTACATCACCCGGCTCCTGAAGCGGGGCACGACCCAGCCGATACTGACGCGCACCGACTTTCTGGCGATGGCGGAACTCGGCGCACAGGAGGGCGTATTCGAGGCGGAGGAAAGCGAGATGATCGGCCATCTGATCCGCTTTCAGACCATTCAGGTGAGAGACGTGATGACGCCCCGTACGGTCGTCGAGGTGGCATCGGAGGACGAGACCATCGCCGATTACTACGACAGGGCAAAGAACCTGCCGTTCTCAAGGATTCCGGTCCACGACGAATCCAAGGACCACATCACCGGTTATGTGCTGAGGGGCGACCTGCTCATCGCCATGCTGGAGGGACGTGGCGGGCAGTCTATCGAAACCGTGCGGCGTGAGATCGTGGCGGTGGATGAGACCTACGCCATCACCGACCTGTTCACCGCCTTGCGGGCGCGCCAGGAACACCTGGCGGTGGTGCTGGACGAATTCGGCGGCATGGCGGGCATCGTGACCATGGAAGATGTGATCGAGACCCTGCTTGGCCTGGAAATCGTGGATGAAACCGACGCCACCACAGACATGCGGGAACTGGCCCGGCGCCATCGGGTGCAGCGCGCCAAAGCGCTGGGCGCGCTGGAAGGGCCGGCTTGACCATTTAAGCGCTATTCCAGCCGAAAGACCGACTTGCCGCGTGCAAAGGTCTCGATCACCGGGATGTCCGCCAGGGTTGCCGGATCGGCAGTCAGCGGATTCTCACCGAGAATCACCAGGTCGGCGCGTTTGCCCGGCGTGATCGACCCCTTGGTGTCTTCCTCGAAATACTGGTAGGCGGCGCCCAGGGTAACGGCATGGAGGGCTTCCGGGGCGCTGAGGCGCTGGTCGGCGCCCAGCACATGGCCGCTGCGGGTGGTGCGGTTCACGGCGATGTGGACCAGGCGCATGATGTCCGGCGGCACCACCGGCGCATCGTTGTGAATCGTGAACGGAATGTCCTGCTCGAGGGTCGCCTTCATCGGACTGATGAACGCCGCCCGCTCTTCGCCGAAACTCCTGCGGTGCCAATCGCCCCAGAAGAACGGGTGCGCCGCGTAATAGGAGGGAACTATGCCGAGCGCCTTGACCAGGGGAAGCTGGTCCGCGCGCGTGAGTTGGGCGTGGATGATCACCGAGCGGTGGTCGGGAAGCGCATCGGCATCGACGGCGCCGGCCACGCCTTCGATCATCGCATCGATGGCGGCATCGCCGTTGGCGTGGACGAGCACGGGTACGCCGCGCCCGATGAACCCGGCCACCTGGCGCTTGTAGGTATCGATGTCGTAGGTCGGATAGGCGACATAGTCGTCGGGCGCATTGTCCGGGCCTTCCGCGTAGGGCTGCGACAGCCAGGCGGTGCGCCCCTGGGGTGAGCCGTCGAGCCCGAACTTCACTCCGCCCACGCGGAACCCGCCGGTATATGCGGAATCCGCCACAAATTCGTCGATTGCACCGTCGCTCAGTGTGCTGACAAAGACGTAGGCCACGACGTCCACCGGGAATGGTTCCCGCCCCGCAGCGGCACGCATGACAGCCACATCGGGCGGGATGGCCCCGCCGTCCTGGACCGTCGTAATGCCGAAAGCGGCGTGGTAGTCCAGGGCGCGCCGCAATTGAGCCTCGTAACGCTCTGCATCGATCTGCCCGAACTGGCCCAGGGTGAAGGTAGCCGCCGCAGTCTCTTCCATCACGCCATTCGGTTCGTTGGTACCCGGCCGCCTGCGGATGACGCCGCCGTCCGGGTCGGGCGTGCTGCCGTCCATGCCCACGGCCGCGAGGGCCGCCGAGTTGACGGCGGCGAGGTGGCCGGAAACGTGCATCAAGGCGATCGGATGCTCGAGGGACACCCGGTCGAGATCGTCCCGGGTCGGATGGCGGTTCTCGGCGATGAGCGAGTCGTCGTACCCGTAGCCGAACAGCCACTCGCCCGCCGGAAGCTCGCGTTCCGCAACACGCTTGGCCAGCAGGCGCACGATGTCGTCCATGTTCCGCACGGGGCCGACGGGGGGCGATGACAGGTTGACGAAGTCGATCAGCCGCGCGACGAACGAGACGTGGCCGTGGGCATCGATAAAGCCCGGCGTCAGCGCCCGATCGCCGAGTTCGACCGTGCGCGTGTCCGGCCCGGCCAGCGGCAGCACCTCATCGGCATCGCCCACGGCGGCGATCCGCTCACCCCGCACCGCCACGGCGGTCGCACCGGCAAACGCCTCGTCCATGGTGACGATGTGCTCACCGACGATGACCAGGTCCGCCGGCGGTTCCGGAGGCGCCTCCGGCGCAGGTTCGGCACCGCACCCGGCAAGCCATGCGGCCGCTGTCGTAGCCTGCACAATCTTGCACATGCTTTTCATCGGTATCGCCTCCGTTGTTCGTTCCCGTCGATTCCGCGCGCCCGGGTCAGCGTACGATTTCAGGTAAGCGCTTTCGCCACCCGCAGGGCTGCGTTGATGATTCGATTGTAAAACACTCCGATGCAGTCGCTGTCATTCACGCATGCCTACTCGCTTTTTGTCGTGAATCCTCTCGTTGACGTGTGTTTGCGTTCTCGCTCAGCGCCTGACGGCGTGAACGAGTTTTCCGACGGAATTGCCCGATGCACCAACGTTGAGCGAGGAGATCCGGGCGCCGGACCAGGGTCCCGCACCGAAAGCCCGCTCCACTTGCGCCAGGCGCCGCCCGGACAGGCACGCTGCCTGCAGGTCGCGGGACCGCTGCCGTTGGCCGCGCAGGCGTTTGAGGTTTTCCTCGAGCCAACGTTCGACGTCGGCAGGGTGGTACTTTTCGAATCGATTGGCGGTGTCGAGGATTCCGGCAGAGAGTTCCTGAACCAGCGTGGCGGGCGGATTGGCGGCGCAATGCGCCTCCGCCGAGCGCAGGGCCTCGGTGAGTTCGCGCGTCGCTCGGCTCACCTTGCGGCCGCGAGCGCGAGCCCTCGTGTAGGCCCTCATCGCAGCAAAGGGGCCCCTCGACCCCAGCAGCAGATCTATGTCCACGAGCTGCGCACGACCCTGGGCAACCACAATGCTGTCGCTGCCGTGCGCCAACCAGTGCAGTTGACCGCCCGATGCCAGCACCCGCGCGGTTTCGTTCAAAGCGGGTTCAAGGTCTGCATATTCGAGGCCGTATTGCGAGACCGCCACGTCGAAGCTGCCATCGGCAAACGGCAACGACTCCGCCGCCGTCTTGCCGATGAATCGTGCTGCCGTCAGGTCGGCCCGGTGCTCCGGCAGGAAACGTGCCGGGTCGATCTCGGCAAGGTCGATGCCGGTCAGCGTCAAGTCGCGCCCCGCCGCTCGTGCGGCTCTCGCGCCCCAGACCAGCAACACACCGTTGCCGGTAGCGATGTCCAGTACGCGTGCGCCTGCGGGAAACTCTGAAAAGAGCCCGCTCCAGTGTCTCTCGATAGCAGCGGCGGATTCCGGGTTTTCGGGCACACAGGCAGCCAGGCGATTCTCTCGCCAGTAACGCCGCCAACCCCAGTTGGACTTGAGTTCAGCCACGGAAACGCCTCCTCTGCAAGATTGGCGTAGAATGAGTCGACTGCCTGAACTGAATGGCTACGTGAAAAAAACCCTCAAGATAGCAGGTATCGCCCTCATTCTCGTGCTGCTGATCGCACTGGCCTCACTGAGAATTTTCGGATTCGAACCCCGTGACGGGCGCCCGGGACTGTGGCTTGCCGGAGAACTTGTCACCGAGCCAACAACCGATTGGGACTTCACGAATCAATTCGGGGAGATATACCTGCAGACCAACACCACCTACGGGATTCCACACTCGGTGACCGTATGGTGTGCGGTATACGACGGCGACTTTTACCTGTTCTCCTCGTACCGCGGTGGGGGCAGTTTCCCGGACAAGAGGGCCTGGAACCAGAACGTACTGCGAGATCCCCGGGTGCGTCTCAAAATCGGGGAACGGTTGTTCGACCAGACGCTCAGACATACAGATGACGAGAGCGTCCGGGCCCCGGTCTACCAGGCCTTTCTGGACAAGTATCCCGATTGGCGCAGCCCCGGCCAGGAAAACGTGCACATCTTTCTTGTTGAACCCGCAAGCTGACCGCACCCGATCCGGCCGAAACCGATATCACCGGTCTTGGAAAAAACCCTGCAAACGACTGGCCGTCCGATGCCGGCGTTCAGCAACTACGGGTCTGGGGCCCCACGATCTTCCTGTATCGATACTTCGTGATCTTCCAGTACTTGATAGAGCGGAAAATCGACCCAGGTGTCGTTCAGGTAGTTTAGTTCCGGCACTTCCTCTTTGGGATCTACGACCAGGTTGTAAACAGAGGGGTAGGCCATCTCCTCTATCGCGTACGTATCCTCATCCATTTCCCGCAGCAGCAGTTTCCAGTTGCGCCACTTCACGCCGAACAGCACGTTTCCGATATAGATGACCACCGACTCGCGGGCCGATTTGCTGCTCTCCCCGGTCAGGAAAGCGACTTGATCGGCGCCGTCATAGACGCGGTCATCCGGTAACTCGCCACCGACGATCGCTGCAATCGTCGGCAGCAGGTCGACCGCGTGCATCATCTCGTTGGATACCCGGCCTGCGGGTACCTTGCCCGGCCACCGAATCAGGAATGGAACACGAAGCGAGCCCTCATACGGCGAGAACATGCCTGCGCGCCAGGGCCCCGTAAAACCGAATGACCTGGGTATGCCTTCCCTGCCGTTGTCCGACGTAAACACGACGATAGTGTTGTCCTTCAGTTCGTGGTCATCGAGTGCCTGCAGTACCTCGCCAACATAGTCGTCGGTTTGCGCGAGAACATCGGCAAAGCTGCCATGCCCGGTCCTGCCGTAATAGTCGGGGTGCGGATCAACCGGCTCGTGGGTCTGTGTATAGGACAGGAACACGAAAAATGGCTGTTCGCCATCTGCCTGGCGCGTGATGAATTCGATGGATTGATCCGTGATTTCCCGGTCGATGATCGCACGTTTCCTGCGATCGAAGACTTCGTGCTCCGTCGGCTTCTCACCGCGCTTTGCGCGCATGATCCGTGTGAACACGGCGTCGGGATGGGCGTTTGGATCGTAGCTGTTGCTGTCCGGCCAGAATGCGCGATCCGAGGAGCGTGGGATGCCGATCCACTCATCGAAACCCTGATCGGTAGGGAACCGGCCTTCCGTGTCGCCAAGATGCCATTTGCCAAAGATGGCGGACGTGTAGCCTGCATCAGACAGCACTTCGGCAAGCGTCTTTTCCCACTTGGTGATTCCGTACCAGACACCGCGCGTGGGCCCGCCCGGCCGCTGCCGGGTACGGATGCCGTAACGCCCGGTCATTATCGAAGCACGCGAAGGCACACACTCGGCTTCGACGTTATAGTTTGTCAACCGCAGCCCTTCATGAGCAATGCTGTCGATATTCGGCGTCGCAGCGCCGCGCATCTCACCGCCGCCGTAGACGCCGACCTCGCCCCAGCCAAAGTTGTCCATGAGGATAAACACGATGTTGGGTTTGTGTTCGCTTCCTGCGGCAGATGCGACGGACGACAACGTCGCGAGGAAGGCCCATAGAAGGAGCAATCGGATTGCTTTCGATGGTTCCATAGGCTGCGGCACGAACGTCTCCCGTTGACGCCATTTGAAAATACCAGCTACCGCAGCGGCGCGCCTCTTGTCGGACAGGCGTGGAAAAAACGCGACCCTCGGCAGCGCTTCGAATTCGAGGGTTGCGCGGGGGCGCAGTGGGGGTCAGCGCTGCAATGGCAATGCGGCGATCTGGACCCGGGCAGCGGCACCGAAGATCTCTGCGGCGTCGCCATCGACACCACCTTCAGGGTTCAGGGACGGCCAGAGCCCTTCGAGCCCGGCGATGATGTCCTGCAACTGTGCCGCGACCGCTGCCGCGCTTGCACGATCCGTAAACGCCGTCGAGCGCGCCCAGGAACCCGCGACCTGCGTGAAACCCCAGGCGTCCTGGTACTCATGCAGATTGTTGATCGCCCCGTCGACGACCCCGATCTGATACTCGACGCCCGCGGTTCGCAGGAGATTCTCGATCACCTTGGCAACGACCGCCGGGTCGTTCGTGTCGGCCGCCAGCTCACAGCGCGCGATGTTCGCCGTCAGCCCCTCGTAGACCACGGCCACTTCTTCATGGGTAACACGCGCCGTTACCGCCTCGGTGAGCGATGTCAGATCGCTTGCGAAGCCATCGCAGCCGCGTGCATCGAAGGCCGGAACCACCGAGGCGTAGATCTCTTCACGAGGGTGCTTCATGTGGGTTTCGGACAGCAGTGGCAAGTCACGCTGATAGAGCGCGTAACCCACCGCGAGATGCCCACGGATCAACCCGAGACGTGTGAGGTAGGCAGCGTCGTCGGTTGTCAATCCAGCCCCGGCGGCCGCTGCGCCCTTGCCTTCAACGACCGGCTGGGTGAGCGCGGCCGTGTCCTCGCTCTCGACCTGCCCTGACCGCGCACCCTCTTCGCTGCCGCACCCGGCAAGCAGGCCGGTCACCAGCCAGGTGGCCGTGCCCAGCGCAATGACGGTCTTCCAATGAATTTGGTTCGTCTGGTTGCTGGACATACTTTTGCTCATGATGGTCTGCCTGGAAAACGTTTTTCGCGCGCCGCTATCGCCAACCGGCCCGGTCATAAATGCGCACCGCCTCGGCCTGGTTGCGGCCGAGCAGCCCGGCGTTGATGCCGTCTTCCCTGAAGGCGCCGAGTGCCGTGATGGGGCCGGATGTCTCACCGACCACGGGATACTCGTTGTTGCCTTCCGCGAAGACCTTTTGCGCGAAGTCACTGGTGAGATACTCCAGGAACTTTACGGCATTGTCACGATTCGGTGCGTGGCGCGTGACGCCGGCGCCACTGACGTTGACGTGGGCGCCACGGTCGCCCTGATTGGGAAACACGACGCTGAGCCGGTCCAGCATGTGCCGGTCTTCTTCGCGCGAACTCGCCAGCCAGCGCCCGAGGTAGTAGGTATTGGCAATGGTCAGCCCGCACTCGCCCGATGCCACGGCAGCGAGGTTGCTCGTGTCGTTGCCCTGGGGCGGGCGCGCGAAGTTTGCCACGACACCCCCGGCCCACTCCTCCGCGGCCGTTGCCCCGAGGGCATCGACCAGCGACGACATCAGCGACAGGTTGTAGATATTGGAAGACGATCGCATACAGACTTTGCCGTGCAACTGGGGATCAGCAAGGTCTTCATAGCGCGCGACGGCGCCAACGAGCGTGCTGTCCTTGCCATGCACAATCACCCGAACGCGTTTCGACAACCCGAACCAATGCCCGCCGGGTTCTCGCAGGTAGGCGGGGATGCGCTCGGCCAGCACCTCCGAGGAGACGGGCTGGAAGATCCCGCGCTGCTGGGCCCGCCACAAGCGCCCCGCATCGACCGTGATCAAGAGGTCGGCGGGCGTGTATTCGCCCTCGTTGACGATACGCTCGATCAGGGCGTCACTGCCGCCCTCGATGAGGTTGACGGCGATGCCGGTTCGCTCGGTAAAGGTGTCGTAGAGCGCGAAGTCGGTGTCGTAGTGTCTCGCGGAGTACAGGTTGACCTGATCGGCGGACAGGGACGGGGCCAAGGCCACAAGACCGGCGAAAACCAGGGCGGGCACGCCGGAGGCCGGTGAAAAATTCTGGATCACGGTTCGAATCTGCTCTCTGGTGGTTGGAAGGGGATTCCCGGACCTCAAGGTAAATGAGAATCGTTATCGCCTTTATGGTAAACAAGCACGCCCGCCGGATCAAAGGCAAGCCTCACCCTCGCGCCCGGCGCAACCCCGGGTTCGGTGGCGTGCAGCGTGCGCAGGCGCTCGTCGCCCGCCTCGAGGGTGACGAGATGGCGGTCACCGAGGAAGCGCGTGTCCACCACCCGCGGATCTCCCGAGGCGCCGGGCGCGAGTTGCACGGACCCGGCTCTAACGACCACCAGGCAGGGCTCGTCGGGCCGAATCTCAACACCGCGCGGATCAACTCGTCCGAAGCGGGTCTCGACGCCACCCGCCGCTCCGGTGCCTTCGATGGCATTCGATTCGCCGAGAAGTTCCGGGATGAAGCGCACCGCGGGCGTACGCCAGACGGCCGCGGGCGCATCGTCCTGCAGAATCCGGCCCCGGTGCAGTACCGCGATGCGATCGGCGACTTCCATCGCCTCCCGGGCATCGTGCGTCACGATGATGCTGGGCACGCCGCTGGCACGCAGGGCGCGGCGCGCATCTTCCCGCAGGCGGCGGCGCAGGGTTGCGTCCACGCTGGCAAAGGGTTCGTCGAGGAGCATCACAACCGGCTCCGGGGCCAGCGCCCGGGCCAGTGCCACGCGCTGCTGCTCGCCACCGGACAAGGTGTGCGGGTAGCGGTCGCCGTATCCCTCGAGCCCCACCTGCCGCAGGTGCCTGGCCACCCTCGCCTCGCGCTCGCGCGCCTCGTGCCCGCGCAACCCGAACGCCACGTTGCCACCAACGGTAAGGTGCGGGAACAGCACGTGGTCCTGAAAGACCAGGCCAAAACGGCGTGCTTCCGGCGGCGGCTCCCGCCCGGGCCTGGCAAGCTCCGCGCCGTCAAAGAAGATGGCCCCCGCCTGCAGCGGCTCGAGCCCGGCGATGATGCGCAAGAGGGTACTCTTGCCGCTGCCGGATGCGCCGAGCAGGCAGACGATCTCACCGGCGCCGACAGACAGGTCCACGCCCTCGAGCACAGGGTCGGAGCCATAGCCATGGCAGACCTGTTCGAGCCGGAGCGTTGCCACCGGCGTGGCAGGTGCCTCGTCGGCGCGTTCTCGCTTTTCGTTACAATCCTCAACCATGTTCGATCAGGCGCCAACGTCGGCTCGTGTCGGGCCGCGGATGCCTCGCGCCCCCTCGGCATGGACCCTGGGCGCCCTGGCAATCGCGTTGCCCATCGCGGTACCGATCGCTGCTGTTCTGCTCTCCTTTGTTGCGCCGGATTCCGCGGTATGGGCGCATCTGCGCGAGACGGTGCTGCTGGAGTACCTGCTCAATACCCTGGCCCTGCTGCTTATGGTGGCGATGCTGGCCCTGCTCCTTGGCGCAGGTTGTGCCTGGCTTGTTGCAACCAGGGACTTTCCCGGGCGCCGGGTGTTCGTCTGGGCGCTGATTCTACCCTTTGCAGCGCCGGCCTACGTGGTTGCCTACGCCTATGCGGACATTCTCGCCTACGCCAGCCCAATGCAGGCCTGGTTGCGCGACATGGGGCTCTTCAGCGAGGGGCTGCCCGCGATCCGTTCACTTCCGGGCGCCGGCCTGATACTGGGCTTCACGCTCTATCCTTACGTCTACCTGCTCGCCTACACCGCTTTCGCAGACCATGCCGGGCCGCTCACGGAAGCGGCGAGAACCCTCGGCGCCACGCCGAGGCGGGCCTTTTTCAGCATCGCGCTGCCGCACGCGCGCCCGGCGATTGCCGGCGGCCTGGCGCTGGCGCTCATGGAGGCGGCGGCAGACTTCGGCGTGGTCGACTTCTTCGGCGTTCCCACACTCACCAACGGCATTTTCCGCACCTGGTTTGCGCAGGGTGAACATGAGGCCGCCATGCAACTCGCCGGCTGGCTGTTCCTGATTGTGGTGCTGCTGGTGGTGCTGGAACAGTTGGCGCGGCGGGGGCTCGGCGCGAACCCGGTGTCGAGGAACATGCCGCCAACCCGCGTTCGGTTGACGGGGTGGCGCGGCGCGCTGGCCGCGCTGGCCTGCGCGGTCCCACTGGTTGTCGGCCTGCTGCTGCCCGCCGCAGCACTGTTGCGGCACGCGCTGGTCAGCGGCGACCCCAGCTTCGGCTTCTCCTTTGTCGGCTACGTGACCAACAGCGTAACCGTGGCTGCGGTCGCGGCGCTGCTTGCCGCGCTGTGCGCGCTCTGGCTCAACTACGCGGTGCGGCTTCAGGGGGGCGCGCGGCTGCTGAAGTTCGGCGTGCGAACCGCCACTCTCGGCTATGCGATTCCGGGCATGGTACTGGCGGTAGGGCTCATCGGGCCGCTAACCGCGCTCGACAGGCAACTCGCGGGCTGGCTGGAGAGCGCGTTCGGCGTGCATACGGGGTTACTGCTCACCGGCAGCATGGCCGCATTGGTTTTCGTCTACCTCGCCCGCTTCCTCACCGTGGCCTTCAATAGCCTGGAAAGCGGCATGGCGCGCATTCACCCCAATTACGACAGCGCGGCGCGCAGCCTCGGTGCAGGCCCGGCTGGGCTCCTGGCGCGCGTTCACCTGCCCCTGCTCACGCCCGCGCTGCTCACCGCCATGCTGCTGGTGTTCGTGGACGTGATCAAGGAGTTGCCCGCAACGCTCATCCTGCGGCCGTTCAATTTCGAAACCCTGGCCACGCGCGCCTACCGCCTCGCCTCCGACGAACGCCTGGCCGAGGCATCGACGGCTTCGCTCACGATCCTTGCCGTCGGCCTCGTCCCCACCCTGGTGCTCGCGCTGCAGAATTTCGCGACGCGCGAAAGGACCGCGGCACTCAGGCCCGGGTGACCCGCAACGCCGACCGAACGCTGCTCACGGCGCTTGCGGGTCAGGTCCTGATATGCTTCAGAACATGAAGAAGGCTGCCAAGATACTGGGTTGGGTGGTGGCCGGATACGTATCGCTTGCGCTCGCGCTGGATGCGTTCATTGGCGTTACCCAGATTGCACTCGAACCCGGCGAGCGGGAGGGGATCCTGCGTACCATCAATGCCGATGGCACGATGCACGAGACGCGCATGATCGTCATCGATGGCGGTTTGAACGTTTACCTCCGAATAACATTTTTATGGAAACATATGTCTAGATTCGATCGCTTGACCCACGTCAGACTCCAAGACCGAAAGGCGGGCCGCCAGGACTCCCCAGCAGCCTGTGGGGCTTTATTGCGAGTGGTTATTCTTCCAATACAATTTAGCCGCATCGTCAGTTACAATGTTTCACGGTAACAATGTATCAGGTGAACCATGCCCGTCATCAGGGTAACCGACGAAACCTTGGAGCGTCTCAAGAGATGGGCGGAACCGCTCGTAGATACAGCAGAGTCTGCACTCGCCAAAGCATTGGACGCGGCAGAACAAGCGCGGACGCTTCCGAGTCGAGACTACCCCACGCCCGCTGCAAAACGGTCACGCCCCAGGCAGCGACGCCCCGCTGCAGAGAAAAAGCTCCCGCAAAAAGCGTTCCGGCAGCCATTGCTGGAACTTCTCCACGAACTCGGCGGCGCTGCACAGGTTGCCGATCTGCAACCGCTCATGCAAAAAAAGATGGCATCCGCCTTGTTGCCGGGTGATCGGCAACCGGTGTCCACCGGCGACGAGAGATGGTGGAACGCAACCTGTTGGGAACGCAGCAATCTGGTCAAGGAGGGTTATCTGCGAGACGACTCGCCGCGCGGCACCTGGGAGCTGTCGGAGCAAGGTACCGGATTTGTTACCGGTTCCCGTTCGAAATCGCCCACTTCTTTCGTTGAGCACCTGCTCTCCATTCCCGACGTTGGCGATGATGCCGATTTCAAACGTGATCGATCGGCTCTGCGCCGCGTCGAGTTATGAACTATCTCGTTGATACCAACGTACTTTCCGAACTGCGCAAACAGCGCAAAGCGGATTCTCAGGTCATCGGCTGGTTCCGGGAACGCAGGGCGGAGGAGCTGTTTCTGAGCATTCTGACCCTTGGCGAACTACGTCATGGTATGGAGCGGGTTCGACGGCGCGATCCTGCATCGGCCGTGGCTCTCGAAAACTGGCTGCACCAAACCGTTCAGGAATACAAGGACCGCATCATCAATGTGGATCGGGCAATAGCACACCGCTGGGGACGCCTTGGAATTCCGGACCCGCTCCCTGCGGTAGATGGGCTAATCGCCGCCACGGCGCTCGAGAGAGACCTTGTAGTCGTCACTCGAAACACCAAACACATCGCCCCTACGGGTGCCCGCCACATCGATCCGTTCACAGGACGCTGACCCGCCGGCAAAGGCCTGCCGCAACGGGCGGCCGCTTCGATTACGGAGGATTCGAATCATCGGTCCGGCAACGCGAAAACGAACAGCGCCGGGCTGTCGCGCGGGGGTTTCAGTTCCGTGTGGATGGACAGGGCGCGGCGTTCCGGCGATGCCGTGCCGCCGCCGACGGCCACCGCGATGTACTGGCGCCCGTCGACCGCGTAGGAGATGGCGCTGCCCGAGACCGGCGCGCTGACGATCGACTGCCAGAGCACCTCGCCCGTGCTGTCGTCGAGCGCCATGAAACGCCGGTCGATGTCGCCGGTGAACAGCAGGCCGCCCGCCGTGGACACGGCCGTGCCGAGTACCGCGGCGCGCTGCTCGTGGCGCCAGGCCTGGCGGCCGGTGGAGATGTCGATGGCGTCGATGCGCCCGACCGGGTACGGGTAGCTGGTCACCGCCGGATCCTCGACCACCAGCCAGCTTGTCGCGTAGCCGTCCTCGGCGGTGGGCGTCTCGGTGTAGCCGGTCTGCAGGTGGCACAGGTTCTGTTGCGGCTGGTACATCAGGCCCGTGCGCGGACTGTACGACCCCGCCGGCCAGTTTTTTCCGCCGCCGAGGGACGGGCAGACCAGGATCTCCTCGAACGGGCCGACCACCATGTCTTCGTCGATGTGCACCGCGCCGTCACCGTCGATGGCCTCGATGACATTCTGGTGCAGCGTTTCCCTCGCCCAGAGGAACTCTCCAGTTTTCCGGTCGAGGGTGTAGACGATGCCCGTCTTGCCGGGAATGCCGGTCACTACCTGCCGGAGTTCCCCCGGCGTGACGCGGGGGCTGAGCCACGGCACCTCGTCGGGGTCCGGCGCCACCGCCACATCGATCAGGTAGCGTTCGAAAACATGATCCAGATCCCAGTTGTCGCGCGGCAGGTGCTGGTAGTACCAGGCCAGGTCACCGGTGGCGGGATCGGTGGCCAGGGTGCAGTTGGAGTAGAGCACATCGTGCCCGGTGGTGCCGCGCAGTCGCTCCAGCGACGGTTGCGGCACGGAGGTGCCCCAGTACAGGAGCCCGAGCCCCGGGTCGTAGCTCGGCACGTTGCCCCAGGTGCCGACATGCCAGCGCCGCTCGTCCGGCAGGTCTCCCCAACTGGCGTCTTCCGGTTCGCCCGGCCGGGGAATGGTCCGCCGATGCCAGATCTCGCGGCCGGTTTCCGGGTCGTGCCCCGCCAGATAACAGCTTTCGGGGCCGCCGCGCGCCGAGCAGGAACGTCCGCTGACGACCACGCCGGCAACGACCATCGGGCCGCCCAAGTGACCGATTCCCGCACCGCCGGCCCATTCTTCGGTTTCCCACAGAAGTTCGCCGCTGCGCGCATCGAGTGCGATGAGATGCCGATCGTCGGTGAGATGGAACAGTCGGTGCCCGAAAATGGCCAGGTTGCGGCGGTTGCGCGAACGGCTGTCGTCTTCACGCTGGCGCCGGTATTCCCAGATCAGGCGGCCGTCGGTGGCGTCAAGCGCCTGGATGACGTCGCCCGGCTGCTGCACGTACAGGGTGCCGGCGTGCACCAGGGGCGTGGTGTACTGGCCGCCCGGCTCCCCCGCACGTGACCAGGCCAGGCGCAGTTCGCCCACGTTGTC
>JAPPHD010000084.1 GCA_028821125.1 Gammaproteobacteria bacterium
ACCTTGCGTACGGCAGGATGATGTGGCCGTGCGCCGAAAGGGAAGCGCCGTATGCAAACTCGCTGTCGCGACTAAAGACATTATGTCAAATAAGTTTTCCCAAAAATCAAAGACTTGAATATTTTTCCATGAAAGTTCCCAACCCGCCCCGCCGGGAATCTGACGAGCGAGGAACAACGCGGGGATTTGGGGAAAGAGTTCGTATGCGGGGCTTCCCTTTCGGCGCGTTAAGCTCGTCCGATAGCCTTGCGTACGGCAGGATGGTGGGGCCGTGCGCCGAAAGGGAAGCCCCGCATGGGAACTCGCTGCCCGGTGCCGGCGCTTGTTCCATAGAAGTCGGGGCCCCGTAGCGCCGGGACGAGGACGTGCAGCGAACAATGCCCGCTCAGTGTCTCGAAATCCTATGTCGGCAACAGTCAGACCGTGAAGAGCATGTCGAAATCGACATTCAGCAAGCCTGAGCTGCCGCGCCGCGCGGATGTGATCGTCATCGGCGGCGGCGTGATCGGCTGTTCGATCGCCTATCACCTGGCCCGCTCGGGGCAATTCGACGTGCTCCTGCTCGAGCGCCGGCAGATCACCTCCGGCACCACCTGGCACGCCGCCGGCCTGATCGGCCAGCTTCGCCCGTCGATCAACATGACCAACCTCGCCCGCTATACCCGCGAGTTGTACGATGCCCTCGAAGAAGAAACCGGGCAGGCAACGGGATACCGGCGCTGCGGATCCTATTCCATCGCCACCGACCCGGAGCGTTTCGAGGAACTCAAGCGCAGCGCCTCCATGGCCAGGGTGTTCGGGCTGCAGGTCGACGTGGTAACGCCGGAGTCGATCAAGGAACGCATACCGCTGCTCAACACCAGCGACGTGATCGGCGGCATTCACATTCCCACCGACGGCTACGCGAACGCCGTGGACATCACCCAGGCGCTGGCCAAGGGCGCCCGCGCGGCCGGCGCCCGAATTGTCGAGAACGTGCCGGTGACCGCCATCCGTACCGCATCCGGGCGGGTAGACGGCGTCACGACGGAGCAAGGCGAGATCGATACCGGCTGCCTGGTGATCTGCACCGGCATGTGGACCCGCGACCTGGCCGCATCCATCGGCGTCAACGTCCCGCTGCACGCCTGCGAGCACTACTACGCCCTGTTCGAATCCGTGGAGGGGCTCGATGCGAGCCTGCCCGTCATACGCGACTACGATGCCTGCACCTACTACAAGTACGATGCGGGCAAGCTGCTCGTCGGCGCCTTCGAGCCGAACGCGCGGCCTTGGGGCGCCGACGGGATTCCCGACGACTTCTCCTTCGACGAGATCGCCGGCAGCTTCGATCATTTCGAGCCCATCCTGCACGGCGCCATGGCGCGCATGCCGGCGCTGGAGCGCGCCGGCATCCAGAAGTTCTTCTGCGGCCCGGAGAGCTTCACCCCGGACGTCCGCTATCACATCGGCCAGGCCCCCGGACATGCGAACTGCTTCGTTGCGGCAGGCATGAACTCCATAGGGCTGCAGTCCGCAGGGGGTATCGGCAAGGTGGTCTCGGAATGGATTCGCGACGGGCACCCGCCGGCCGATCTCTGGGAAGTGGACGTGCGGCGCAACATGCCGTTCCAGCGCAATCGCAGGTATCTGCACGAACGGGTTTCCGAAAGCCTCGGCCTCCTCTATGCCAAACACTACCCCTACCGCCAGTTCGAGACCGCGCGCGGTGTGCGCCGGTCACCGCTGTACGACCGCCTGCGCGAAGCAGGCGCCTGCCACGGGGAACTTGCCGGGTGGGAGCGGCCGAACTGGTTCGCCCCCGAGGGCATGCCGGCCCGGTACGAGTACAGCTACGGACGCCAGAACTGGTTCCAGTGCTCGGCGGCCGAACACCGGGCGGTTCGCGAAAGGGTCGGGCTGTTCGATCAGTCCTCGTTCGCCAAGTTCCGACTCGAAGGCCGGGATGCAGCCTGGGTGCTCAACCGGGTCTGCACCAACGACATCGACGTGCGCCCCGGCCGCATCGTCTATACCCAGTGGCTGAACGAGCGGGGCGGCATCGAGGCCGACCTCACGGTAACCCGGCTGGGCGAAGACAGCTTCCTGATCGTCACCGCTGCCGCGACCGAGGTGCGGGACTTCCACTGGCTCGAGGCGCACATCCCCGATGATGCGCATTGCGTGCTCACCAATGTGACGTCGGCCATGGGCGTGATTTCCCTGATGGGGCCGCAATCGCGAGACCTGCTGCAATCGCTGACGCCGGCTGACCTGACCAACGAGGGGTTCCGCTTCGCGACCAGCCGGGAGATTGAACTGGGTTACGGGCTGGTCAGGGCGTCGCGCATCACCTACGTCGGAGAGCTCGGCTGGGAACTCTATATCCCCGCGGAGTTCACGGTGGGCGTGTACGAGCAGATCCTGGCGGCCGGCGAGGCTTTTGGCCTCGTCCATGCCGGCTATCATGCGCTGGATTCGCTGCGCATCGAAAAAGCCTACCGGCACTGGGGTCACGACATCACGGACGAGGACTCACCCCTGGAAGCCGGCCTGGGATTCACGGTCAAATACGACAAGCCCGGCGGCTTTGTCGGCCGGGAAGCGCTTCTCGGGCAGAAGGAAAGAGGCATTGACCGACGCCTGGTGCAGTTCCGCCTCCTCGACCCGGAACCGCTGCTCTACCACAACGAGCCCATCTGGTGCCGGAACGAGATTGCCGGCTACATCCGCTCCGGCAACTATGGCCACACCCTCGGCGGCAGCATCGGCCTTGGCTATGTGGAAGGGCCCGCCGCCACCGGCCTGCCCGCCAACGGCGCGGGCTCGTTCGAAATCGAGGTGGCCGGGGTCCGTGTTCCGGCCGAGGCGTCGCTGCGGCCGATGTACGATCCGGAAAACAGACGCATCCGCTGCTGACCGAAGTCAGGCAGCCTGGGTGCGGGTGATGGCCTCGCGCAGGCCCTCGAGCAAACCCTGCAGGCGCGCCATGCGCTCGCGGAGGTCGGCCTGGCCGTTCTCGATGCGGACGATGCGCTCGAGCAGTTCCTGCCTGTCGCGATCCATGCGCGCTTCCAGCCGGTCCATGCGTTCTTCCAGCCGGTCCATGCGCTCTTCGATCCGGTCCATGCGCCCGTCTAGGAGTTTCGTATGCGCGACAAGGTCTGCCCGCAGCATGCGCATGCCGTTCAGGATCAGACCAGCAATGGCGACACCGACCCCGATGATTGTCCAGATTTCCGGAGACATGGCGCCGAGTCTACACTCGATTCAAAAGCTTGTGGCCCAGCGTTCTACCCGAAGTGTTGTCAGCCTTCGGCCATGCGCTTCTCGGCGATCAGTGCTGTGGCGGTTTCCACGGCGACGGCCGCATCCCGGCAGTAGGCATCGGCGCCGATGGCCTCGCCGAACTCCTCATTGAGCGGCGCGCCGCCCACCAACACGATCAGTTCATTGCGGATGCCCTTCTCCACCAGCGTATCGATGACGACCTTCATGTAGGGCATGGTGGTGGTGAGAAGCGCCGACATGCCGAGAATGTCCGGCTTGTGCTCCTCGATGGCCTCGAGGAAGTTCTCCACCGGGTTGTTGATGCCGATGTTGATCACCTCGAACCCGGCGCCTTCCATCATCATGCTCACCAGGTTCTTGCCGATGTCGTGAATATCACCCTTGACGGTGCCGATCACCATCTTGCCGATGGGCTTGGCGCCGGTTTCCGCGAGCAGCGGGCGCAGCACCGCCATGCCTCCTTTCATGGCGTTGGCGGCCAGCAGAACCTCCGGTACGAACAGGATGCCGTCGCGAAAGTCGATGCCGACGATGGTCATGCCATCGACCAGCGCGGTCTGCAGAACCTTGTCGGCGGGCCAGCCGCGCTCGAGCAGGATCTCGGTGCCCTCGACGATCTCTTCCTTGAGCCCGTCGTACAGGTCGTCGTGCATCTGCTCGACCAGTTCGTCGTCGGGAAGGGCGGCGAGATCGATGTCGTCGTCGAATTCCTGGTTGTCGGGAACGGCTTGATTCATGGCGGCTTATCCTCTGCCCATGGCGTCACGGGAAAGAACGATCGGAAATTGCGAGCGGATCGATTCGTCGACCGCATCGCTTATGTGCCCCGGGAAATAGCTGTCCAGAATTGACCGCTTCTTGCGGATGGCTTCCCGCAACGGCTCGGGCTTGCCGTTTTCTTCCCACACCGTGGGACTCGTGCGATCGCTGAACTCCGGATAGATGTACTCGCTCTGCATCACCTGAAGGGTGCGGTTGGAGCCAAGGTAGTGACCCTCGCCGCCGGTGCAGACCTGATTGATCTCATCGAAACTCAGCGTCTCGGGGGTTACTTCGATGCCCCGGGTCACGCGCATGGCGGCACCGAGCACATCGTTGTCGAGCAGCAGGCTCTCCGGACAGACACCGAGCAGGCTGGCGTACATGCCGGCGGCCTCGTAGATGATGTTGGCCCCGGACAGCGCCGCCGCCAGAACGGTGGAGGCACGTTCCGCGCCGGCCTGGAAATCGGGCAGCTTGGAGTCGGTCATGCCGCAGGCGGTGCCGAATGGCAGGTCGAAAAAGATGCCCATCTGGGCGCAGGCGGCAGACAGAAGGCCCTGTTCCGGCGAGCCGCCGCTCATGGCCCCGGTGCGCAGATCCGAGACGAAAGGCCAGGCGCCCAGTATTGCCGGTGCGCCGGGCTCGATGGCGTTCACGTAAACGAGGCCGCCCAGGCACTCCGCCCAGGCCTGGGAAACGGCGCCGGCAAGGCAGGCCGGCGTGGTCGCGCCCGCCTGCCCGGCCGAGAGCAGCAGCACCGGCATGCCGCCCTCGACGGCAACCCGCAGGCACTCCAGGGCATCCACGGCGAACTTCAGGGGCGGCACCACGAAACAGTTCGACTGGCTGACGAACGGCCGCGCCCGCCACTGCGCCTCGCCGCCGGCGACGATGTGCAGCATTTCGAGCGTCTTCTGCACATGGCTGAAGTGGACCCAGGCCGACCCCACGTGTTTGGCGGTGCCGGCCACCGCGCTGTAGGCCGTGTTCACGTCCAGGGCGTAGTTGTCGACGATGTCGCGTGCCACGCAGGTGCGCTGGAACATGTGGATGTGCTCGCAGGTATCGACGATCCGCGCCATGTCGTAGAGATCCTGGGCGGTGGATTCCCGATAGCTGCCGTCTTCCGGGTCGGCGATCATGACGGCCGCGCCGGCGGTTGCGAAATGGACCTTGCTGCCGCTCAACTGCAGGTCGTGTCGCGGGTCCTGCCCGTGCAGGACGAGGTTGCGCGGCGCCTGTTGCATGGCTTTCTCGACCATCGCGCGGGGCATGCGCAGGCGGCCGTCGCCGCCGAACTCGGCTCCGGCGGCGGTGCAGGTCTCGATGCAGTGGGGCGTCGCGTCGGCGAAACCGACCTCTTCGAGTATGCGGAAGATGTTCTCGGTGACGGCAGCGACATCGCTCTCGGAGAACGGTTTGAACTGCCCGCCGGATTCCCCGGGGTGAACGGGCTTGACCGCATCGGCAAGGGGCGCGCTGCGTTGCGCCTTGCGTGCCCGCCGCCCGCCGGATCGTCTTGCCATTGTCACACTCTCCCTGACCGCCCCGGGCGGTTCATCTGCCGCGCTCCTGGGTAGGCCGTACCTTGAAATGATCGAAATAGCACTTGCTGAAGTGCTGCAGCGATTTGAAGCCCGTCTCGATGGCGATGGCGCGCACCGTCATGCTCGAATGGCGCAGCAGGTTTCGCGCTGCGTTCAGCCGCACGCGCAGGTAATACTGACTGGGAGAGGTGTTGAAATAACGCTTGAAGGCGCGCTCGAGCTGGCGGGTCGACACCTTGAGGTACTCGGCGATCTCTTCCACGAACAGGCGCTCCGATACGTTGTGCTTCATGAGCTGCACCGCATCGCTGAGGTAGTCCGGGGCGCCGGGCGACTGGTTGCGCACCGACACTTCCTGGGTTTCGCCCAGGTCGCGGATGCGCTCGACCGTGAACTCCTCCGAGATGTCGAATGCCACATCGCGGCCGTAGTCGCGGGAAACGAGATAGAGCATCAGGTCGAGGGGCGCCGTTCCGCCGGCGCAGGTGTAGCGCTTGCGGTCGATCTCGAAGATGTCGTCCTTGACGGTGAGCCGCGGAAATTCCTCGCGCATGCTGGCGATGTATTCCCAGTGCACGGTGCAGCGGTAGTCGTCGAGCACGCCGGCCTTCGCGAGCAGGTAAGAAGCGGTACAGAGCGCGCCGAGAGGCATGTTGGCGGCGGCCAGGCGCCGCAGTTCGGTGCCGAGCCGTGCGTCCCAGTTCTTCCTGACGTTGACGCCCGCACAGACGAATAGCGCGTCGAGTTCCCGGGCATGGGCGAAGGGCAGGTTGGGCTGAATCTCGAACGATGCGCTGGAGGCAACCGGCCTGTCGTCCAGCGACAACACCGACCACCGGTACAGTTCCTGCTGCGAAGTCAAGTTCGCCATGCGCAAAACCTCAACCGCCGAAGAGAACGCAATCAGCGTAAAGTCCGGGGTTAACAGAAAACCGTAGCGGTACGGTCGCCCTTCCGGCATTTCACTCTCTCCACTACACCGCAGCAATAGCGGAATGCGACAGCATATTTACTACACGCGACCTCTCAATTGAAGGCTTGTGTCCCCTGTTTGACTTCCGCACCGCGTGCAGTGTTCCCTGTGCGACCGCCGCGCCGGGAGCACCCGGCAATGTGGAGAGGTTGACCATGGTCGGAAAATCGCTGCGCCCGATAGCCGAAGTGGCATCGGAACTAGGGCTTGGATCCGGGGACGTCGAGCTGTACGGCTCCGTCAAGGCCAAGGTCCCGGTAGACGCCATTCCAAGCCGCCGGGTTCCGGGGCGGCTCGTGGTGGTAACCGCCATCACGCCCACGCCGGCCGGGGAAGGAAAATCCACGGTCGCTGTCGGGCTTACCCAGGGATTGGGACGCCTTGGCAAGAGCGTTGCGCTGACCATCCGGCAGCCGTCCCTCGGCCCGGTGTTCGGCCACAAGGGCGGCGGTACCGGAGGCGGGCGTGCGACGGTGCAGCCGGCCGAAGAGATCAACCTGCATTTCACCGGCGACTTTCACGCCGTCGAGTCGGCGCACAACCTGCTGGCAGCGATGGCCGACAACGCCGCGCACCGAAAGACGGTTCCCGGCCTGGAAGCCGGGGGGATCACCTGGCGCCGGGTCACCGATGCGGAAGACCGCTCGTTGCGCCAGGTCGTCACCGGTGTCGGCGGCCGGGTCAACGGGCCGATGCGGGAGGCGCGCTTCGACATTTCCGCGGCCTCCGAGATCATGGCGATTCTGGCGCTGGCCTCCGGCTATGCGGACCTCCGCCGGCGTCTCGGCGACATCGTGCTCGGCTGGACAAAGGATCGGGAACCGGTACGGGCGCGGGACATCGGCGGCATCGGCTCCCTGATGGCGCTGCTGCGCGATGCGCTCAAACCCAACCTGGCGCAGACCGCCGAAGGACAGCCTGCAATCGTGCACATGGGTCCGTTCGGCAACATCGCGCACGGCTGCAGTTCGATACTGGCGGATCGCCTCGCCGTCAACACGGCGGACCTCACGGTAACGGAGGCGGGATTCGGCGCGGATCTCGGCTTCGAGAAATTCATGGACATCAAGATTCGCCAGGGTGGGCCGGCACCGTCGGCCGCGGTTGTGGTCGCCACCATTCGAGGGCTCAAGTGGCACGGTGGCGTCAAGCGGCGTGAGCTGGGCCGGCGCAACGTCAGCGCCGTGCAGAGGGGCGCCCTCAATCTGGCCAATGCGATTCGCATCGTGAACATGTACGGCCTGCCGGCCGTGGTGGCGATCAACCGCTTTCCGTCGGACAGTCGCGACGAAATGGAAGCGGCCGGCCGGGCTGCCGAGGAGGCGGGTGCCGTGGCGGTCGCGGAGGCGAACGGCTTCGCCGCGGGCAGCGCGGGCATGACCGATCTGGCCGCGGCCTGCTGGGAGGCGGTTCACAACGGCGATGCGGATGTCAAACTGCTCTATTCCGACAACGAATCGCTGCAGGCCAAGGTGGAACGCCTGGCCGAAGACATCTACCAGGCGGACATCGTCGAATGGGGTCCGAGAACCCGGGACACGGCGGAGCGCTTTGCCCGGCTCGGGTGGAACTTCCCGGTGTGCATGGCGAAGACCCACCTCTCCGTTTCAGCCAAGCCGGAACTGCTGAACGTTCCGACCGGTCATACCCTGCCGATCCGCGAACTGCGGGTGCAGGCCGGTGCGCAGCAGATCGTCACGCTTGCCGGAGACATCAACACCCTGCCGGGCCTGCCATCCCACCCCAATGCCCTGGACATCGACCTGGACGATGCAACGGGTGAAATAACAGGCATACTCAGCACCTGACCGGAACCAGTCCGTCGGCCTGGATCCGGGCATCGCATCCGACCCTGCGAACGCGCTGGCCGGATGTTTGCGATTGGTTCTGACAACGGTACGCTGTCCCGAAAAGGACTGACCCTCGCTGCGCCCGGAGGATTTCCGATGCCTGCCCGCCTGCGTGTCAACCGCGATGCCCTCGCGGCCAATTACCTGCGTTACCGCACTGCGGTGGCCGGTGCCTGCGGTGCCGTCGTCAAGGCGGACGGTTACGGGCTCGGAGCGGAGGAGACTGCAGCGGTATTCGAGCGGCTCGGTTGCAGGCACTTCTTCGTGGCCACCGCTGCCGAGGGGTTGGCACTTCGCAAGGTGTTGCAGAACAGCGTCATATACGTGCTGGACGGTGTGGTGCCGGAGACGGCAAGGCCGCTCGCGGGGGCGGGCCTGGTTCCGGTGGTCAACCACGAACGGCAGTTGGCGGCCTGGGCGCCGTTTCGCGACCGGGACGTCGCCGTGCATGTCGACACGGGAATGAACCGGCTGGGGTTTCCGGTGGGCGTCCCGGCGTCGGTCTTCGAAGGATTCCAGGTGTCGCTACTCATGACTCACCTGGCCTGCGCCGACGACCCGGCGCACCCGTTGAACGAAATCCAGTTGCGGCGATTCGCCGAGGTGGCCGAACGGTTTCCGGGCATTGCCACGAGCATCGGCAACTCCGCGGGGAGCCTGCTGGCAGAGCGCTACCACGGCGATCTGGCGCGCCCCGGCATCGGCCTCTATGGCGGGAATCCCTGGTTGAACGAGCCCAATCCGGCGCGGCCGGTCGCCACCCTCGAAGCGGCCGTCGTGCAGACCCGTGAGGTGGCGGCAGGAGAATCGGTGGGCTACGGGGCCACTTGGTCCAGCCGGAAGGCGAGGCGTTTGGCCGTGCTTGGAATCGGCTATGCGGACGGCTTGCCGCGCAGCCTGTCAAATTGCGGCGAAGCCGTGGTGGCGGGGAAACGCTGCCCGTTCGTGGGGCGGGTATCGATGGACCTGACGGCAATCGATGTGACAGGCGCTCAGGTGGAAGCGGGCGACTGGGTCGAGCTATTCGGTGCCGAATTGCCGGTCGACGAAGTGGCACGGAAGGCGGAAACGATCGCCTACGAGTTGCTCACCGGTATCTCGCCCCGGGTTCAGAGAGTCTACGAAGGCTAGCAGCCCGTGGCAAAAGTCCGCCGGCATTCGAGCGCCGCTGCATTCCGCCTGACTGCGTTGCTCGTCGCTCAAATATACCCGATATTCTCGCTCCTCGCGCCTTGCCAGGCGGGCGCATCGGCGCTCTCGGTGCTACGAAGCACTTTTGCCACGGGCTGCTAGCCGCACCTATTCGTGAATGAACGTAGCGAGGTTGGCAAGAGTAGTGAAAACGCTGGGTGGCGCGGACCAGAGCGAACGGAGGCGTGCTTGACAGCACGTCGAGTACGCGGCGGGAGCACGCCCAGTGTTTTCGCTGCTATTGACGACCGCAGTAGTTTATTCATGAATAGGTGCGGCTGATATGTTTTGACCTGTCAACCCCCTCAAGGAATT
>JAPPHD010000118.1 GCA_028821125.1 Gammaproteobacteria bacterium
GGGTGTCCTGCAATGACACCAAGCGTTTTCGGGGTTTTGCCATGGGCCTATGTTGGCCCAAATTGGGTTGGCTTGATGTAGGAATTTTTCGCTCTGGTCCGTAGGAAAACTGCTGAATGCGGGTGTCACTGTCCCTACTGCCCCTACTGCTGGATTGTGGATGTCTCGGTCCTACCTCTACTGCTGGATTGTGGGTGTCCCCGTCCTCGCTGGATTGTGGGTGTCCCGGTCCTATTCGTGGGTGTCCCGGTCCTTCCCTGGGTGTCCCGGTCCTATCTCCCGGTCCTATCTTGGGTAGTGGGTGTCCCGGTCCTACCCCCGGTCCTACCCTCTCCCGGTCCTACCTCGGTCCTACCGGTCCTTCAAACCCTGTTTTCCTTTTCTAGTCCGTACAAGCCGGCAGCCGCTCGCGCTGCATGGTGAGATAGAGCGCGGCTGCAAGGCCGCCGGCCCCGAACAGCATGCACATTACGACGATCTGGTAGCGCGCGGCCACCAACGGGTCGACGCCGGCGAGGATCTGGCCGGTCATCATGCCCGGCAGCGCCACCAGGCCCACTGCCAGCAACATGTTGATCTGGGGGATCAGGGCGGCGTCGAGAGCAGCGCGCCGGGCCTCGTTGCGCGGGACGCCATGACCGAGTTCCGCCTCGAAGCGTTCCGCGGTGAGGCTTACGGTATTCATGGAGTTGGAAAATATCATCCCCGCGATCGGCACCACCAGGCTGGGCTCGAACCATCGTCCGACGCCAAGCACGAATTGCGTGACGAGCACAAAAACCGCGAGCCCGGTGGACCCGAGGGCGGCGAGAACCACCGCATACAGCCGAACGCCCATGGCCGGCAGCGGGCGCATGGCGATCCAGGCGGAGACCGAGATCATCACCGCCAGCACCCCGACGATCACCCAGGGATTGTCGGCTTCAAAGATGTATGTGAGGACGTAGCCGATCGCCACGAGCTGCACGAGCATGCGGGCATTCGCGTAGAGCGCCTTCCCCGCTCCGACGCCCCAGCGGGACATGACGGCAATGACCGCGACCACCGGGATGAAGGCGAGCGAAAGGTTGGCGATGGGAATCAACTGCAGTTCCATTGTCGGGACACCGTTAGAATGGCCTCGCGATGGTAGCGCATCCGGATCGCACCTCATCGGCGCGTCGAGCAGCTTCCCGAACGAAGAAATGGCTTCCACACTGAACCGGCCAAACCAGCCAAACCAATACACCCACATCCTTTTCGATCACGATGGCGTGCTGGTCGATACGGAGCCGCTCTACTACCGGGCCACCCGGGAATGCCTCGCGCAACTCGGGGTCGACCTCGCCCTGTCCGAGTACCTCGAAAGAATGACCACCGGTGCGAGTTCCTGGGACCTCGCCCGCCGCCAGGGCGCCAGGGAAAGTGACATCGAGTACTGGCACGCGCGGCGAAACGTTCTGTACCAAGACCTGCTCGCCTCCGAGCCCATTGACATCGAGGGCGTGGAAGAAGCGCTTGCCCGACTTGGCAAGCACCTCGGCCTTGCCATCGTGACCACAGCCCTCCCCGAGGACTTCGCCATCATTCACCGCAACCGAAATATCGTGCGGCACGTTGACTTCGTGCTAACCCGGGACGCCTACCGGCGCAGCAAGCCGCATCCCGATCCGTACCTGGCCGCCCTCGAAAGATTCGGTATCGGTCCCGACTGCGCGCTCGCCGTCGAGGATTCCGAGCGGGGCCTGCGCGCAGCGGTAGCGGCCGGGATGGACTGCGCGGTGGTGCACAACGCGTTCACCGCCGGGCAGGACTTTTCGTCAGCGAGTTTCAGGATCGAGGGGCTGGGCGAGTTGGTTGATCGTATCCTGGACGCGCCCAGTCAAGAATAGGCGCGGCCGGCGGCGCTGCTCGTGGAGCCTTGGGATCATGGCGTTTGGAGTGCGGAATGACTCAGGGCCGGCATGCCGACAACAGTCGCCATGGTGATATTCTGTACGCCGACCTCGACGCCCCAATGGAGGCGCATTGTTATCTGGCGATCACGCAGTACATCAGGAATCTGGGCTACCGGGCGGTCGCCTCGATGAACGATTCCGCCCTGGCGATCCCGCTCGCCGTGCAGGCCGGGCTTGGAGAAGTCGGGCGGCACAGCCTGCTTATCACTAAGGAGTACGGCCCGCGGCTCAGGCTAGGCAAGATCTTTACCGACATGCCGTTGGAAATCGACGAACCCCTCCGATTCGGGGTGAAGGATTTCTGTGACATTTGCCAACGCTGCAGCGCGGCCTGCCCGCCCAGGGCGATTCCGTGCGGGGCGCCTTCTCGTGAACCGCACAGCGTTTCGAACCTCAAGGGCGTACTCAAGTGGACGACCAATGCCGAGAAGTGTTTTCGCTTCTGGGTGGGTCAGAACTCGGATTGTTCCATTTGCATACGAGTCTGCCCGTACAATCGCGACTTCGGGAAATGGTACAACCGTCTGTGGCGCCGCCTCGCGGGAACACGGCTGAGGAAACTCATGCTGCTGGTCGACAGGACTTTTCACCCACGCGGGCGCGCAAGCCCCCTGCGTTGGTGGGCGGGGTAAGACGCGCTCATTGCAGTACTCTCCCCGAGCGCCTGCCCGGAGCGCTGGTAACGCTCGAACAGTTCGGTGGAGAATCGGCCTTCCCCGTCTCGGGGAACCCGTAGCTCCAGCTTGCCGACGCGGGTGACGTCAAGAAGCCTGTTTTTTTAACGGGATCAATGAGTTGCGTCGATGAGTGATCTTGTAACGCAGACCGGCCCCGTCGCCCATAGCCGGGGTTCGCCGCCCGCCAGGCCCGCACCCGGGCCACATGCCCGGGGCCACGGAAGTAGTTCCGGTTCTTGGGGGAGTTCAAGCGAACGATGTCGTGGGCATCAGCCGTCGTCGCTTGTGGCGCGAGACAGCACCGCGAGAAAACGAATCGGCAGGACGACAAGTTCCTCCGGTCCATGTACGACGTTTGCATCGAAGAACAGGGAATCGCCGGGCTTGAGCAGATAGAGGGAGCTGCCATGCCGGTATCGCAGGGATCCAGACAGCACGTGCAGGAACTCGATGCCGGCGTGTTGAAACAGCGGAAACACGTCGGAACTTTCCTCGAGCGTGATCAAATAGGGTTCCACCCGTACCGAACTGTGCACACTGTGGCCAAGCAATCGGTATTGATGCCCCGCTCGGGTGCCCTGACGCTCGATGTTGAGGCCCTTTCCCGACTCGACATAAACTGCATCGCTTTGCTGCTCGTAGGTGCGAAACAAGGCCGTCACCGGCACATTGAGCGCGCGGGACAAGGCCGACAAGGTGCCCAGTGACGGCGAGGTATGGCCATTCTCGATTTTGGACACCATGCCGGGAGAAAGCCCGGCCGTGCCGCACAGTTCGGCAATGCTCAGGTCGAGCTGTTTGCGAAACTTGCGAACCTGTTGACCGATGGCGACCTCAAGCGCGTTATCGGCCGGCCTTTGATGAGCCGGATCCTTCTTCATGGCATCGACATCTCCCTGTCGAATCGGCAATCGAAGTTTACTAACAGGGTTTACTAACAGGAATGATAATTTACACATTATCAACTTCTGAGAGTAGAATATCCGCCAAACGGTGATCTTCCGAGCTTGAGGCTGTGTGCGGAATAGTCGGAATATACTATAAAAACAACAACTTGATGGACAAGCTGGGCGCATCTCTCGGAGCCATGCTGGTGCAGATGAGTGAACGGGGTCCCGACAGCGCCGGGGTCGCCGTGTATCGCGCCCCGCCCGATGACAGGCGCGTCAAGGTCAGCCTCTACTCGCCGGATGATCACCCCTGGGAAGACCTCTGCAACGAGCTGACGGAGCTTTGCGGCGAGCCGCCCGGGTTCGACCGCCGTGCATCGCATGCCCTGTTCGAACTGCCGTCGAACGGTTTCGACGCGGTTGCCTGGATTCGGGAGCGGCACCCCGAACTGCGCATCATGAGCGTCGGCAACGCAATCGAGATCTACAAGGAGAAGGGGCCGCCCGAGGAATTCGTACGGCAGTTCAAGCTGTGGGAGTTTTCGGGAACGCACGCACTGGGGCACACGCGCATGGCCACCGAAAGCGCGGTGACCACCGAGCACTCGCACCCCTTCTCCACCGGAGAGGACCTGTGCCTCGTCCACAATGGCTCGTTCTCGAATCACAATCGCCTGCGCGGCAACCTGCGCCGCCGCGGTGTGGACATACGAACGGACAACGACAGCGAGGTTGCCGCCGGATATCTGATGTGGCGGCTCCGCGAGGGCGACACGCTCGAACAGGGGCTTCGGCGCGGCCTCAGGGATTGGGACGGGTTTTACACCCTGGCGATAGGAACAGCGAACGGATTCGCGGTACTGCGCGACCCAATCGCCTGCAAACCGGCGGTGCTTGCCGAAACCGACGATTGGGTGGCAATGGCTTCCGAGTTCCGCGCCATCGCCCAGCTCGAGGGCGTGGAGAACGCCGATGTCTGGGAGCCGGCGCCCGCGACGGTATATTTCTGGGGAGAAAATTGAACGATTTCGACCTGAAACGTGTGCCGTTGCGCGACCTGAACGCCCACCTGCACAACGACCCCACCGACGAGGTGACCGTCAAGAACCCGGGCGGTCGCCATGCGATCGCCGTGGGCATCGATGCCGCGATTGATGTCACGATCGACGGTCATGTGGGCTACTACTGTGGCGGCATGAACAAGCGCGCGAAGATCACGGTGGCGGGCCATGCGGGGCCCGGAGTCGCGGAGAACATGATGTCCGGCCGGGTTCGGGTCAAAGGCAACGCTTCGCAGTACGCGGGAGCCTCCGGCCGTGGCGGCACGCTCATCGTAGAGGGAAGCGCCAGCGCGCGTTGCGGCATATCGATGAAAGGCGTCGATATCGTCGTTGCGGGCGATGTCGGCCACATGAGTGCGTTCATGGCACAGGCGGGGCATCTGGTGGTATGTGGCAACGCTGGCCAGCACCTTGGGGATTCCTTGTACGAGGCCGTCATTTTCGTGCGGGGCCAGGTTGGCGACCTCGGTGCCGACTGCATCGAAAAGGAAATGACGCCGACGCATCGTCAAACCCTTTCCCGGCTGCTTGAACAGAGCGGGTTTCAGCATTCACCGGATGAGTTTCGTCGCTATGGGTCGGCGCGCGGGCTCTACCATTTCGACGTCGATCACGCCGATGCGTACTGACAACCTCACGGAACGAAGCGATGCCGGACGATAGGGCCCTGCGAGAGTCGGCGACTTTTCCCGCGAGCGTGCTGGCGGAGATTCATCGCGCGGCCGACCAGGGCATTTACGACATTCGCGGCTTCGGCGCCAAGCGCAGCGTGCCGGGTTTCGACGACCTGTTGTTTCTGGGCGCCTCCATGTCGCGCTACCCCCTCGAAGGCTATCGTGAAACCTGTGCCACCGATGTCACCCTGGGTACGCGCTTCGCGAAAAACCCGGTCGATCTCAAGATTCCGATTACCATTGCCGGCATGAGTTTCGGCGCCCTGGGCGCCAACGCAAAGGAAGCCCTCGGCCGCGCGGCAACCCTGATGGGCACCAGCACCACGACCGGCGACGGCGGGATGACCGAGGAAGAGCGGCGTTCATCGAAGACGCTCGTCTACCAGGTGCTTCCGAGCCGGTATGGCCTGAATCCGGACGATTTGCGGCGCGCCGACGCCCTGGAGGTCGTCGTCGGCCAGGGCGCCAAGCCCGGCGGCGGCGGCATGCTGCTGGGGCAGAAGATCACGCACCGCGTCGCCGGAATGCGCACCCTGCCGGTGGGCATCGATCAGCGCAGCGCCTGCCGCCATCCCGACTGGACCGGGCCGGACGACCTTGAGATCAAGATTCAGGAATTGCGCGAGATCACGGACTGGCGCATTCCCATCTACATCAAGGTCGGCGCCACTCGCGTGCACTACGACACCGCGCTCGCCGTCAAGGCCGGCGCCGATGTGGTGGTGCTCGACGGCATGCAGGGCGGTACCGCCGCAACACAGGACGTGTTCATCGAACACGTCGGAATTCCCACGCTGCCCGCCGTGCGCATGGCGGTTGAGGCGCTGCGGGAGCTCGGCGTGCATCGCGAAGTGCAACTGATCGTCTCCGGCGGCATTCGAAACGGTGCGGATGCGGCGAAGGCGCTCGCGCTCGGCGCGGATGCCGTGTCCATCGGCAGTGCGGCGATGGTTGCCCTCGGGTGCAATCGCGCCGTGCATGTGGACGACTACGCGGCGCTTGGCACGGGCCCCGGCTATTGCCACCACTGTCACACCGGACGTTGCCCGGTAGGCGTGGCCACCCAGGATCCGGAACTGGAATCTCGGCTACGGCCCGAGCAAGGCGCCAAGTGGGTGCGAAACTACCTGACGACCATGGTGCTGGAGATGCAGACCCTTGCCCGTGCCTGCGGCAAGAGCCATGTGCTGAATCTCGAACCGGAAGATCTCTCGGCACTTACCGTGGAAGCGGCCGCGATGGCCAAGGTGCCGCTCGCCGGAACCGACTGGATTCCAGGCAACAACCCTTGACCCGACCTGTTCATGACCGGGTCGAGCCGGCCGGTAGGCATGCAAAGGAGGAACCCGATGGAAACTGATCTGGCGTCCATCGCCGACAACAGGAATATCAAGTACTTTCTCGTGAGTTTCGTCGATCTGCTCGGGCGGCTGCGCGCCAAACTGGTGCCGGCCAGAGCCATTGCAGAAATGCAGCAGGACGGCGCCGGCTTTGCGGGCTTTGCCGCATGGCTCGACATGACGCCCGCGCATCCGGACATGTTCGGCGTCCCAGACCCCGGAAGCCTGATTCAACTGCCCTGGAAGCCGGAGGTGGCCTGGCTGGCGTCGGACCTGTACATGAACGGTGCACCGGTTGAGGCATCGCCGCGAGTGGCGCTCAAGCGGCAGATCGAAGCCGCCGCCGCCAGGGGCCTGCGCATAAAGACCGGTGTCGAGTGCGAGTTCTTCCTGATCAACGCCTCCGGCGACGAACTCTCGGATGTGCAGGACACGCACGAAAAGCCGTGCTACGACCAGTCCGCGCTGATGCGGCGATATGACGTGATCAGCCAGATCTGCGACTCGATGATCGAACTTGGCTGGAATCCGTACCAGAACGATCACGAGGACGCGAACGGTCAGTTCGAGATGAACTGGGAATACGCCGACGCGCTTGTGACGGCGGACCGGCATACCTTTTTCAAATACATGACCAAATCCATCGCCGAGGCAAACGGCCATCGGGCCACGTTCATGCCCAAGCCGTTCGCCCACCTCACCGGCAATGGCTGTCACGCACATGTGTCCGCCTGGGACATGGCCGGCGAGAACAATCTTTTTCTCGATACTCTCGATGAAGTGGGCTTGTCGGAACTCGCTTACAGTTTCCTTGGCGGGGTTCTGCACAGCGCGGATGCCCTGGCCGCCTTGTACATTCCAACCGTCAACAGTTACAAGCGGATCGACGCCGCGGTTACTGCGTCGGGCGCCACCTGGTCGCCGAACGCGATCACCTACGCCGGCAACAACCGGACACACATGGTGAGGATTCCCGACCAGGGGCGTTTCGAGGTTCGATTGATGGACGGTTCCTCCAATCCCTACCTGTTGCAGGCGGCATTGATCGCGGCGGGCGTGGACGGCATCGACAACGGCCGCGACCCCGGAAAGCGCCTCGACAGCAACATGTACGAAAACCCGCACAACAGCGGGACGGTTCGAAAGCTGCCGGCGAACCTCCTTGATGCGTTGCGGCTATTTGAGGAAAGCACCGTGGTCAGGAATTCGTTTGGCGAAGAATTCGTTTCCAGCTACGCGAAGTTGAAGCACGGCGAGTGGCACAGGTTCACCCGGGAAATCTCGCCCTGGGAGCGCGCTCATACGCTCGACTGCTGATGGATTGATCCTGCCGGCGAAGCAGCGCGCAAATGCCCCTGAATCTCCTGCGTTACGGGCTTCGGCGCAAGCATGATCCGGTGCGCTACTTCGAAAAACCCAAAGCGCTCCGCTCAAGTTACGACGTCGCGATCATCGGTGGTGGAGGCCACGGGCTGCATGTCTATGCCTCACAGTCGGCGCGCGGCGAACTGGTTACGTGGATTTCGATGAGGATCAGACCCTCTCCGATCTGATCAACAGCGTCGCCGACGGATTCGACCATCCGGAACTGGCCAAGCGCTACAGCACCACGGCAATGGGCCCGAGTCAGGGCCGCATGTCGGCCACCAACGCAGTACCCTCCCTCTCGGCCAGATACGTTTTTAACCTTTTGATTTAATATAGTTAATTTTGTAAATTCGGCGTCGTCCCGGGTCCGGTGGACGGCCACGACCCGGTCGAAGCCGCTGACCTCGAAGATCTCGCGCACGTTGCCCGACAGCGAGCACAGCGCGAAGGCGACGCCGCGCTCCGCCAGGCGCCTGGCCATGACCTGAACCACCCGCAGCCCTGCGCTGCCGATGTAGGACAGGTCCGCGCCGGAAGCAGCGGTATCGCGCCGACCGATCCGCCGGCTGCGGCACAACGAGCCACCCCATAACCGAGCCAGGTGCCCGTGTCTATCGCCGCGGTCGCACCGACGACCGGTGGAGGACGACCGCCTGCGATGCCGGTGCCCGACCGCGAAGAACGCGCCCGGACCCCTCAAAAAGATGCGAATAATCCAGGCTGGCTCTTGGTGGCTTCGGCACCTTGACTGATCCGCTCGCGGGCGGCCCGAGCACGCGATCAGGACACGTCAATCAAATCGGTCTGCGGCGAGTCGGACATTTGGCGCATCGTCGTCGACGCATTCTTCGCGGTACTTCGGACCGATGCTCGATACGGTGTAGCGCGTCAACCCGGATGAGAAGCCGCATTGCCTCACCCGCCACGCTCTCCTTCTCGCCTGGCGACCAGATCTTCGGAACAGCCGGAGGCACGCTCGGGGGCGTCTTGAAAGGACCCAATGCGGGAGACATATACGGTGTCACTTGCGCCCACGTCGCCCGCTCCGGCGACCCCGTCACAGACGCCCACTCCATGCATCTCGGGACCTGCGTTGCCCACTCAGCGCTCGTACAGTTGCCATCGGGCGCCTCGACCGACGATCCCGCCAACCTGTGGGCGGCAATGTTCTTTGGCGACGACGGGGCGAGAGGCTTCGCCATCCGCGCATCCGGTGTCCACACATGGGCAGAGCGGGAGAAAGGTCACTCGTTGACCGTATGAATGGCGTGACCAACCGCCTTTCGAGACGCCGGCATCCAGCGTGCGTACCGGTTGCAGCCAGGACCAACGCCGCTCCCCGCGCCGCGTTCCATGCCCTTCACCCACCCTTCCAGCTCGCGCCTCCATGCCACCGCTGGTTCAGATACCCAACCCGGCTACTCACCTTCAGCGCCGCCCAGGGCAGCTCGTCAGAACAGACGCCGGCGCACCGCGCCACAGCGCATGCGAACACTACCCGCTGGCGAGCGCGCGACGAGAGCGCGCCGGAGGACTCGACGATGGCGGCTGCCCTACGGCAGGCGCTCAAGGCACCGGAGGGCCAACGAATCGGACGAAGGACCACCGCATCGCTGCTAGGGTCGCGCACCGGTAAGCGTTCGGTCGTCCCGTGACGGATAGCTTTTGGGGCTGGTAACGGTTT
>JAPPHD010000158.1:0-42301 GCA_028821125.1 Gammaproteobacteria bacterium
ATGTCAAATAGATTATCTATTGAAATCAATGAGTTGAAAATTGTTCCATGCGAGCGTTAATTACCGGCGTAGCGGGCTTTATCGGCTCGTTCACGGCCCGGCGCCTGATAGACCGCGGCGACGAGGTGGTCGGCGTCGACAACCTCAACGACTACTACGACGTACGCCTGAAACGGGCCCGCCTGGCACGCCTGCACGGTAGCGCGGGGTTCGCGTTCGACAAGGTCGATGTAGCGGATGCCAAGGCGATTCTGGAAGTTTTCAGGACGCATCGGCCGGACCGGGTGGTGCACCTTGCCGCCCAGGCGGGTGTCCGCCATTCGCTGGTGGACCCGCACGCCTATGTCGAAGCGAACCTGAGGGGGTTCGCCAGCCTTCTGGAGGCGGTGCGGGAGGCCGGAACAGGGCATCTTGTCTACGCCTCGACCAGTTCGGTGTATGGGGCCAACACCAATGCGCCCTTCTCGGAGCACGACGGCGCCGGCCATCCCCTGTCGCTGTATGCGGCAACCAAGCGCTCGAACGAACTGATGGCGCATGCGTACAGCCATCTCTTCGGCATCCCCACGACGGGCCTGCGCTACTTCACGGTCTACGGCCCCTGGGGGCGGCCCGACCAGGCGCTGTTCACCTTCACGCGCAGGATTCTCGCGGGTGAACCGATCGATGTGTACAACAACGGCGAACACCGGCGCGATTTCACCTATATCGACGATGCGGTCGAGGGGACGGTCAGGGCGCTCGACCGGGTGGCATCGCCGGATCCGGATTGGGACGGCGCCAAGCCGGACCCGGCGGTATCGGCGGCACCCTTCCGGCTGTACAACATCGGCGGCAACAATCCGGTAGAACTGCTGCGCTGTATCGATCTCATCGAGCGGTTCCTCGGCCGGAGCGCGACGAAACGCATGCTCCCCATGCAACCGGGCGATGTCCCGGAAACCTGGGCGGACACATCAGACCTCGTCGGTGACCTGGGCTTTCAGCCGAAAACCTCCCTGGAGACCGGTGTGGAGCGGTTCGTTGCCTGGTATCGCGACTATTACAAGCCGTGCGAAACGCCCGGTACCGTTGGACCGTCCGATTGACCGGGCGTGGTCGACTGCCGCGCTGCGGCGGGAGATGCAACGGTTTCGTGTATGCTCGCGCGCATGTCTGGAGCCGATAAATCGTTTACGAAGCGGTATGGCGACTGGGCGGTCGTGGCCGGCGCTTCCGAAGGGCTCGGCGCCGCCTTCGCGGCGGGCCTCGCCGCCCGAGGCATGCATCTGGTGCTGATCGCCCGGCGCGGCGAGGTAATGGAGGAAGTTGCGGAGAAGATTCGCGCGGAGCGGGGCGTGGAGGTCCGCTGCCTGGCCCGGGACCTGTCCGATCCCGACACGGTGGACGCAGTCTCCGAGGCGCTTGCCGGGCGGGACCTCGGCGTGCTCGTCTATAACGCGGCTTCGGTTCCCCTGGGCCCGTTCCTCGATGTCGAGTTCGAGGAAATCGAGCGGGCGGTGGCGGTCAACGTGCGCGGGCCGCTGGCCTTCGCCCATGCCCTGCTGCCCGGCATGTGCGAGCGGGGCCGCGGCGCCGTGGTGCTGATGTCGTCGCTGGCGGGCCTGCAGGGTACGCCGGGCATCGCCACCTATGCGGCGAGCAAGGCGTTCAACATCATTCTGGGTGAAGGGCTCTGGGGTGAGTTGCGCGAACGGGGCATCGACGTATCGGTGTGCTGTTCGGGCGCGGTGCGCACCCCGGGCTATACCCGGTTCTCCGACAAGGACGCGCCGGGGATGCTGTCGCCGGAGGAGATGGTCCGGCAGACACTCGATGCCCTCGGCAAGGGGCCCAGGTTCGTGCCCGGCAGAACGAATCGCTTCACGGCCCAGCTCATGGGGCGCCTGCTGCCCCGCAAGACGGCCATCGGCATCATCGCCAGGAACACGCAGAAGCTGTCGTGACAAACCTGCTGGTGGGCTTTTTCGCACCCTGGTTCATATTCGCGGCGCTCATGGCGCTGCACCTGTTGTTGCCGGCGCGCCGGGTGGCGGGCTATGTGCGCGACGAGGACAGCGGCGAGCTGCTGCGCTATCGCCTGAACGGGCCGCTGGTGCTCGTCGTCAGCGTCGGCATCTGGGCGGCGCTGGGCTTGAGCGGCACGCTGCCCTGGGACTGGCTCTGGCAGCATCGCTGGCCGGGGGCGGCAGGTGCCGTCACCCTGGGCCTGCTGTTGTCGGCGGCAGTGGTGCTGTCGACACCGGGGAAGGGCGGTTCGCTGCTCGCAGACCTCTATTTCGGGCGCCGGGAGAACCCGCAGCCGTTCAACCGCAGGGTGGACGCAAAGATGTTCCTGTACCTGGCCGGTGCGGTGCTGCTGCAACTCAACCTGCTGTCGTTTGCGGCCCATCACTTCCTGGCGTACCCGGACGACCCTTCGCCGGGAGTCGTCCTCTACGTGGCGCTCTTCACTTGGTTCGTCTGCGACTACCTGGTCTTCGAGCGGGTTCACCTCTATACCTACGACCTGTTCGCGGAACGCCTCGGCTTCAAGCTGATCTGGGGTTGCCTGGCCTGGTACCCCTACTTCTACGCTGTCGGGTTGTGGTCCGTGGCCGACCTGCCGAACCCCCATTCGCCCACCTGGTTGCTGGTGCTGGCGGCCGTGGTCTTCTTTGCGGGCTGGATACTGGCGCGGGGCGCGAACATGCAGAAGTTTACCTTCAAGCTGGACCGGGAGCGGGTCTTTCTGGGCAGGGTCGCGCCGCGAACCTTTTCGGACGGTGAGCGGCACGTCCTCTACAGCGGCTTCTGGGGCGTCTCCCGGCATATCAACTACCTGGGCGAGATACTGATGGCCGGCGGACTGGCGCTCGCACTGGGTTGGCCGCTTTTGATCGGCCCCTGGCTGTACGCGCTCTATTACGTGGTGCTGCTGTTCCCACGGGAGCGGGACGACGACAGGCGCTGTGCGGCGAAATACGGCCCGCTCTGGGAGCAGTACCGGCAAGCGGTGCCCTGGCGCATCGTGCCGAAGGTTTACTAGCCCGACGCCCGGCGGATCCTGATCAGGAACAGCAGCCGTTCGCCCATGGATGTGAGCGTGGTGGCCACCAGCGCCCAGGCAAGTATGTCAACCAGCAGCAGCGGCACCCACTCCAGCCCGAATGCCTGGCGTCCGATGACGGTTCCGGGAAGCACGAAATAGCCGATGCCGTTGGTCTTGCCCAGCACGTTGGTGCGCAGGGCGTGGCCGGCCAGTACGCCCGAGTCCAGGGTGTACTGCACGAAGGCCACCGGGATCAGCACCACCAGCAGCCACGGCGCCCAGCCCGCCGCGGCCAATCCGGCCAGTGTCGCGGTGACGAAGGTGCAATCCGTGGCGTGATCGAAAAATCCGCCGCCAGGGGTTGCCTGGCCGAAACGGCGGGCCGCCATCCCGTCCAGCAGGTCGGTGAGCACCGCGAGTGTGAAAAGGGCCAAGGCCAGCCGCCATTGGCCGGTCGCCGTGCCCCACGCGCACAGTGGCGCGGCCAGAAGCCGCAGGGCAGTGAGTCCGTTCGCCCACGTCATGAACGGCATGATAGGCGAGATCTGCCGCGGCAGCCTTGCTGACGGGTGGGTCCGGCCAATGCGGGCGGTTGGTTTTTTCAGCGCAGGCGATTTAGGCTGCGTCGCTTCCCGGTTCGGGAGCCCGACGGGGCGAGGCCGTAACCCGGATGAGAACGCGGTGAACGCGCGCGAACTTGGCCCGCTTGACAACGCGGTCCGCGAACGAGAGGTCTGGAAGCAATGACAACTGGATTGCGCAACCTTCTGGCGCAAGGACGAACCTGGCTCTGGGGTGCGCCGTCCGTCGTCTGGATGCTGTTCAGCATCTGGTACACCAATACCGCCGGTCCGCTGAAAACGGAGGAGATCGATGCCTTCATCGCTCAGGCGGAGCGCGGCGGCGCGGGGCCGGAACGCGTGGAGTTCCTGCGCCGCTTCATGACCGAAGACACGGGCGATCAGTTCCTGATGGTGAACCTTCTGGAGATGGCCGAACCGCACCCTTCCCGGGTGGATACGCCAGAGGAGTCGCTGGCGCGCTACATGGAACACATGTACCCGGAACTGTTCAAGCGCGCCTGCCATCCGGTGCTTGCCGGGCCGGTGGTGCACGGAGCCCTGGACCTCGTGGGCATCGATGGCGCGGAGCAATGGAGCTCGGTGGGCATCATGCGCTACCGCAGCCGCCGAGACCTGCTGGAGATCGCGTTCGATCCTATCTTCGACAGCAAGCATGAATTCAAGATCGCGGCGCTTGAGAAAACCGTCGCGGTCCCCGTGGAGCCCTTCCTTTACTTCGGCGACTTGCGCACGGTCACCTTTCTTTTCTTGTTCTTCCTGCTTGCCGTCACGGATGCGCTGACTTTCCGTCGCCGAACGCGGCCGGACTGACCGTCAATACTCGCTGCGCGGGACGGATTCCGACACGAAAGTTCCGGGTTGCGACAGCGCCAATCGAGGGTTTGAGCACCCGCCGCCCGGCGACGTGGCCCCATGCTATATTCCGCTGCCCTCGCAACCCGATGGTCTGCCATGGACGCAACGTCGGACGTCCGAGACATCGCTGAACGCTTTACGGGCCTGATCGGCGGGCCGATCACGGCGTTGCGCAAGATCGTTGAGGCGTGCGGGCACATCCAGTCTGCCCACGTGGCGACCGTGGCCGACGTATTCAACCTGAGCGTTGCGGAAGTGCGCGGCATCGTCAGTTTCTACAGCGACCTGCGCACCGAGCCGGCGGGGCGCAGGCACATCCGCATCTGCCAGGCCGAAGCCTGTCAGGCGGTGGGGGCGCGGGAGCTCACGGCGGCAATTGCCGACAAGCTGGGTATAGGACTGGGGGAGACCGCCGCGGACGGCAGCGTCAGCCTCGAAGCCGTCTATTGCCTCGGGCTCTGCACGAACGGGCCCACTGCCATGGTGAACGGTGATCCGGTGGTCGGCGCCACACCGGAGGGGCTCGCGGGATGAGCCTCGCCAAGGTGCCCTATGAGACCCTGGCCAATGCGCTGGGCGCAAACCGCATTGCGGACGATCTGGCACGCAGTGGCCACCAGGTGATTCGTACCGGTTCCCACGGGCTGAATTGGCTGGAACCGCTCGTTGAAGTCGATGGGGTGGCTTTCGGTCCCGTCAAGGATGCAGGCGATCTCGATGCGGTCAGGATTGGGCCGGTGCAGGAACTACCGGCGCTCGCCCGCCAGCAGCGGCTGGTCTTCGACCGGTGCGGGCATGTGGATCCGTTCGACTACGATCCGGCCTGGATTCGCGCGCAACTCGAGCGGGAACCTGCGGACATCCTGGAGCAGGTCCGGCTGAGCGGGCTGCGGGGCCGCGGCGGTGCGGGCTTTCCCGCGCACATCAAGTGGCGCACCGTGCACGATACGCCGGCGGACGAAAAATACATCGTGGTGAATGCCGACGAAGGCGATTCGGGCACCTTCGCCGACCGGCTGGTGATGGAGGGCGACCCGTTCCGCCTCATCGAGGGCATGCTCCTGTCCGGGCATGCGACCGGTTCGGGGAAGGGCATCGTCTACCTGCGCTCCGAGTACCCGCTGGCGGCGGAGATTTTCGGGAAAGCGATCGATGCGGCCCGGGGCCTGGGCCTGCTTGAGGCGTTCGACATCGAACTCTTCGTCGGCGCGGGCGCCTATATCTGTGGCGAGGAAACCTCCCTGCTCGAGAGCCTGGAAGGCAAACGGGGCGAGGTGCGGTCGAAACCGCCGGTTCCCGCCATTGCCGGGCTTTTCGGCCGCCCGACGCTGGTGCACAACGTGATCACCCTGGCCGCGGTGCCCGCCATTCTCGACATAGGCGGCGCCGCCTATGCGGAACTCGGCGTGGGGCTTTCGACCGGCACCATGACCTTTCAGCTTGCGGGCAATGTCCGCCGCGGCGGCCTGATCGAACTGCCCTTCGGCATCCCCTTGCGCGAACTGATCGAAGACTGGGGCGGCGGCACCAAGAGCGGCCGCCCGGTGGGCGCCGTGCAGGTGGGCGGGCCCCTCGGCGCGTACCTCAAGGACGGGGAACTGGACACGCCTCTTACCTACGAAGCGCTCGCTGAACTCGGCGCGGGCGTCGGCCACGGCGGCGTGGTGATCTTCGACGACACTGTCGACCTGGTGCAACAGGCGCATTTCGCCTTCGCCTTCTGCGCCCACGAATCCTGCGGCAAGTGCACGCCCTGCCGCATCGGCGCGGTACGCGGCAAGGAGACGGTCGAAACCCTGATGGCCAAGGGACACCGCGGGGTTCCGGGTACCGATCCGGCGGGTGGCGGCGACCGGCATGGCGACGCGGAATTGGCTATCATTGCCGATCTGTGCGACGTCATGGAGGACGCGAGCCTGTGCCAGATGGGCGGCATGACGCCCATACCGGTTCGTAGCGCACTGGGATTGAAATGAGCCTTTTCGAAACCGACTATGGCACGCCCGCCTCCGCGGCGGCGGAGACGGTTGCGCTGACCATCGACGGCATGCCGGTATCGGTGCCGGCCGGCACGTCCATCATGCGGGCGGCGGCGACCGCGGGCATCCCGGTACCGAAACTCTGCGCCACCGACAGCCTGGAGGCCTTCGGCTCCTGCCGGCTCTGCCTGGTGGAGATCGAGGGCCGGCGCGGCATGCCGGCGGCCTGCACCGAGCCGGTGCGGGAGGGCATGTCGGTGCGCACCCAGACCGACGCCCTGGCCAGAATCCGGCGCGGCGTGATGGAACTGTACATCTCCGACCATCCGCTGGACTGCCTCACCTGCCCCGCCAATGGCGACTGCGAACTCGAGGACATGGCAGGCGCCGTGGGCCTGCGCGAGGTGCGCTACGCCAACGGCAAGGAGCACGCGAACCACCTGGATGCGCCGAAGGACGAGTCCAACCCCTATTTCACGTTCGACCCGTCCAAGTGCATCGTCTGCTCCCGCTGCGTGCGCGCCTGCGACGAGATCCAGGGCACCCTGGCGCTGACCATCGACGGGCGCGCCTTCGACTCGGTGGTGAAGACCGGCGCGGAGGATTTCTTCTCCTCGGAGTGCGTCTCCTGCGGCGCCTGCGTGGAAGCCTGCCCCACCGCCACGCTCATGGACAAGTCGGTGATCGAGCACGGCGTGCCGGACCGGGTGGTGAAGACCACCTGCGCCTACTGCGGCGTCGGCTGCTCCTTCAAGGCGGAGGTAAAAGGCGACCGGGTGGTGCGCATGACGCCCGACAAGGACGGCAAGGCCAACCACGGCCACTCCTGCGTGAAGGGGCGCTATGCGTGGGGTTACGCCAATCACGGCGACCGGATACTCGAGCCCATGGTGCGCGACCGCATCACCGATCCCTGGCGGGTTGTGTCCTGGGAGGAGGCCATCGACGAGGCGGCTTCGCGCCTGCAGGCGGTACAGGAGAAATACGGCAACCCGTCGATCGGCGGCATCACCTCGTCGCGCTGCACCAACGAGGAGGTCTGGCTGATTCAAAAGATGGTGCGCACCGCGTTCGGCAACAACAATGTCGATACCTGCGCGCGGGTCTGCCACTCGCCCACCGGCTACGGCCTGAAGCAGACCTTCGGCACTTCGGCGGGCACGCAGAATTTCGACTCGGTGGCCCAGGCCGACGTCATCGTGGTGATCGGCGCCAATCCCACCGACGGGCACCCGGTGTTCGCCTCCATGATGAAGCGGCGGCTGCGCGAGGGCGCGAAGCTCATCGTCGCCGACCCGCGGCGCATCGACCTGGTGCGAACGCCCCACATCGAGGCGGAACATCACCTGCCGCTGCTGCCGGGCACGAACGTGCCGTTGATGAACGCATTCGCGCACGTGGTCGTCACCGAAGGGCTGCTCGACCGGGAATTCGTCGACGACCGTTGTGACGCGGAGTCGTTCCAGGAGTGGCTCGCCTTCGCCGCCCGGGATGAAAACTCGCCGGAACGCATCGCCTCGGTCACGGGCGTGGCGGCTGAAGACATCCGCGCGGCCGCGCGCCTCTACGCCACCGCACCGAACGGCGCGATCTATTACGGATTGGGGGTCACGGAACACAGCCAGGGCTCCACCATGGTCATGGCCATGGCGAACCTGGCGATGGCCACCGGCAACATCGGCCGGCCGGGCGTGGGCGTCAACCCGCTGCGCGGGCAGAACAACGTGCAGGGCTCCTGCGACATGGGTTCTTTCCCGCACGAATGGCCCGGTTACCGGCACATCACGAACGACAGCGTGCGCGCCTCTTTCGAGCGCGCCTGGAATGTCGGCCTGTCCGGCAAACCGGGGTTCCGCATCCCGAACATGCTCGACGAAGCCTGCGCCGGGGGGTTCAAGGGCATCTACATCCAGGGCGAGGACATCGCCCAGTCAGACCCGAATACCCAGCATGTGGAGGCAGCCCTCGGCGCCATGGAGTGCGTCATCGTCCAGGACCTGTTCCTGAACGAGACGGCCAAGTTCGCCCACGTCTTCTTCCCGGGCACCTCGTTCCTGGAGAAGGACGGCACCTTCATCAATGCCGAGCGGCGCATCAACCGGGTACGGCCCGTCATGCAGCCGAAGACCGGCATGCACGAATGGGAAGTGACCCAGGCGCTGGCCCGGAAGCTCGGGTACCCCATGGAATACGGTTCGACCAGCGAGATCATGGACGAGATCGCCACCCTCACGCCGACCTTCGCCGGCGTTTCCTTCGCGATGCTCGACCGCGAAGGCAGCGTGCAGTGGCCCTGCAACGAGGCCGCCCCGCTAGGCACGCCGATCATGCACCGGGAGGAGTTCGTGCGCGGCAAGGGCCTGTTCGTACTCACCGACTACCAGCCCACCGACGAGAAGGCCAACCGCAAGTACCCGCTGCTGCTGACCACCGGCCGCATCCTCACCCAGTACAACGTCGGCGCCCAGACCCGCCGCACCGACAACATCGAGTGGCTGAACGAAGACCGGCTGGAAATCCATCCGGCGGATGCGGAGTTGCGCGGCATCCGCACCGACGACTGGGTCTCCGTGACCAGCAGGATGGGCGAAATAACCCTGCGCGCCGACGTGACCGAGCGCGTGGCGGCGGGTGTGGTCTACACGACCTTCCACCACCCCTCCACGGGTACCAACGTCGTCACCACCGAGTTGAGCGACTGGGCCACCAACTGCCCGGAATACAAGGTCACCGCCGTGGAGGTCCGGCCCGCCAATCACCGTTCCCGCTGGCAGGAAGAGCACCTGAGCCGGGCAAGCGAACAGGTCGGCCTGCTGCCGGCCTGACAGTTCCAGCCAGCCGATCGCCGTTGGCCAGCTTGCGCGTCGATATCGACAGGATTGGCCCCGATTCGACGTGGCTCGCGGATAGCGATGTCATCACCGTCGAGGAACCGCTCGAGATCCGGTTGTCGTACACAGCGCGGGGTGAACGTGTGGAGCAGAGCATTTCGGTCACCATGCGGACCCCCGGCAACGACAAGGAACTGGCGGTGGGGTTTCTGGCGGGCGAAGCCATTGTCCGCGGCCGTGCCGATGTGCTTCGGGTCGAGCACTGCGACCCGCCGAGCGAAGACAAAGGCATTCAGAACGTCATCCGTGTGGAACTGGCCGACGGCGTCGGTGTCGATGCGGGTGGGCTCCTGCGTCACTTCTACACCACCTCGAGCTGCGGCGTATGCGGCAAGGCTTCGCTCGATGCGGTACGCGTGCAACTCGAACCGCGCCCGCCATCGACGTTCGGCATTACCGCGAAGGCGCTCAGGGGCCTGCCGCGGGCGCTCAGGGCCGTTCAGACAGAGTTCGCCCGTACCGGCGGGCTGCACGCCACGGCGAGTTTCGATTCAGCGGGCGCCATACTGCGGGTTCGGGAAGACGTGGGCCGGCACAACGCCTTCGACAAGCTGGCGGGCTCGTACCTCGCGGAAGGGAACCTGGCGAGCTACGGCATACTTCTGAGCGGCCGCGCCAGCTTCGAGCTGTTGCAGAAGGCGGCGGTGGCCGGTTCACCGCTGGTCGCCTCAATCGGCCCGCCCTCAAGCCTTGCCGTGGAGCTGGCGCGGGACCAGGGCATCGCGCTGGTGGGCTTCCTCAAATCGGACCGCTTCAACGTCTATTCGGGGGCCGAACGCATACTGGCCTGAAGCGCCGGTGTGGACTCCGGGCCAGCGCGCTTTGAGACCGGTAGCGCCGGCGTGGGGCCAACGGGAGTTGGGCGTGACAGGATTGCGCGATTCCGGCGCAGGCGCCCTGCCGCTCAATCGACGATGTGGTAGACGGGCGCCTTTTCCATTTCCCACGAATCGGCATGCCGGTCGTAGCGGGACAGCGTGAAACAGTGCCAGTCCTCATCGTCCAGCTTCGGGTGGTCGGCCCGGTAGTAGTAGCCCGGCCAGCGCGTTTCCCGCCGGAACAGGGTGTGATGCGCCACCGCCTCTGACGCCAGCACCCGGTGGCGGAGTTCCCAGGCCCGCTGCAACTGGTGCAGGTCTTCGGCGGCGAGGCGGGCCAGATCCTCCTTCAGCATGCCAAGCAGCTCCAGCCCGCGGCTGAGCAGGGGCTCGTTGGTGGTGTAGTGGGAACCGATGCCGCCGACATACTCGTCCATGAGTTGCTCCAGGCGCTGCAGGCCGTTGATCGGCAGGATATAGCTCGGCGAGACGGTTCCCGCGACGATCTCGTTGCGGCCGACGCGGTAAGTCTCCAGGGGCTGAAAGACCTGCGCCTTCAGTTCGTCGTATTGCCGCTCGCTGATCTCCGGCTGCTCGCGCGCGCGGTCCATCGCGAAATTGACGGCCGCCTTGGCGGCGATGCGGCCTTCGGTGAAGGACCCGGAAGAGAACTTGTGGGCGCTGCCGCCAATCGCATCGCCGGCGCCGAACAGCCCCTCCACCGTCATCATCCGGTTGTAGCCCCACTGATACTCGTCTGGCGCGCAGTCCGCCGGCCCACTCGCCCAGGCGCCGGAACAGGTGGCGTGTGAGCCCATGACGTAGGGCTCCGAGGTGGTCAGTTCCGGATCCGTATGCTTGGGATCAATGTTCTGCGATGCCCAGACCACCGCCTGGCCGATGGTCATGCCGAGAAAATTCTCCCAGCCGACGGTTTCCTTGTGCGGGTCCTGGAAAGCTTCCCGGGTCACCATGCGGATGGGCCCGTTGCCCGCCTTCACCTCCTCGAGAAAGGCGTGGTTGCGCAGGCAGGTCGGAACCGGGTGCCGGTCGATGTAGTCGCCCACCAGCGCCCTGGTGTGGTCGTACCACTTCGATTCGTATTCCTGCCCGTAGCCGTTCTCGGTATAGGTCTCGAGATGCAGGAAGTAGGCCCCGACCGGGCCGTAGCCGTCCTTGAAGCGCGTGAGGACGATGCGGTTTTCCATCTGGGTCATCTTGGCGCCGGCGAGGATCGGCAGGGCATAGGCCGAGGCGCTGCTCCAGGGGGCGTACCAGGTTCTGCCCATGCCTTCGCCCACGGCGCGGGGCTTGTAGATGTGCGATGCGCCGCCGGCGCAGACGATCACAGCCCGGGCGCGGAAGACGTGGAAATCACCGCTGCGGACGTTGAAGCCCACGGCTCCGCCGACCCGGTTTTCATGCTTCTCGTCCAGCAGCAGGTGGGTGACCATGATCCGGTTGTAGACCTCGGTGGCGGCCTTCTGCGCGGCTTCGGCGACGATCGGCTTGTAGCTTTCGCCGTGAATCATGATCTGCCACTGGCCTTCGCGCTGATAGCGGCCGGTTTCGGGGTTGCGCATGATGGGCAGGCCCCACTCCTCGAACTTGTGCACCGTGGCGTCGACGTGCCGGGCGATGTCGTAACCGAGATCTTCGCGCACCAGCCCCATGAGGTCGTTGCGCGCGTAACGTACGTGGTCTTCCGGCCGGTTCTCGTCCCACTGCATGCCCATGTAGCAGTTGATCGCATACAGCCCCTGGGCCACCGCGCCGCTGCGCTCGATATTCGCTTTCTCGACGCAGACGATCTTCAGGTCGCGCCCCCAGTACCTGGCCTCGTAGGTGGCGCCGCAACCGGCCATGCCGCCGCCGATCACGAGGATGTCGGCGTCCACGAATACCGTTTTCCTGCGGTTGAAAAGGCCCACTACAACGCGCCTTTCCTGAATTGCCCGGGGCGCAGGGCGGGCAGGTCGGCGACCTTGAGTGCATCGGGCTCGTGTGCGAGTTCTTCGGAGCGCATGGCTTCCGCGCTCGGCGCAGGCATATCGGCGGGTGACGGAATCGACCCCCACGGGGTGGTTCGAATGGGGGACTCGAAGCTCTTCACCCGCCCGTCGCGGAACTGCACACGCCAGGAAATCGTGCCCTTGGTATCTTCCCGCAACACCCGGACGCTGTGTCCGAGGGGGGCGAAGTCGGCGTACCCGCGCACGTCGATGGCGTTCTGCGGGCAGGCCTTGACGCAGGAGTAGCACTCCCAGCACATGTTCGGTTCGATGTTGTAGGCGCGGCGGTGGGTGCTGTCGATGTGCATGATGTCGGAGGGGCAGATGTCCACGCAGTGTCCGCAGCCATCGCATTGGGTCATGTACACGAAAGTCGGCATGGCTCCTCCGACCGATCAGAAACTTCGAGGCAACCGGCGCGCGCTACCGAATACCTCGGGTTTGTCCGCCGGCGCCGGCAGCCCGTTCCTCGAACCGTTCGCATCGGCCACCCGTTTCCCGAACGCCGCGGTGGGTTTGAAGAACATGTGCGCGAACTTGGACCAGGGCACGGATCCGAACAGCACGGTGTTGGCGATGACGTACAGGCCAAAGCACAGCGTTGTGCCCACCGTTGCGCCTGCGGTCTGCAGCAGCGACCAGATCAGGCCCGCGGTAGCGCTCGCAAGCAACGACAGTACGAACAGGTCCGCGCGCACGATGCGGAACGGAGAGTTTCCCTCCGCCACGACATCGGCGCGAATGAAGAACCAGAACCAGTACCCGCCGATGCAGACCATCAGCGCGCCGATATGCCAGGCCCACGGGAGAACGGCCGGCGCCGTGCCGACGGACCCGGGGTAGCCGAGAACCAGGAGTGCCGAGGCGATGACATGGGCAAGGAAACCGTACATGGTCAACAGGTGCGCGATCCGGCGCCGCGTGCTGCAGAATTCGCCCGAGGCCAGCACCTCCGAGCACAGCGTCCGGACGGCCAGCGATGCCATTTCCCCGCCGCCGATTCGTTTCGACCCCCGGTTCCTGGCCTGGCGCCAGTTGCCGAAGAAATAGCGGGCGCTTCGCTTGTGCACGACATCGAACAGGGTGCCGGCGAACACGAGCACCGCCATCGCGATGACAAAAGCCTCCGGAACACCGGGCTCTATGGACGCAGGAATCCCGGCGAAAGGATTGTTGGTGAACATGGGAGGGGGATTCTAGGGGTGGCCGGCCCTCGCCGCCAGCGGCACGATTGACCTGTGCCTGGGTGTTCAGCGCCGGCGAGTCCGCCCGGCGTGTCGGCGCTGACATTCCGGCCCGGGAATCCAGGGCGTACCGGTTCAACGTCTATTCCGGCAATGAACGAACAACGGCCTGACCGGGCGTGCTCCACGGATCGACACGGCTCTGCCGCCAGCGACCTGGAAATTGATCCCTTGCGTTAGTTCGCCATGGCCCCGATACCGTGAAATCTCACGCACAGTTCCGTCGTTTGCCTCTTGCGGTGTCTTCCAGATAGTCATATATGCGGTCAGACAGGTCATCGAGGTGCCGACATGAATGGAAGCTGGCAGGTTCAAGACGCCAAGGCGCGGTCCGCAGCGAATGTCTGGACATTGGCAAGGGCCGCAACACGGCCCTCGGCGGTTTTGCGCCCTCCCGAAGGGCGCGCCGCACAAGGCCTGTGGCTGCGTTGCGACCCTTGCCAATATGCTCGATATTGGCTGCGGGCCGCGCCTTGCCACAGACCTTGTGCGGCACGCTGAAAGGTAGCGTATTTGTGACACAGGACACTAGTTTGACGGAAGGACCTCAGATAGTGATCCGGCGAGGAGTTCAAACAGCGGTGCTAATTCCGATTGACGAGTGGCGCAGGTTGAAGAGAGCTGCCGGCCCCCGCGTCAAGGACTTGTTGCTCGCACCGGAAGCCCGTACCGAGGCGCTGACAGCCCCGAGAACGGTAGAGCGGTTGCGCCCGACGCCGAATCTTGATTGATCGTGTATTTGCCGGATACCGACGTGGAGTCCGAACTGCGCCGTTCGAAGCCGCATCACGGCTGGCGGCACGCCAGATAGTTTGCTTTCGCGCGCCGGAAATGGGTGTGTTCGTGTCCGGTTTGCACACGGAAGGAATCCAGGATGTCGAGAGCGCGCCGCATCGATTGCTCCGCTTCCTCGACCCGGTTCGTCTCTTTTAGCAGAAGCGCCAAGTTATTCAGTCTAATCGCCAATTTCGGGTGTTGGCCACCGAATGCGGCCTCATCGATACGGAGGGCTCGGCGCAACAACGGTTCCGCTTCCTCGAATCGGCCAGCGTCCTGCAGCAGCACCGCCAGATTGTTCAAGTCTGTTCCCAGAGTCGGGTGATGGGACCCGAATGCGGCCTCATCGATGTCGAGAGCCCTGCGCATCAATAGCTCCGCTTCTTCGAGCCGACCGGTTTCCTGCAGCAGAAGCCCAAGGTTGGTCAGGCGAATCGCCACTTTTGGGTGTTGCGCATTGAATGCGACCTCATCGATGCGGAGTGCCTGGCGAAACATTCGTTCGGCTTCCTTGATCCTGCCCGTGTCCTTGAGCACCAGCGCCAGATTGTTTAGGCGGTTAGCCACGGTGGGGTGTTCGTGTCCGAACGCTGCCTCGTCGATTGCCAGGGCACGCCGGAGCAACGGCTCGGCTTCCTCAGTGCGGCTGGTTTCGTGATACAGCCTCCCTAGATTGTTCAAGCGGTTAGCTACAGAGGGGTGTTCGTGTCCGAATACTCTCTGGTCGACCATGAGAGCCTGCTCGAACAATGGCTCCGCTTCGCCAATACGGTTTGTGTCGTGCAGGAGGCACGCCAGATTGTTCAAACCTATCGCCAGTCGCGAATGAAGCCTTCCATAAGCCGCGTCCTCGATTGCGATGGCTCGCCGCATCAAGGTCTCGGCTTCCACGAAACGATTGGTGTCTTGCAAAAGGAGGGCCAGGTTGTTCAGATCTATCGCCACTTTCGGGTGCTGGCTTCCGAAGGTGGATTCATCGACAGCGAGGGCCTGCCGGAACAGTGGCTCGGCCTCCGTGAACCGGTTGGTGTCCTTTAACAGGAGCCCCAGGTCGTTGGCCGCCGTCGCCACGAGTTTCGATCCCGGGAATGTCTTGGCCTCGGCAAGCGCGGCGCGAAGCAGTTCTTCAGACTCCTCCCACCGCGCAAGTTCGTACAGTACAGTGGCAATCTTCAGTCGTTGTTCCACTCGCTCTTCTGAATCGCCCAAGCTTTCGAGCGTATTCCGAAGGAAAGAAAGTTTGGTTTCGGAAAAGCTGCCCAGCGTCAATTTCTCTCCCATGGAAATCAACCGGTGGGCAAATGCTTCGAATTCGCCACTTCGATGCGCTTCCCAGCAAGCGATCATCTCTTCTATTTCCGACAGATAGTCTGAGGCAGACTCAGCGCCCGTGACGAAGCGTGCGATGGGTAGACTCACGTCGTCGCCAGCCAGCGGTGCGGCTTCCAGCACGTACTTGACAGTCTGATCGGACACACCCAGGGCAGCGAAATCTGTTGCCATATCGAACTTTGCGCCCGCACGTTCCTTTTCGCTGCCGATTTCACTGAGATAGTCGAGCGCCTTTTCCGCATCGCCGTCACCTTCCGAGGCGAGTTGCTCGCGCAATTCCCGCCGTTTCTTTTCCCGCGCGTCAATGCTTGGGTAGAAGAGTTCGAAGAACTCGAGGAGAAACGGCAGGCGTTTGCGCGCGCTGCGAGAGAGATTCATTGCCAGCCAGAGGTCGAAGAATCCCTCGCGAATGGTGTAAAGGCGCGAGCGTCTGTCTTGCGGATTCTGGCTGGAGCGCAAGTAGTGAGCATCGGAAAGGCGCTTGAGAAGCGACGAGATTTCCTGCTGGCTCATGCGCATGCGCCGGGCTATTGCCGCCGGAGTTTTATCCTGGTCGCGCATTCCGGCGAGGCATTCCAGAACTGCTCGCTGAGCGGGCGACAGGTCGGTAAGCCGGCTTTGATAGAAAGGTGAAATCCTGTCGAGGAGCAGATGAAACTGATCATGTACACGGGCAACCGATTCGTTGGCGATCAACTCGTAGAGCATGAGGGTCAGCCGTGGGTTTCCCCCGGTCATTTTGTATAGCGCTTGCAGCTTGGGACGCATATCTTCGAAAGTTTCGAGGAGATCTGTGCGGGTATCCCATTCGAGGTTCCTCCGGATTACCTCGACGGCCTCCTCGAAGCTCAGGTTCTCCAGAATCTGGATGTCGAAGAAGGCGTAAAACGGCTGCTCCATGTCTGTGATTCCGTCGAAATGCATCGGTGCGGTGGCCAATAGCAGGCAGCCGTTGTCGCCCATGAAGAACTTGCGCAACGAGGCGATGTCCCGCTGGTTGCGTATCTGCCGGGTGAACATCTCGCCCAGGTTCTCGAGCATGACGAGGAGCGTGCGTTTGCGCATTCGATTCTGTTCGCGTATGGCCGGCACGATGGTGTCGATTACGATGGCGTCGTCATCCTCGGTTTCTACGCTGGCGAACAATTGAGCCCAGAGCGGGTCGTCTTCGAGGGTGTCTTTCAATATCCGGCACAGACCGATCAGGAAATCGGCAAAAGACAGCGTCTGATTCGATTCCTCCGGAAACCGGGCAACGACCACGCTCGCACGCAGTGCTTCGTCCGATTCCACCGCCGATTCGACGCAGGAGAGCAGGTGGGTCTTGCCGATTCCGCGAGGCCCGATGAACAACATGTGATGTTTCGACTTCCTGCCCACCGACTCGCGCAGGGACTCGATGGCATTGCCCAGGGTCCGGTCACGCCCTACGCTCGTTCGGCGGAGACGTTCCGGGCTGGTAACGCCGGACCGGTACAGCCCGATGTTGGTACTCATTGCCGGTTCAGGCATGGTATTTCCTCCACCAGAGTTTCAGCACGCCGCCGGCGAAATTGTAGACCCCTGCCTTTACCTCTTCGACGTAGAAGTCGTTTTCCAGGTCGAGCATGATCCGATTGAACACCTGCCTGCGCTCGTGGGGCGGCAATTCGAGCCCGAGATCTGCCAGCAGGCGCTCTGTTTCCTGAAGCAGGATCGTGCGCCCGAGCCCTTCTTCGCTCGCGCTGATCTGTCCGAGCAGGGCGTGGGCAATCGAGCCGTTCGTGTTCCCGTAGTACTGCCGGATGCGCGAGTGGAAGTGCTGCAGTTGCGGGCGGGCACCGGAACTGACAATCATTGCGTCGAATACTGTATCGACGTCCGAGGCGACGATTTTGCGCTGCTCTCTTTTCCACAGCCGGTAGAGATCCTGGGTCGCCATCTGCATGAACAGGGGGATGGGACGGCCCAGGCGTGCGACAAGCCGTAGCCCGACGCCGTTGTCGAATGGAACGCCGCGCCCGCCGAGCATGTCGTTCAGGAAAGCCTCGACGTCCTCATCGGTGAGCGGAGGCAGGGGGATATCCACGAGATCGTTGATGAGGTCCACCAGCCCGAGCGAATCTAGCGTGCCGCTCAGGTTGACTGAGCCGCCGACAAGCCAGCGGACCGGGTCCCTTGCCGGTGCGGGACTCAGCCGTTGCGCGCGAAACCAGGCCAGAAACCCGCGCAACAACGGTTCGTTCTCGCGGGCGAGATTGAGCAGCATGTCGGGAAACTCGTCGACGATGAACAAAACCGGCCGACCGGTTTTGCGGGCCTGGGCGAGCAGCCTGTCGCCGTGCTGACGCCAATTCTTGTCCCATTCGGGGTCGCTCCGCCTCAGCGCCAGCTTGAATCCGCCAACGTCGATCTCATCGACCTTGCGCAAGACGCCACTCAACAGCTCCCATCCTTTGGCAAGTTGGCCGCGGAGGAAATCCGGGTGTGCATCGTGGAACGCATCGAGCAGCGCCTGGAAGAATTCTGCCGGGTGGGTCAAGTCCTGGACGTTGATCGAGACTACGGAGAATCCGTGTTCGGGTCGATCATGCAAGTGATCCATGATGCTGGTCTTGCCTGTTCGCCGGGGCGCCGTCAGCACCGCGTGTTGAGTGCGCAGCGTCTGCCACAGCTCCTCAAGGAACGCGCCACGAAATCTCAGGTCGACGGGATCGACCGGGGCGCCGGTGTAGAAATCGGGAACTCGATTCATTTGTACATCAATATCGTTGTAAAACATTATTGTCGTTTAAAGAACTATACAACGATATTGATATAAGTCAATCTTGTTGTATACAATTCAGAAATTGAACTCGGATGGTGCCAACCGTCGGTTGAATCAAGACTTGCAGCCCAACGCCTGATCCAACCGATCGACCTGTCCGACGTGAGTTCCAGCTTCGCCATGGAACGCATCAAGTACACCGCCGTGCTGCCGCTCAAGCACGCGCGGCAACGCTCGCCGGGTTGATATAGACTGCGAGCGATTGCATCAGAAAAGGATTCTCCGATGTCCGAATACATTCCGCCCACGCTCGACTGGGTTCGCGACCAGGTGGAACTCTGGGAGAAGAGCGGCGGCACCGAAGGCACCACGCTGCTGGATACCGGTTTGCCCTGCATTCTGGTCATCCACCGTGGCAACAGGACCGGCGCGATCCGGAAGATTCCGCTGATGCGCGTCAAGGACGGCGACAGCTACGTGCTGGTCGGCTCGTTCGGCGGCCGGCCGAAGCACCCGGTTTGGATCTACAACCTGCGGGCCGACCCGAACGTCGAGATCCGGGACGAGACCGAGGTTCACGCGATGCGGGTGCGCGAAGTCGACGATCAGGCGGAACGGGAGCGGGTCTGGGAGCTTGCGGTGGCGGCCTACGCGCCTTACGAGGAATACCGCGGCAACACCACGCGCAAGTTTGCGATTTTCATTGCCGATCCTGTCTGAGATAGATTGGCGCCATGACCCAACCGCCTGCCTTTCTGCTTGAGGATGGTCAGGGGGAGCCGCATGCCTTCCCCGGTTCGAAGCCGGCGTTCGTCTGCTTCGTCAAGGAAGACTGCCCCACCTGCAACGATGTCATGCCGCTCATCGAGGCGGCCTGGGGCGGATTGCGCGAAAGCGTGGACTTTTTCGTCTGCGGGCAGACCGAGACGGGAAACCGCGCCTTGGCGGAGAAGCACGGCCTGACCGTGCCCCTGCTGGACGATTCCTCGCTCAAGGTGTCCTTCGCCTGGGATATCGAAATCGTGCCCACGCTCGTGGTGGCCGACCCCAACGGCAGCCCGCGTCATCGTTTCATGGGTTTCGAGCGGGAGGAATGGCGGCAGGCGCTGGACGATCTGGCGGAGACGTCCGGCGCGCCGCAATTAGAGATCGACTGGCCGGCTTTTCCGGCGCTGCGCCCGGGATGCGGTTCGCGCTCGGCGGACCCCACCATTGCCGCGCGCCTGCAGGCGGAGGCTGAGAACAGCCCCCTGCGCGCCCGGCGCATCGACATCGCAGCGCACGACGACGAATTCGAATTCATGTTCGACCAGGGGTTCAGCGACGGCATGCCCCTCATCCCGCCCACGCCCGAGCGGGTGATGCGCATGTTGGGCGGGACGACCCGCGATCCACATGAAGTGATCGCTACGGTTCCGCCAAACATGGGCGAGGCCACGGTGGAAAAAGTGGCCATCAACTCGGTCATGGCCGGCTGCAAACCCGAGTACCTGCCCGTGGTGCTGACGGCGCTCGAAGCCGTCTGCACGGACGAATTCAACATTCACGGTGTGATGGCGACGACCATGGGCGCCAGCCCCGTCATGGTGGTCAACGGCCCCATCCGCCACCGGCTCGGCATGAACATGAAGCTCGGCGCGCTCGGCCAGGGCAACCGGGCGAACGCCACCATCGGCAGGGCGCTGCGCCTGGCGATCCGCAACATCGGCGGTGCCAGGCCCGGCGGCACGGAACGGTCGACGCTGGGCAATCCGATGAAGTTCAGCATGTGCTTCGCGGAATGGGAGGAGCGCAGCCCCTGGACGCCGCTGCATGTCGAGCGCGGGTTCGAACCGGAAGATTCGGTCGTGACGGTCTACGCAATGACCAGCGGGCCGGTGTTGACGGTCGACCAGGATTCGCGCACCGGGCCGCAACTCGCGGGCAGCCTGGGCCTGGGCATCGAGGGCATGCTGCATCCCAGGGCGCGCCTGTGGGGCGAGACGCTGCTGGTGATTGCCCCCGAGCATGTCGATAAACTGGCTGGAGACGGTTACGGCAAGGCCGAGATTCGCGCGCGCATCCAGGAAGTCGCCGCCCGCCCCATGCGGGAACTGGTGGAAGACGACCGGTCCGCCATGGGCATCAAGCGCGCCGCGGCCGAGCAGATGGAAGACGAAGCGCTGGACCGGAAGCTGCCGAAGTTCCGAAGCGATGCGGATATTCATATCGTCGTGGCGGGGTCCGAGGCGGGCAGTTTCTCGGCCGCCTTCCACGGCTGGCTGATGGGCGAGACCGGTTCCATCCCGGTCTCACGGAAGGTTTTGTCGTGAACGGCACCAGGCGGCGCTCTCGAGCGGCACGCTGAATGCGAAGAGCCGTTTGAATCAGGAAACCAGAGGAGGAAAAAGTGGTAACCATTCTGGACCCCACCGACGAACGCGTACCGGTGGAACGTCAGGTAACGCCGCGCCCGGATACGGTATCCGGCAACGTCGCGCTGCTCGACATCTCCAAGCCGCGCGGCAACGTGCTGCTCGACCGGCTGGAGGCCCTGTTGCAGGAACGCCTGCCGGGCATATCCATCAACCGCTACGCCAAGCCGACGTTCGCGAAACCGGCGCCGGACGCACTGCGGGCGGATATCGCCTCAAGCAACGACTTCGTGATCGAGGCGCTGGCTGACTGAGGTTCCTGTACCACGTGCAGTTTGCATGACACGGTATGGTTCGAGATTCAGGGCAAGCCCGCGGTTTCGATCGCATCGACTGAGTTCGTCGATGCCGCGGCCACCCAGGCCGAAGCGCTCGGCATGAAGGATGCGCGCGCGGTGTTCGTCGGGCACCCCATTCAGGGCGCGACCGATGAGGAGATGCGCAGCAAGGCGGATGAAGTTGTCGATCGTGTGGTGGCTGCGCTTTCCGACGCCAACTAGCCGGGATTAGACGGAAGCTCGAAATCCTCCAATGTCACCCACACCTGCGCTTCCGAAACGCAATCTTTAGCATTGTGTTTGGGTGCCGCTTGTCAATCGCCGCGTTCTGGTGCGGTTGACAGGTTCGTCAGATGCCCGGTACGGCTCTCAAGTAGGCTCATCACCCACAAGGATTGATCGGAAGCGACGTTCAGGCGCCACTTGCCACTGCCGTCACCCAGGCGCCCGATAGTCGACTCGCTGCCCGATTCAAGCTGCTGAGACGACAGGATCCGTGTGCGTCGGGCCGCCACCTCCAGGCTGACCTCGCCGTAGGTTACGCCGCGGTCGTCCACGCCAGTGATCGTCACGCTTGCATCTTCCGTGGTGGCGTTGGCCAGGAGCAGGCGGCTCACCTGGTTGGGATTGCTGCCCGGATTAAACATCGGCAATTCGTATCTTTGGTCCTCCATCTCAGCGGCTACATCGTGCATGCTGGTCAGAAAACCGTCCTCGTGGCGGATGTATGCAAGTACGTCGAGTTCAATGTCGCTCTCGAGTTCCAGCCTCCAATCCCCGGTGCCTGCCCCAATGCCTTGCAGCCCCTTCCCTGCGTTACCCATCTCCAAATCGTTCGAGTTGAACTGCACCGCCGCACCGCCAGGCACCGTCAATGAGTCGGGGTATCCGGGGCCGGTGTCATCATAGGCAAGGATATGCACGGTCGCCTCGTCGGAACCACGGTTGACCACGCGGGCGAATCCCTGACGCCCCAATGCGTCCGCCGCAGAGGGGAAGTAGGGGATATGGTGTGTTGTTCCATTTTCATCGATTACCTGGTTTGCCGGCATGGAGGACAGGTTCGTCACATGTCCGGTGGGGCTCCGGAGCAGATTCGCGACAGCCACAGGCGCATCCGAGGAAACAGTCAGCCGCCACTTCCCGCGGCCATCGCCCAACCCCCCATCCAGTTCCTGGCCGGACTCAAGTTCCTGCGCCGTGATCGTGCGTGATGTCCCACCTGCAAGCGCCAAGCGAATCGTGCCTGCCCGATTGCCGTCGTCGTCTATGCCGGTTATTTCGATGTCCGCTTCCGTATCGCCTTCGTTGAGAATCCGCAGTTGGCTGACCTGGTCGGTATTGCTGGCTGGGTTGAAGATCGGAACGCGCCAGGTGCCGTCCGGCCCCTGTGCGACCAGGTCGTGCATGCTGGTAAGGAAACCGTCCGCCGTGCGGATGTATGAGAGCGCCTGGATGTCGTTTGACCAGACTCGCAGACGCCAGTTGTTCGGCCCAGCTCCTGTCCCGCGGCTCAACCCTTTGCCGAAGTTGCCGTTCTCAAGGTCGTTCGAATTGAAATGGAGCGTTTGCCCGCGGCGAATCGACAGGGTGGTCGGCGAAATTGCGCCGTCGGGCCTGATCGCTTCGATATGTACTGCGTTTCTACCGCCGCGGTTGACGACGCGCATGAATCCCTCGCGTACGCCGTCGCCGGCCGCTGGGAACAAGGGTGCCATATGCGAAGGCCCCGCCCGGTCGACGATGAGCCCCACCGCCTGGGAGGTCCTCGCGTTAACCCAGCGGGGGCGCTTGTACGGCAACGAAACCCCAGGCGGCAGTTCGCGGGTGCCTCCGTACAACTCGATGATAAAGACCTCATGCGGCTCCTGCCGATTGTCGTTCAGCAGCCGGATGAACGTGCTGGATTCGGTTGTTCCGGCAGGTAGGGCGATGACCCGGCAACCTTCGCGAAAGTCGAAGCATGCGCCGGTCGTGTCGAAATCGGCGTCGCTCGCCGTGGACTTGGCATCCACCACCGATCGAAATCCTCCGACGTTCTCGCCTAGCACGCCCCATGTCAGCTTTACCCGGTCCGTGGCCGGTTCGGTCAGGCGCACCACTGCCTCCGCGTCGTCCCCTTCCTTCGCCGACGTATCCATCGCCAGCGCCACGGCACGGTAGACCGTAACACCCGCCTGACGCAGCCTCGGAACATACGCGTGCAGCGAGTCTGCACCCAGCGGATTGTCGTACAGGTAGAGTGTGCGAAGTGCCCCTAGCTGGGTGGCGTCTGCAAGGACGGATATGTCCGCAATCTGGTTATTGCCCAGGTTCAAGCTACCCAGCCGGCGCAGGCGGGCAAGCGGCGTGACGTCGCTCACGTAGTTGTCGGAGAGATCGATTTCAATCAATTCTCCCAGATGTGCTAGGGGTGTAATGTCGGCAATCGCGTTCCCACCAAGACTCAATCGCTGCAGCCGGGACAGCTTCGACAGGGGTCCGATGTCACTGATCGCGTTGCCGTCCAGCCACAGATGGGTCAACGAGGCTATTTCGCCCAGGGGTACGATGTTCTCGATCAGGTTGCTGCGCAGGCTCAGCTCGGTCAGCGCGATCTCGCTCAACGGAGAAACGTCCTTGATCCGATTGCCGTCGAGGTACAGCCTGGTCAGTGACAGGTCCGAAAGGGGTGAGAGTTCCGAAATCCGGTTGTCTCTCAGGTCCAGCACCACCAGGGCATGCAGGGCCCGGAGCGGCTCAAGATCGGAGATATCGTTGCCGCTCAGGTCAAGGTTGCCGCACCTCCTCAATGACTGGAGGGCCGAGAGGTTGGAGATCTTCCCATTGTTCGCAAGTCCCAGGATCGTCATCGAGGTCAAGCCGCTCAGGGGAGACAGGTCGGATACAGATGCGCCGTTCAAAGTCAGCCACGACAGTCCGATAAGGCCTTGGATCGGCGAGAGGTCCGACAGCGGATTGCCGTCCAGCACGAGAAGCCACAGGCTGGACTTGTGTTCGAGGCCGGCGAGATTGGAAAGGCTATTGCCGGGCAACCTGAGCTGTCGGAGCTTTGTCATTGCCGACAGCGGCGTCAGATCAATGACTCGGTTGCAGGACAGTTCGAGTTCGCGCAGTTCAACCAGGCCCGAGATGGGTGAGATGTCGGTGATGTTGCCGCGCCGGGCACAGCCGTCAATCCAGTGACCACCCGTCAGCTTGAGGTGCCGCAATCCCGCAAGCCCGCCTACGGGCGCAAGGTCCTCGACCGCGGCGAATGTCAGATCCAGTGTTCTGAGCGTTTTGAGGCCGCGAAGCGGCTCCAGGTCGCTGCCGCGCCAGTGCGTCATGTCCAGAGACCTGAGAGCGGGCAGGTGTCCCAGGGCGGACAGGTTGGAGGCCTTCAGCCCGGGAAGCTGCAGTGACAACAGGCCCGTCGCAAATTCCAACCCGGTAAGATCGTCAACACTATTGGCGACGAGTTCGGTCAGGCCTGCCATGTCCTCCATCGAGAGGTGGTCGTCCGGCTCTTTTCCCAGCCCCTGCAGGACCGCGCTCCGGAGCCGCCCGTCGGGAATGGCGAACTCGCCGTCGTCGTCGATGATGGTTCCTGCTGCGGTCCCCGCATCCGTGGATACTACGGGACCGTCTGGTGCGCGGGGTGTGCCGGCCGCGAGGGCCACGCGGAGCCTGTCGGGTGGTTCGGCAACCGCATCGTCGAGCGTGACGACCTCGATCCAGGCGACTTCCTCGCCGGCCGGAATCGACAAGGCGCCGCTTCTCGCATCGAAGTCGATACCGTCCACCGCGGTGTCTGTTGACACCCTGTAGTTCACATGGATGTCGACCGGAAAGGTCGACGAAAGGCTGACCGGAAAGCGCAACGCCTGCCCCTCGGTCGCCTCGGCATCCGCAATCGAGACCGTCGGCCCCACGGTGACCTGCACCCTGTCGCAGGGGACAGCAGCCAAGGCATCATCCACGCATGCGAAGTAGTAATACGCTCCCGGGTCGGCCGGAGCGGTCAGGTCCAGGGTGCGGGAAACGGCGCTTGATGCATCCAGCGCGAGCACGTCCACCCGTCCGGCTTCTTCGTCGTCGCTCGAGAATTCCGCGTCCGAGGATCGGTACGCGACAAGCGTTGTCGCGGCGGCGTCCACCCGGCCACGATTGGTGATGTCGGCCATTAACCTGAAACTTTCCGACCTGTCCAGCGCGGTCTTGGTGACAGTCGACGAGACCGACAGGTTTGCGTGAGGGTCCCGGTAACCCGCAATGACCGATCGCATTTCGTTCAGCGTGCGCCGTGCGTCCGCCGGGCCGTCGACCGTGTAGGTCTCCACCTCGCCAGGGACGCCCAGTGCATCGCCCATGTACTCATGGTCGGGATTCGAGAAACGCGGCAGCCAGTGGCATTGAAACTGCAACTCGGAGCATTGATCGTTACGAGCCATGACAGTGATCCAGCCCGACGCAGCGGGCGCGTCGGGCTCGAAAGCCGCCTGGTTCACATAGCCGTGGTTGTACGGGGCGAGTTTCGATGTCTTGTGCGCGTCCAGGTAACGGTCGTGAAACAGGCCGAAGTTGTGTCCGATCTCGTGGATGAAGACGTTGCTTGCACAGGCGTATTTCGACGCGCTGATGAAGGAAATTTCTGCTTCGTCCGCGGAGATGGGTATGTGGGCAAGGCCGGTGCAGGGATACCCGCTTGCGAGAAAGTGCACGAGGTCTGCACCCACCTTGTCGCGGAGTTCCAGTACCTCCTCGCGTACGTTCCGCTCGTCCAAGCCCGATACGGTTCCGGTGAGCGAATGCCACACGTTCAGGCCGCCGTCGTCCTCGGTGTCCACCTGCTGCATGTGCGGAATACTCAGCCGGACTCGGGCGCCGCTGTCTGCGAATACCTTGTTGGCGTGCGCGGCAAGGTGGTCGATGGTTGCGACCAGGTGTTCACGGCTACCCGCCTCGTCTTCGGCTTCCGAAGACCAGACGACCAACAGGTCGACGATTGTCTCTTCGTCGTCGCTCACTGAGGCGGCCCTGCTCCCGCCTCCGCCCTTGGCAGCACTCTTCTGGTCAACACGCAAGGCGTCCGGTTCGTCGAATTCGATGAAATCCGGGTGAACCTGACGAATCTGAACCAGACCTCCTTTGCCGATGGAGCGGATGGTGTAGATTTCCCGTGCGGTGTGCACGGAGCCGACAACGATCTCATCGTTTACGACCAGCGTCGCCGTGCCCAGGGGTACGCCCTCAAGGTCTCCGGAGAGCGAATAGCCGGCGGTTGTGGGGCCGAACATTGGAGAGACGAGCGAAAAGGAGGCGTTGCCGAACAGGTTCAGTTCGGTTGCAGCATCGGAGTCCGATTCTTTCAGAACTCGGAGGTGGTCAAGGTCCAGTTTTGCCGAGCGAATCCGAAGCGTTGCGGGACGAGAGGTAGGGTCATTGACAGCGCTGATCGACGACCTCGAATAGTCCTTCGCCGACGGTTCTCCGGTGCGGGGGGCGACTTCGAATTCGGGCGACGAGGAAAAAAGAGGCGCGGGCTCGTGAGTGAACGCACTCAATGGGGCTGCGGCAATCACCACGCCGAATGCAATTGCGGCGGCCCAGGTTACCCGAGACGTTTCGTTCCGCCTCGACTTGGAATCGGTATTGACGTCTTTTCGCGACATATGCGTTGTGTCCGCCAAAGCTAGACGAGGTACTCTAGCCGGGATTATTCGGTGCGCCGTGCAAAGGTGCACAACCTTAGTGGGTGCGAACCCCACCCGGCAAGAGTCGTTCCAGCCGGTAGCAATCGGAACGGCCGTGGAGGTAACGAACCGGTCGAAGCTTCTGGTGTAGAGGGTCCGTAAGGGACTTGGCGAGCGTACAGGCCGTCACGTGCAGTGAACGCTGAGCAGGCCTCGAAAAGGGCAATGCGGAAGCCGACCCGCCTGAATTACGGGGAAGGCCGCCGTCGTTGGGGAAGCGAACGACGCATGCACCCAACGGTTCCGCCGGGGTAGTGGCGACGGCATGTACGAAAGAGGGGTTGTGTGCAACACGGGAAGCCCCTTGGGGCGGCTGGCAAGCGGCGTCGGCCGACGGTGGCGCTGTGAGGCGCAGAACCGGCCCCTTGGGGTGGCGGAGAGGGTCGTAGTACCGAGGAAGCCAGGTAATGCCGGTGAAGGAAAGGACCCTTGGTCTGGGACTTGGTCTGGGAATAGTGCTGGCAGGAGCGAGCGCGAGGCGATTGACGAATGAGTCTGGTAACGCCGAAAACAGTCGAGAAGCTCTGTAAGGCACTGCATGCGAAAGCGAAGGAAGCAGTCGGGTTCCGGTTTTATCTCGTCTAGGACAAGGTCAACGGCGGGGACGTTTTGAGCCATGCCTATGCGTTGAGTCGCGCGGCGCGCTGCACATTCCGCTCGCTCCGCTCCGGGAATGTGTAGCGCCCACCCCCGTGAGATCTCGATTAGATCAGTTTTCCGAAGAGTGGCTGCCGAGTCTCACATGTTTCTCAACCAGGACACGCGCTGGGCGCGACACTGATGCTCGCTGCCAGGGCCGCGCGTAGTCGGAATCTTGGGGCGGTGGTATTCGCCAGACTGCGGAATGTTTTCCGGCGAGGACGGGGAAGGGGCTGTCTACGACCCGTCGCGCTCCCGCTGTCTTGGCGGCCGTTGACCGTTCTCATCGAAAACGTCAAATTCTTCGCCCAGGTCCTCAACCCACTGAATCGTGCCCGTGCGTTCCATCAGCTTGTCGCTGGCCAGGAGCGCAGCGGCACAACGGCCGACGAACAGCGGCGTCTGCGCGTTGGTCAGGTCCATGCCCTGTTGCTTGGCGGCGTCGATGATGAATTCCGTGCTCACGGCGCCGGGGTATAGGGCTATGGCCGCTATGCCCTTGGGCCGCAACTCGATGGCCATGTCCGCGGTCAAGCGGTCTAGGCCGGCCTTGCCGGTGCCGTAGGAGCAGGAGAACGCATAGCCCTGCCCGCCGGCGGAAGAGATATTCAGGATGGCGCCGCCAGGGCCGGCCTCGAAGAGCAGCGGTGCCGCATACCAGCTCGCCACGTAATGGGCTCTGAGCCCGATGCCCACCTGGTCGTCCCAGATCTGCAGCGGATGATTCCAGAAACCGCCGCCCCAGGCCGGCGGGTCGGGAATCTTGTAGACGTTGTTGACCAGCAGATCGATCCTGCCGGCTTCGGACCTGACCTGCTCGAATACCGCCCCGATCTGTTCGTCAATGAAGTGATCACACTGGATGGCCCGGCCGTCGCCGCCGTTCTCGGTGACCAGGCGCGCCGTGGTATCGATGGTGCGGTCGCCGTCGCCGGTAGTGCGGCCGGTGAGGTAAACCGTGGCCCCGGCTTCGCCGAGCGCCAGCGCAATGCCCTTGCCGATGCCGCGGCTGGCCCCGGTGACCACCGCCACCTTGTCTCTGAGTGCAGTCATTTCAGTGTGCCCCAAATTTTGGAGCGCGCACTATAGCGTAAACGGCAGCGCCGACGTGGAAAGAACAATGCCGAATCCCGGGAAAGAGTTCGCATACGGCGCTTCCCTTTCGGCGCGTTAAGCTCGTCCGAAAACCTGGCGTACCGCTGGACGATGTGGCCGTGCGCCGAAAGGGAAGCGCCGTATGCGAACTTGCTGTTGAGACTGACGATTTTATGTCAAACAACTTTTTATTTAAAATCAAATAGTTAAGTTATTCCATGCAAGTTAATCAGTTTGCGCCGAACCCGCCGTTGCGGTTACCGCACCGGAATCCAGGGCAAGCGACCTCAGCAGCCCGTACATCATGAAAAGCAGCACGATGCTCACCGGCAGCGCCGCGACGATCGATGCCGTCTGCAGCGCCTGCAGGCCGCCGGCCAGCAGGAGCACCGCGGCCACCAGCCCCTGACCCAGCCCCCAGACCACGCGGAACCGCTGCGGCGGATGATCGTCGCCCATGCTCAGCATGGTGGTGATCACCAGCGTGCCCGAGTCCGAGGAGGTGATGAACCAGGTTGCCAGCAGGAAGGTGGCAAGCGCTGAAATGAGCCAGACGAGCCAGGACAGGTGGCTCATCGAGGCGATGGTGCCGTACAGGGCGGCTTCGAGGTTGCCGCCGCGCACCAGGTCCATGATGCCCGCCGTGCCGGCGCCGCCGTCCGCCCAAAGCTCCAGGTGGATGGCGTTGCCGCCCAGGAGGGCGATCCAGAACACGCCCAGGCCCGTCGGTACGAACATGGCCCCGGCGACAAATTCCCGGAGTTTGCGACCCCTGGAAATCCGGGCGATGAACATGCCGACGAAGGGGGCCCAGCTTATCCACCAGCCCCAGTAGAAGACCGTCCAGTTGCTCTGCCAGGTCTCGGTGGCGTCGTCGGCCGCGGTCCAGAACCCCATTGGAATCACCGCCCACAGGTAGTCGCCGGCGGTGGTGGCGAAAAATCCCAGCAACCATTGGGTCGGGCCGAAAAACAGGAAGAACCCGAGCAGCACGACGGTGAGGTAGACATTCCATTCGGAGATGATGCGGATGCCCCGACCGACGCCGGAGACCGCCGACAGGGTGGCCACGGTTGAGATCGCCGCGATCAGGCCGATCTGCGTGACGATGCCCGGGTCGAGACCGAACAGGGTATCCAGCCCGGCGCCCATCTGCTTGACGCCCAGCCCCAGGGACGTGGCGACGCCGAAGACGGTGCCGAATACCGCCAGCAGATCGACGAGATGGCCCGGAGTGCCGTAAATCCGATCGCCGATCACGGGATAGAGGGCGGAGCGGAGCGTCAGCGGCAGCTTCTTGCGGAAGCCGAACCACGCGAGGCAGAGGCCGACGATCACGTACACCGACCAGGCGTGAATCCCCCAGTGCATGTAGGTGACGCGCACCGCGTGCTCCGCCCGCTGCACGTCGAGCAGCAGGGCGCCGGCGCGGTCTGCGTGCGGGTTGTTGGGGTAGCCGCCTGGGGCGCTGTTGTCGAGGTAATAGAGCGGTTCGGCGATGGAGAAGAACAGGAGCCCGATACCGAGGCCCGCCGAGAACAGCATTGCCAGCCACGAAAAGGTGCTGAACTCCGGCCGCGCATCGTCGTCGCCAAGCCGGTAGTTGCCGTAGCGGCTGCACATCAGGAACAGGGAGACGAACACCGCAACGCACACGGTCAGCACGTAGTACCAGTCGAGCGTACTCTCTATCCAGGCCCGGACCTCGGAATACAGGACGCCCGCCTGGTCGAGAAAGGCGACGGAAAGGACCACGAACACCAGTACCATGCCTTTGGCCGCCAGCGCCATGCCGGGATGCAGACCCTTCCAGACCCCGGTTGCGGCGACGGATAGCGCCGCGGCAGTGTCCGGTGCCCCTGTTCCGATTTCCTTCCCCTCAGTCATGCGAGCTTCCCGGTCTGCGCTGCGCATCCATGTTCCGGGAATTCCGGCCGAGGGTCGAGTCCGCCCCGTCAGGCTCGCTTGCCGTGACGCCGGCGCCGCCGACGCGATGCCAGGGCGGTGACGTTCGCGCCCTGCGGGGTTTCGCCGCGGTGGGGGAGCGGGAACGCCGCTTGCAGGTTCACAAACGGGTCGCTGTTGTGCGGAATGGCCATGGCGTTGACGAAGTATTCCTGGAACTTCGGTTCCACCGCCGTCTCCACCCGCTCGATCCGTCTCACCACCGTCTCGATCTCTTCGCGGGAGGCGTTGTTCAGGAGCGCGATGCGCGCCCCGGTGCCGGCGGCATTGCCGGCCGGGCCGGCCGCCTCGAGCGGGCAGTCGGGAATGATGCCCAGCGCCATGGCGTACTTCACGTCGATGTGGCTGCCGAAGGCGCCCGCCAGGCGGATGCTGTCCACCGAATCGACGTCCAGCCGGTCCATGAGCAGTTTCACGCCGGCGTAGAGAGCAGCCTTCGCCAACTGAATCTGGCGCACGTCGTTCTGCGTGACGGAAATGACCGGGTCGCCCTGATGGAGCACGAATGAGAACGTCCTCCCGTCGCGCACCAGGCGTTCGTTGCGGCCGGCCATCCCGTCTTCGATGACGCCGTCGCCGCTCAGAACCCCCGCCAGCAGCATTTCGACAACCGCTTCGATAATTCCGGAGCCGCAGATGCCGGTCACGATGCCGCCGGGCACCGACTCGGCGAAGCCCGGGTCGTCCGACCAGAGGTCCGACCCGATGACCTTGATGCGGGTCTCGAGTGTGCGTGGATCGATGCGTACACGTTCGATGGCTCCGGGCGCCGCCCGCTGGCCGCAACTGATCTGGGCGCCTTCGAAAGCCGGGCCCGTGGGGCTCGAGCAGGCCAGCAGCCGGTGCCGGTTGCCCAGCACGATTTCCGCATTGGTGCCGATGTCCACGACGAGGTTGATCCCGTCCCGGTCATGCGGCTGTTCGGAGAGGATCACGCCAGCGGTATCGGCCCCAACGTGGCCGGCGATGCAGGGCAGCACGTAGGCCACGCCGCCGGGATTGGCGGCGATGTCGAGATCCCGCGCCGGCACGTACAAAGATGTGTCGACCGCCAGGGCAAAGGGCGCACCGCCGAGTTCCACCGGGCTCAGGCCCAGCAGGAGGTGGTGCATCACCGGGTTGCAGACGATCACGATGCTCAGGATGTCGTCGGCGCCGATGCCGGCGTCGGCACTCGTACGGTCGATGAGTTCGTTGATCGCACCCCGGACCGCCCGGGTCATCTCACTGCTGCCTTCCGGATGCATCATGACGTAGGAGACCCGGCTCATGAGGTCCTCGCCGAAACGGATCTGCGGATTCATCATGCCGTTCGAACAGACCACTTCGCCGCTGGACAGGGCGCAGAGGTGGGCGGCGATGGTGGTCGAGCCGACATCGATGGCGAGCCCCCAGACCTCGTCCCGATATCCGGGCCACAGCGCGATGATTTCCCGGGCCCGGTGCACGGCCACCGTGACGGACCACTTGCCCTCCCGCAGCGCCGCCTGCAGGCCCGCGGTAACCCGGGTGCCGCAGGACAGGCCGGTGAGATTCCACTGCTCTTCCAGAGCTTCCCGGAGGCGCGTGAGGTCGCTTCTGGAGTCATGGAGGAGCGCTTCGTCCACTTCGACGTAGTAGAGCTGAACCACGGGGTCGAGCTCGATGGTCCGCCGGTCAGCCTCCTTGCGGACCACCTGGCGGTGCACCTGGCTCTCCGGCGGCACATCGATGACGAGGTCGCCCTGGACGGTGGCGTGACAGCTCAGTCGCCGGCCCGGCGCCAGGGGCTTGCGCCTGGCGCCGTAGTCCCGCTCGGTGGCCGTGAACGGCGAGAGATGCTCTCTGCTGGAGACGATGCCGTGCTTCGGAAAGTCGCCCTCGCTGCACAGGACCTGGCAGCGCCCGCACAGGCCTCGGCCGCCGCAGATCGAGGCGATGTCGACACCGAGTTCCCGCGCCGCGTCCAGAACGGATGTACCGAACGGAAAGGTTCCCCGCCGGCCGGCAGGAGTGAATACGACTTTGGCGTTGGGTTGCATGGCTCGCCGGGATCAGGCCCGGCGGCGGCGCCCCCGTTCCCGTCGCCGCCCCCCGTTCGCAGCCTGTGGGGCAGGCTCTCGGTATTGCCGGATCCAGCGTGAACAATCCGGATCGTTGCCCATCATCACGTCGGCGCCAAGCACGGCCTGCATGACTTCGGTGTGCAGCGGGTTGGTTATCGCCGACGTGAGGCCGGCGCCGATGGCCATGGTCAGGAAGGCGCTGTTGATGCCGCCGCGGTTCGGCAGGCCGAAACTCACGTTCGAGGCGCCGCAGGTGGTGTTCACCTTCAGTTCGTCGCGCAGGCGCCTGACGATTTGCATCACCTGGCGCCCGGCGCTGTTGATGGCCCCGATGGGCATCACCAGCGGGTCGACGATCACGTCGCTTCTCGGGATGCCGTGGTCGGCGGCGCGCTCGACGATCTTCCTGGCAACCTCGAAGCGCACGTTCGGGTCTTCCGAGATGCCGGACTCGTCGTTGGAAATGGCGACGACGGCGGCACCGTGCTTGGCGACCAGGGGCAGCACCGACTCGAGCCGGTCTTCCTCGCCGGTCACCGAGTTTACGAGCGCCTTGCCCTGGTAGACGGCCAGGCCCGATGCCAGGGCCGCCACGATGGAGGAATCGATGGACAGGGGCACATCGGTGACCTGTTGGACCAGCCTGACGGCTTCGGCAAGGATCGCCGGCTCATCCGCAAGCGGAATGCCGGCGTTGACATCGAGCATGTGAGCACCGGCCTGCACCTGGGCGACGGCATCGGCCGTCACCCGGCTGTAGTCGCCAACCTTCATCTCGGCGGCCAGCACCTTGCGGCCGGTCGGGTTGATGCGCTCGCCGATGATTACGAAGGGCCGGTCGAAGCCGATTACGACCTCCCGGGTGGCGGAACTTACGATGGTGTCGGTCATCAGGCTGCTCCCGATGCTGCTTGTGCGGTTGCGGGTTGCCAGGGCGTCCGGCCTTCCAGTATGCCCGAGCCTGCCACGATCTCGGGGACCCGATGCTCCTGTCGGTAGGCCATGATGTGCACCCCGTGCACGCCTTCGATCTCGCGCAGTTGCCCGATGACGTCCTTGCAGATCTCCACGCCTTCCTGCGCCTGGTCCTTTGCGCCCTTGAGCCGGTCGATGCAGGCGTCCGGTATAAACACGCCCGGTACGTTCGTGCGTATCCACTCGGCGGCGCGGGCCGATGCCAGCGGGCCTACGCCCGCCAGGATGAACACCTGTTCGTGCAGCCCCTCGTCGCGTACCCGCTGCATGTACCGCTTGAACCGGTCGATGTCGAAGCAGTACTGCGTCTGAACGAACTGGGCGCCGGCGACCACTTTCTGGGCGAAGCGGACCGGCCGGAAGTCATGGGGGGGAGAGAAGGGATTGATGGCAGCGCCCAGAAAGACCCGCGGCGGGCTCTTGATCTTGCGGCCGCTCAGGTACTCGCCCTCATCGCGCATGGTGCGTAGCGTGCCGAGCAGGGTCATGCAGTCGAGATCGAAGACCGCCTTGGCCTCCGGATGATCGCCGTTCGAGACGGAATCGCCCGTGAGGCACAGGATGTTGGCCACGCCCATGGCGGAGGCGCCGAGCGCATCGCCCTGTATGGAGATGCGGTTCCGGTCCCGGCAGGTCATCTGCAGGATCATGGCGTAGCCGCGCCGGGTCAACAGCGAACAGACGCCGACGCTCGACATGTGGCAATTGCCGCCGGAGCCGTCGGTGGCGTTGATGGCGTCGACCCAGCCGTCGAATACTGCGGCCCGTTCGTAGACATCTTCAGGGTCGGCGGAGTCGGGCGGCGACACTTCCGCCGTCACGGCGAATGCGCCGGACCGCAGCACCCGTTCCAGGCGCCCCGGCGAGAAATGACCGGGGAGGATGGGCAGGTTCTCGCCCGGATCCGGCTCGTCGTCAAACCGCATGGCTTTGCTCCAGGTGTACTACCGGGTGTTGCTCCAGGTGCTGTCCCGGGTGTTCCTCCGGATGACGGCCCGGTTGCTGGCCCGGGTTGCGCGCCGGAATGACCGGTTCCGGATGCGCATGACGTTTCCGAACCTCGCGCAACCAGGCTGAAGTGTTTTTCAGCCGATCGTCCGCGGGCGGCAGCACGAACCGTACCGCCCGCAGGTCGGGGTCCAGCCGCCGGCGGCCTTCCCAGGCGACGACCCAAACGCAGGGCATATCCGGAATGACCTCGCAGTTGCCGTCCGGTCGGACGCCCCCGCAAGGCCCGTTTCGCAGCCGCTTCGGGCAGTTCATGGGGCACGACATGCCGGTGAGTTTCAGTGTGCACTGGCCGCAGGATTGGGAGTCGAACAAAAAGCCCTTGATCTTCTTCTCCACGGCGAGGAAGTAGCCGTCCAGGCGCTCGTAGCCGATGCGCACGAACAGTGGATGCAGCAGGGCGAGGAAGCTCTCCAGACCGTTGTAGAGGCGGGCGAGCCAGCGCGCGTTGCGCACGGACCAGAGGCGCATCGCGTACTTGTCCATCATCGCCACGTTAGACTCCCTGTTCGCGGGTCGGTTTCCCGGGTGATTCGAATCCCCGCCCGGTCACTGTTTTGTCCCCGGGTTGGGGCATCCGTCCGATACGCCGTGATTCCTGATCAGTGCCAGCAGGCGCTCGTCGGAATAGGCGCGCTCAAGTTCCCGTGCGATTGCGTCGGCGATTCCCTGCAGGCCGGAGTGGTCTTCACAGCCGGGCTCCAGGCGGCTCCTGTTGCGCACCCACTCGCTCATGTAGGCGTCTTCGCTGCGCTTCCTGGCGCGCATCGCCGCCCGGTCCACCGCCTGCTGGAAGCGGGGGCTCAAGAGCGCCCTGGCGCGCTTTCTGCCGTTCTTGACGATTACCTGCGATGGGATGTCGCGCCAACAGACCACGATCTTTTCCATCGTTCAGGCCGCCGAACGGCAGATGACGCGGTCCTCGGCGCCGGAACCCGACCGTTCCCCGCGAGCGAACGCGGCGACCTCGGCCTCCAGCGCGCCGTAACCGCAGTGAACGTGGTGGAATTCGAGATTCAGCGTTTCGGCCGCCCGCCTGGCGGCGGCGAGCAGCCCGTCGTCCAGGGTCTGCGACAAATAGACTATCCGACGGTAGTTGCCGAAGAACGACTCGATGAGCTCGGGGTGTCGGTCGAGCATCAGGGCGCCCATGACGAACCGGTCGAAGAAGCGCGCCAGGAAGTCCGTCAGGTAAAAGGTTCCCGGCTCCTCCTCGGACAAGCGGCCGAACTCCGGGGCGCCGGCGAAGAACTCGTAGCAGTGCAGGCCGGGGAGCCGTTCGATGCCCGGCTCCGCAGCCAGTATCCGGTCGATCTCGCCATAGGTGCCGCAGTCGGCGTAGGCGACGAAAACGCGCCGGTAGCCGGTGCGGGCCCGGGCAATCTCTTTGCGCAACCGCTCCGGAATCAGCGAGGGGCGGTGGTGCAGCCTGGCATCGATGCACCGGATGTGCAGGTGGTCCCAGCCGTTGGCCTGCCGGATCGCGTGCAGTTCCCTGGCAAGCGCGCCGCAGGAAATCACGAGTACCGGTTCGGTACTCGTTTCCGCGTCGCCGACCGGGGCTTCGGCACACCGGCCAAACTCCGCTATCCGAGCGTGGGTGTTCATGACGCCGGGCTTCGTTGGGCTTGACGCGGACAACGGCTGTTCGCTGCGGCGGATTGTACGCGTCGTTGTTCGGACTCGTGCCATCGTCCGGTCACTCCTTGTCCGGCAGTTCCGACTTGCGGCGATCCATGAAAGCCTTGAGCGCATCGTCGGTCGCCTCGTCCAGCGGCGGCGGTTCGTAGTTCGCAAGCGTCTCTTTCCAGATCCGGTTGGCGCGCTGGGCGGCATCGAGTTCGCCGTCTTCGCGCCACTGCTCGAAGCTGTTGTTGTCGGCGACGTTCGAGCGGTAGAAGGCCTGCTCGAAATTCGCCTGCGTATGGGCCGCCCCCAGGAAATGGCTGCCGGGGCCGACCTCGCGGATGGCATCCATGGCCATGCCGTTCTCGCTGAGGTCGACGCCTTTCAGCAGTGCGCCGATCATGCCCGCCTGGTCCGCGTCCATGACGAACTTCTCGTAGCCCATTGCCAGGCCGCCTTCCAGCCAGCCAGCCGCATGCAGCATGAAGTTCACCCCAGCCAGCGCCGCCGCCTGCAGCGTGTTGGCGGACTCGTAGGCGGCCTGGGCATCGGCAATCTTCGAGGCGCACAACCCGCCGCCGCTGCGGAACGGCACGCCCAGCCGGCGGGCGAGGGCGGCTGCGGCGTAGAGCACGAGCGTTGGCTCGGGCGATCCGAAAGTGGGCGCCCCCGACTGCATTGAGATCGAAGAGGAGAAGGTTCCGAAAATCACCGGTGCGCCGGGGCGGACGAGCTGCACGAAGGTCATTCCGGCCAACGCTTCGGCGAGAATCTGGGCCAGGGTGCCGGCGATGGTGACCGGCGACATGGCCCCGGCCAGGATGAACGGGGAAATCACCGTGGCCTGGTTGTTGCGGGCATAGACCCTGGCAGCGCCAAGCATCGTCGCGTCATAGGTCATTGGCGAGTTGGCGTTGATCAGGCTGGTGATGACGGTGTTGGCATCGACGAACGCCTCGCCGAAAACGACTTTCGCCATGTCCACCGAGTCCTGGGCCCGGTCGGGGTGTGTCACCGACCCCATGAACGGCTTGTCGCTGTACTTGATGTGGGTATAGACCATGTCGAGGTGGCGCTTGGTGACCGGCAGGTCAACGGGCTCGCAGACCGTGCCGCCCGAATGGTGCAGGCCCGGGGATGCGGCCGTGAGCTTCACGAAGTTCCTGAAGTCCTCGATGGTGGCGTAGCGCCGGCCCTTGTCCAGGCAGCGCACGAAAGGCGGGCCGTACGCCGGCGCCAGCACGGTCCGGTTGCCGCCGATGACCACGCTGCGTTCCGGGTTGCGGGCGTGCTGGGTGAATTCCCGGGGTGCGGAGGCCTGGATGATCGAACGGCACATCCCGCGCGGGAAACGGACACGCTCGTGATCGATATCGGCGCCCGCCCCGCGAAAGGATTCCAGCGCCCCCGGGTCGCCGCGGAACTCGATGCCGATATCCTCGAGGATCGTCTCGGCGTTCTCCTCAATCAGCGCGAGGGCGCCGTCGTCCAGGAGTTCGTAGTAGGGAATCTGGCGCTCGATGAAGGGCGCCTCGGGGGCGCGCGCCACGAGCCGCAACGCCTGGCGGGCGCTGCGGCCGCCGCTTCGTCTGCGTCTTGATGCTCTTGCATTCATGCGCGTCGTTGCCTGTTCCCTGGTCTGCCCGAGTGTGGAAATGCAGGCGATGCATCGCCTTCGCTACGTGCGCCGCCACCGTGTTACGGCCGGCCACCGGGAAGTTTGGAACAGGGCGGGTTTTGCTGCGCGTGAAAGTACGACACTCATGTAAGCGATTACGACACAAGGCATGATCGTGCCAATCGCATTGACTAATCTTCGGCGATTTGATGCTCGCTGCCCGGTGCCGGCGATTGTTGCGAAGTGGTCTGCTGCGGATAGTGCTGGCTGGCATGCGGGCCCTGGTTACCGGCGATTGCAGTTGCGCAAGATGAAAACACATGTCCGTGCAGTGGTGATTGGAGGCGGCGTTGTGGGCGTCAGCACGCTCTATCACCTGGCCCGCAAGGGCTGGGGCGAGGATGCGGTGCTGCTCGAGAAGGCGGAACTTACGTCGGGGTCCACCTGGCACGCCGCCGGGCTCCTGCCGCTGTTCAACATGAGCTACAGCGTCGGCCAGATTCACAAGTACTCCGTTGAACTGTACCGGGGCCTTGAAGCAGAAACGGGGCAGGCCGTGGGGTTCCGGCAGGTCGGCAACCTGCGCCTGGCCATGAACCGCGACCGGATGGACGAGTACACCCAGTACGCCGCCACTGCCCGCACCATTGGCGTCCATATCGAATTCCTAACGCCCGCCGAAGTCGGGCGAATCTGGCCGCTCTGCAATACGGAGGGACTCATCGGCGCCCTCTTCCACCCGGAGGACGGCTACATACAGCCGGCGGATCTCACCCAGGCGCTTGCGGCCGGTGCCCGCGCCCTCGGTGCGGTGATCCACCGCAATACCCTCGTGACGGGCATCGAGCGCACCGCTTCAGGTGAGTGGCGGGTAAAAACGAATCTCGGCGACATCGTCTGCGAACACCTGGTGTCCGCCACCGGCAGCCATGCCCGCCGCACCGGCGCCATGGTAGGGCTCGATGTGCCGGTCATGCCGGTCGAGCACCAGTACATCGTCACGGACGCCCATCCGGAACTCGCGGCGCGGGCGGAGCGGGGCGAGCCGGAGATGGCGGTGCTGCGTGAGTCGGACGGATCCTGGTACCTGCGCGAGGAAAACCGGGGATTCATCCTGGGCCCATACGAGAAAGGCGCGCCCTGCTGTTACGTGGACGATCCGCCGATCGACGCGGAGTATGAACTGTTCCAGGAAGACATCGACCGGCTCGAGCCGCACATCGAGGCGGCGATCAACCGGGTTCCCGCGTTCGGCGAGTGCGGGGTGAAGCAGGTCTACAACGGCGCCATTGCCTATACCCCGGACGGCAATCCGATCGTAGGCCCCGCTTGGGGAGTCAGGAATTTCTGGCTCAACGAGGGGCACAGTTTCGGCATCACCGCCGCGGGCGGCGCCGGCTGGCAGCTTGCCGAATGGATCGTGGAGGGCGAACCCACCATCGACATGCTGGGCGTCGAACCCCGGCGCTTCGGGGCCTACGCGAACAAGGACTACCTGATCGAAAAGAACGAGGAGGCCTATGCCCACGTCTTCATCATCCACTATCCCGACGAGGAACGCCCCGCCGCGCGCCCGCTGAAGACGGCGCCCTGTTTTGAGCGACTGAAGGCGCGCGGCGCCGTGTTCGGGCAGAAGTCCGGATGGGAAAGGGCGAACTTCTTCGCAACGGGCAGGATGCCGCAGGAAGATCACTGGTCGTTCCGCCGCTCGCGATGGTTCGAGGCCATTCGCACAGAAGCCCTGCACGTACACGAGAAAGTCGGGCTGCTGGACATGACCCCGTTCGCCAAGTGCCGCCTCTCGGGCCCGGGCGCCGGGGCATGGCTGGACGGGATGATCGCGAATCGCCTGCCCGCGCGCATCGGCCGCATCGGCTTGTGCCATGCGCTCAACGAGCGCGGCGGCGTGCATTCGGAATTCACCGTCACCCGTGAGTCCGACGATGCCTTCTATCTGGTTTCCGCTGCCGCCTGGGAGCGCCTCGACCACGATTACCTGCACAAGCGCATGCCCGATGATGGTTCCGTGCGTTTTGAACACCTCACCGATGACATCGGCGTGTTCGTCGTCGCGGGTCCGCGTTCCCGAGAGCTGTTGCAGCGCCTGACGGGCTCGGATTTTTCCAACGACGCGTTCCGATTCCTCACCGCCCGCGAGGTGGAGATCGCGGGCGTGCCGCTCAAGGCCATGCGCGTGAATTACGTGGGCGAACTGGGCTGGGAGCTGCACCACCCGATAGCCCGGCAGAACGAGTTGTTCGACGCCCTGTTCGAAGCTGGACGGGATTTCGATCTCAAGCCGTTCGGCATTCGCGCCATGGACTCGTTGCGACTCGAGAAGTCCTACCGGATGATCGGCACGGAGCTTTCCATCGAGTACTCGGCCTATGAATCTGCAATGGACCGATTCGTTCGTCCCGACAAGGGCGAGTTTCTCGGGCGCGCCGCCCTCCTCGCAGGCCAGCAGCGCGGGCTGAATCACCTGCTCGTCACCCTCGATGTGCTCGGTACGGAGGACGCGGATGCATTGGGCAACAATGCGTTGACCGCCAATGGCGAGTTGATTGGCCGCGCCACTAGCGGGGGATACGGCTTCCGGGTAGACAAGTCCCTGGCTCTCGGCATGGTCAGGCCGGAATACTCGGAGCCCGGCACCAGGTTGGAAATCGACATTCTCGGGCGCAACTTCGATGCGGTCGTCGTTCCGGAGAGCCCGTTCGATCCGTCCAACGAGAGGCTGCGCGACATCAACGATGCGAACCGGCAGGCGGATTGAAGCAGGCGGCGTATCCATGATCAGCGTATTCGACGTGGTCACTGTCGGCATGGGGCCGTCGCGTTCGCATACGGTCGGCCCGATGCGCGCGGCGCGCCGGTTCGGCGAAGCGCAACGCCATCGCGGCAGTCAAGGCGATCAATGCATCGAGGCTGGCGTTGCTGGCGGACGGGCAGCACTATGTGTCCCTGGACAACGTCATCAGGACCATGCACGAGGTGAGCCGGGACATGAAGACCAAGTACAGGGAATCGGCCCGCCGGGGGCTCGCGGGCAACGTCGTGGAATCCTGACTTGAAACGGCAGAAATACTCGGCCTTCTCCCTGCTGCGCAACGCTTTCTCCCACCACGAGAAGTGGCGGCAGGCCTGGTGCCACCCGGAGCCGCGCAAGAGTTACGACGTAGTCATCGTGGGCGGAGGCGGACATGGCCTGGCGACGGCCTATTACCTTGCCCGTGAGCATGGTGCGCGCAACGTTGCGGTGCTGGAAAAGGGCTGGATCGGCGGCGGCAATACGGGCCGCAACACCACTATCGTGCGCTCCAATTACCTCTGGACGGAGGCGGCCCTCCTCTACGAGAAGTCGATGCAGCTCTGGGAGGGCCTGAGCGCCGACCTCAACTACAACGTCATGTTCAGCCAGCGGGGCGTCTACAACCTGGGCCACAGCCTGCAGGACATGCGTGAGATCGAGCGTCGGGTGACCGCCAACCGGCTGAACGGCATCGATGCCGAGGTGGTGACGCCGCGCGAGATCAAGGCCGCCATTGGGATCATCAACACCTCCCGCGATGCGCGCTACCCGATTCTGGGCGCATCCCTGCAGAAGCGGGGCGGCGTCGCCCGGCACGATGCGGTGGCCTGGGGATTCGCGCGGGCCGCGGATTCCCTGGGTGTCGACATCATCCAGAACTGCGAAGTAACCGGCCTGGACGTGGTGAACGGCAGGATCGAGGGGGTGCAGACGAACCGGGGACCCATTCAGTCCGGCAGGGTGGGGGTAGTCGTCGCCGGCCATGCGAGCGTACTGGCCGCCATGGCCGGCATTCGCCTGCCCATCGAGAGCCACCCGCTGCAGGCCTACGTGTCGGAACCGCTGAAGCCCGTGCTCGATACCGTTGTCATGTCCGGGGCCGTACACGGCTATATCAGCCAGTCGGACAAGGGCGAACTGGTGGTCGGCGCAGGCATCGATGCCTACAACGGTTACGGCCAGCGCGGCAGCTTCCAGACCATCGAGCACGCCATGCAGGCCATCGTCGAGCTGTTCCCGGTGTTCAGCCGGGTGCGAATGCTGCGCCAGTGGGGCGGGATCGTGGACGTTACGCCCGATGCCTGCCCCATCATTGGCGGAACCCCGGTAGAGGGCCTCTACTTCAATTGCGGCTGGGGCACCGGCGGGTTCAAGGCGACCCCGGGCTCGGGCTGGGTGTTCGCGCACACGATCGCGCACGATGCGCCGCACGAGTTGAACGCGCCGTTCGGCCTGGAGCGGTTCACCACCGGCGCGCTCATCGACGAGCACGGCGCCGCCGCGGTGGCGCATTGAGGCGGAGAGGCGAAGCGTGCTGCTGATCGAGTGCCCCTGGTGCGGCAGGCGCGACGAGGGCGAATTCAGTTACGGCGGCGAGGCGGACATCCGGCGGCCCCTGGCGCCGGACGACCTCTCCGACGAACAATGGGCCGACTACCTGTTCATGCGCAAGAATCCCAGGGGCGCCCATCGGGAATTGTGGAATCACGCGCACGGTTGCCGCCGCTGGTTTGTCGCGGAACGGGATACCGTGACCTATCGTTTTGCGGATTCCGGGGATTCCGGGGATTCCGGGGATTCCGGGGATTCCGGGGATTCCGGG
>JAPPHD010000158.1:42401-68605 GCA_028821125.1 Gammaproteobacteria bacterium
GGATTCCGGGGATTCCGGGGATTCCGGGGATTCCGGGGATTCCGGGGATTCCGGGTCCGGGAGTGAAGGATCGATCGGGCCGTGACCCGCGGACAACCTGACCGTCTCGCCGGAGGAGGGCGCGTCGACCGTTCGCGGCCGCTGACTTTCTCCTTCAACGGCAGGGCGCTCGAAGGATTCGCGGGCGATTCCCTGGCCTCGGCGATGCTGGCCAACGGGGTGAGGTTGGTCGGTCGCAGTTTCAAGTATCACCGGCCCCGGGGCATCGTCGGCAGTGGGGCTGAAGAGCCGAATGCCATAGTTCAAGTCGGCACCGGAGCGGCAACGACGCCCAATGTGCGGGCCACCGAGATGGAACTCCACGACGGCCTCACCGCGTTCACGGTGAAGGGGTGGCCGAGTCTGAACTTCGACCTCATGGCCGCAACGGACTGGTTCCATCGCCTGTTCGTGGCCGGCTTCTACTACAAGACCTTCATGCGGCCCCGGGCGTTGTGGAATCTCTACGAGCATTTCATTCGGCGGACGGCCGGGCTTGGCGTGGCGCCGGAACTGCCCGACCCGGACGCTTACGCTCACTTCAATGCGCATTGCGACGTGCTGGTCGCCGGCGCCGGCCCGGCGGGCCTGATGGCGGCGTTGGCGGCAGCCCGATGCGGCGCCCGGGTGATCGTCGCGGACGAGCGCAGCGAACCGGGCGGTAGCCTGCTGCGTGAGACCTCGAGCCTGAACGGCGGCGCGGCGTTTGGCTGGCTGGAGGCCGTCCTTGGGGAAATGTCGGAGAACCCCGATGTCACGGTGCTCCCGCGCAGCACCGTTTTCGGCTACTACGATCAGAACTTTCTGACGATTGTCGAACGCTGCCGGGAAGAGCCGGTGCAGAACGGGCGGGAGGGCGCGGCGAATCTCCGACAGCGGCTCTGGCGGGTACGGGCAAAACGTGTCGTTCTGGCCACGGGCGCCTGTGAGCGTCCCCTGGTGTTCGCAAACAACGACCGCCCGGGCGTCATGCTGGCTTCGGCGGTTTCCGAATACATCCACCGTTACGCGGTTCGCCCCGGCAGCAGGGCGGTTGTTTTCACCAACAATGACGGCGGTTACCGGGTGGCCCTTGATCTCGCCAACGCCGGGGCGGAAGCTAGGGTGGTCGACAGCCGGATAGACGGCGCCGGCCCGGTGACCGATATCGCCGCCAGGGCTGGGATCGAGGTTCGCACCGGGTACGCCGTCTCGGGAGTTGCCGGGCGCCTGCGCGTGCGGTCTGCGGAGATTGTGCCCTTGTCGGCGGATGGCGGAGCCCGGCATCGACTGGCGGAGCGGGTAGGCTGCGATCTGGTAGCCATGGCCGGCGGCTGGAGCCCGGTCGTGCACCTGCACTCCCAGGCGGGCGGGAGCGTGATCTGGGACGAGTCGCTGGGCTGCTTCGTGCCGGGCGAAACGCGCCAGGGCAACATTTCCGCCGGTGCCGCTGCCGGCAACTGGGAGCTGGGCGCCTGCCTTGAGGAGGGCCGGAAGGCCGGGCTCGACGCGGCGCGACACTGCGGGTACGGCACGGCCGCGGTTGCTGTGCCGCAAACGGAACCCGAGATCTCGAACCCGGCGTCGTTCTTCTGGAGAACGCCGTCCTTGCGTACCCCGGAACGGTCGCCGAGGGAGTTCGTGGACTATCAGAACGACACCACGCTTTCGGACATTCGCCTGGCCGTGCGCGAGGGCTATCGCAGCGTGGAACACGTCAAGCGCTATACCGCCCTGGGCTTCGGCACCGACCAGGGGAAACTCGGCAACGTCAACGGGTTCGCGGCGCTGGCGGAGTGCCTGGATGTTCCGGTCGGCGAGGTGGGCACCACCACCTTCCGGCCGGCGTACACACCGGTCGCCTTCGGCGCCTGCGCCGGCATGCACGTCGGCGACCTCTACGAACCCGTACGCAAGACCGCCCTGCACGAATGGCACGAAGCCGCGGGCGCCGAGTTCGAGGTGGTGGGGCAGTGGCTGCGGCCCTGGTATTTCCCCGCGCCCGGAGAGGACATGGACGCGGCGGTGGCGAGGGAATGCCGTGCCGCGCGGGAATCCCTTGCGATCATGGATGCCTCCACCCTCGGCAAGATCGAGGTCCGCGGGCCGGACGCGGTGACGTTCCTGGAAAGGATCTATACGCACCGGGTCGGCGACATGAAGGTCGGCCGTTGCGCCTACGGCATCATGCTCGGCGAAGACGGCATGGTGTTCGACGACGGCGTCACCGCGAGGCTCGGTGAGGATCACTACTATCTCACCACCACCACGGGCGGTGCGGCCGCGGTTCTCGACTGGCTGGAGTGGTGGTTGCAGACGGAATGGCCGGAGTTGCAGGTCTATTGCACCTCGGTGACCGATCGCTGGTCCACCATCGTTCTCGCGGGGCCGAACAGCAGGAAAGTGCTCCAGGGCCTGGAAAGCGACATCGCCCTGGACTCGTCCGACTTCCCCTTCATGTCCCTGCGGTCGGGTCGGCTGGCCGGTTATCCGGTGCGCGTATTCCGGGTCAGCTTCAGCGGCGAACTGGCCTTCGAGGTCAACGTGGAAAGCGACTGCGCCATGGCAGTGTGGGAACTGTTTATGGAAGCCGGAAAGGCGTACGGCATAACTCCCTACGGCACAGAAGCCATGCACGTGCTGCGGGCCGAGAAGGGCTTCGTCATCGTCGGCCAGGACACCGACGGCTCGGTGAACCCGGTCGATCTGGGCATGAACTGGCTGCTGGCAAAGGACAGGGATTATCTCGGCAAACGCTCGCTCAAACGGCCGGACAGCAGGCGCACCGACCGGCAGCAATGGGTCGGCCTGCTCTCGGAGGACGGCTCCACGGTATTGCCGGAAGGCGCGCAACTCGTCGAGGAACCGCAGGCGTCGCCGCCGGTGCCGCTGCTCGGCCACGTCACTTCCAGCTATATGAGCGCTTGTCTGGGGCATCCGATCGCGCTCGGGCTGGTGAGCGGAGGGCGGGCGCGCCGTGGCGAAACGATTCATGCGGCATTGCGTGACGGACGGTTCGTGAGGGTGAAAATCGCCTCGTCCGTGTTCTACGATCCCAAGGGAGAGCGCCAGCGTGTCTGAACCCGTGCAAAGGCATCATGTGCTGGAGCCGTTCCTGGCCCGGACGGAGCAGCGGGCATTGACGGAGTATGGCGTTGCGATGGAAGTACTGCCGTATCGGGGATATCTCAACCTGCGTGGCGACTTGAACGACGGCGTTTTTTCCGAAGCCGTTCGTGAGGTGCTCGGTCGGTCACTGCCCGGCGCGGCCAACACGTTCACCGAGGGCGGGTACCGGGGGTTCTGGCTGGGGCCGGACGAGTGGCTGGTGATGACGGATCCGGGTCTGGAAGTGGCACTGGCACAGCGCCTGGAGAATGCCCTTGCAGGGCGGACCTGCGCCCTGACCGACCTGACGGGCGGCCAGATCTGCATCCGCCTGCGGGGACGCGATGCCCGGAATGCTCTGGCTACGGGTTGCACCCTGGATCTCGATTCCCGGGTCTTCGCGCCAGGACAGTGCGCTCAGACCGTGCTCGGCAAGGCGTCGATACTGATCGCCCTGTCCGTTGCCGGGCCGGGTCTGGCGGTCACAGGCAATACCCGGGAAGGGAAAGATGCGGGGTTGGCCGACGGTGCGGCTGTGTTCGATATCATCGTACGCCGCACTTTTGCGGAGTATGCGGCCGAGTGGCTGTATCGCAGCGCCAAGGAGTATGGAATCAGGCTGATGGGGGAAAGCCCCGGCCATGCGAGTGAGCGATGAGCAGGTCAGGAAATCGTTGCTTCAACAACCTGACCGGCGAGTGAAAGGAGAGGACGTTAGTCGCACTTGGCTCGACTCCAGCGATTTCGCACAGTGGATACGGGGAATCTCTTACTGACTGGATCCCGGTATTTGATATGCTGAGTTTCGATCCAGTTGAGTAGTTGAGATCAAGCCCGATTCTCATGAGCGCAATTGTCAAGGAAGTCTACGATGCTCTCCGGAGCGCCGGTGTCTCGGACGAACAGGCGACAGCCGCGGCAAAAGCCGTTCCGCTGGCTGACAATCTCGCGACTAGAGCCGACATCGATGCACTGCGGGCGGAAATGAAAGTTCTTGAACTTCGCATGACGATAAAGTTGTTCACGGGGCTCGGAATGACGGTAGCCACCGTCAAGGCGCTCGACTTCCTGATTGGTTGAATCTGTCCGTCACCGTTTCCCAACGGTGCCGTGGCTGGAGAGTCGTCGTCCCGCGGAATCCGCGAAGATGGTCGCTCAGCGCCCCGGAGGATTACCCGCCAGATAGTCGTTCAGCACTTCGTGAAAGCGCCTGACACGGGTTTCCTGTGCCGCGAAGTAGGGTTCCTGGTAGCCCCGGGAACGCCAGCCGGCGGTCTGGCCGGCCGTCAACTGCCAGTCCTGAAACACCACCTGGTCGGAATAGTCCATGACGCCGGCGCCGTTGTCATATTCCCGGACGTCCAGTTCGGCTTCGGTGAGCTGAATCGGGTTCACCGCGGTACGGTTGACGAATTCTTCCATCCCTTCAATGGGATAAGCCATTGTCCACTGCTCGAAATAGCATTTTTCGGGATCGGTGGGATGAGGTTCCCAACGCCAGACCAGGAAGGAGTCCGACGAGGGGGCGATGGCGACGTTGGGGAACAGCACCTGGAAGGGGCTTTCCGTGAGGTCCTCGTCGTCCAGGTGTTCGTAGTGCAGGTAGCCTTTTTCTCTCCATAGCCGTTTCTTTGCGGCCTTGAGGTCCAGCCAACCCTGCATCGCCTTGGTTTCGTAGTCCGGATACTCGTCGGGATCGATGTCCCAGACCCGCAGCATGTCGTCGAACGGGTGCGGCACGCCGTCCGGCAGCCGGTCCCGGAGGGAGGGGCGCCCCATTTGCACGATGCGATTGTGGCCCATCGGGAACATTTCGTAGCGCGACGTGAAATGGTCCTGGTCGATGATCGGCGGCACCTGGGGATGCACGGTGCGCGTGTGATACGACTCGTTGAAATTGTCCGACCAGAATTTCCAGTTCGTCTCGAGCGCGACGCGAAACTGATTGACCCGAACGGTTTTTTCGAACTGGTGATTCTTGTACAGCTCGGGAGTGGGTTCCAGGTACTTCATCAGGTCCGGCGCGCCCTCATCCATGGTGTACCAGACAAGGCCGGCCCAGGTTGCAACGCGTACTTCGGTGAGCTTCAGTTTGCCGACCGGGTCGCCCTGGCGGAAGTCGTCCCGGTCGGGCAGGTCTTCCAGTACCCCGTCGAGCCCCCACTGCCAGCCGTGGTACGGGCAGGTGAAGCAGTCCTGGCTGCTGTCCTGCCATACCAGCCGTTGTGCCCGGTGACCGCAGGCGTTGTAGAACCCTTTGAGCGAGCCGTCGCGCTGCTTCACGATAACCACCGACTCGCGCATGAAATCGTGCACGATGTAGTCGCCGGCTTCCCGGAGCTGCTGCTCGCGCCCGGCAATGTGCCAGATCTTCGTCCAGAGGTGTTCCCACTCCCGCGCCATGAAATCACGGCAGTAGTACCGGTCCTGGGAAATCGGATCGCCACGAAGCAGCGACGGGTCTTTGCCGTCCATCGCCAACGGGTGCTTCACGAATTCGTTCATTGGCCGGGCCTCCCACCAGGTGCGGAAATTAGACTAACGGGAAACGCCGATGTCAAAACCGCCGCGAACCGGAAACAGCGCAGGGCAGACAAATCGGGTCTGCGTTACCCCGTTGTCGGCGCCGCGCCGAGTGTGAGTGGCCGGGGCCTCGGTGCGCCGATGCTCCTGGAAGCGCATGGACATGCATGGCCCTGCAGTTCCAGCGACGTCTGCAACTCAGATGTTGCGGTTGGCAAGGCTGGGCAATTCCCGGCGAACCTTCTGCACCCGGCCTGGGTCGATTTCTGCGATGGCGAACCCGTCCCCGCTTTCCGGGCATTCGGCGACCACGTCTCCCCAGGGGTCGACGATCAGCGAGTGCCCGTAGGAGATCCGGTTCGCGTGGCCGTGTTCCCCGTATTGGGCCGGCGCGATCACGTAGGCCTGGCACTCGATGGCGCGGGCACGCAGCAGCACGTGCCAGTGGTCGCGCCCCGTCGTGCGGGTAAAGGCCGAGGGTACGGTCAGCGCGATGGCGCCAAGGTCGACCAGGCGCTGGTACAGAACGGGGAAGCGTACGTCGTAGCAGACGGACAGCCCCAGTATTCCAAAAGGCAACTCGGTCACGACCGGACTGTTTCCGGGCGCAGTCCCCCTGGATTCGAGCAGGCGGGGGCCGTCCGCCAGGTCGACATCGAAAAGATGAATCTTCCGGTAGAGCGCCGCGACCTGCCCCTCCGGGTCGAGATGGACGCAGGTATTGAACGATCGGCCGTCGGGGGCGCGCTCGTGGAATCCGAAGACGAAATGCACGCGGTTGTCCGCGGCCATCGCGCGGCATTCCTCCAGCACGGGCCCTCCGCCCGGCAGCGGTTCGAGCATTTTCGCCCGCTCCCGGCCCGGGCCGATGAACGTGAACGCCTCCGGGGCAAAGACGGCGCCCGCTCCCGCCTGGGCGGCCCGAGCCACCAGGTCGCCCGTGACCCGGAGGTTTTTGTGAACATCGGCAGTCGCGCACATCTGCACGACGGCGGCCTTGGAGGGTGTTCCGGCTGCGCCGCCGTCGCCGGCTACCATCGAAGCACCTTCCGTGCCGCGGGCCGGGCGCGGTAGCGTTCGTCCCAGGCTCGAAGCCGGTGGCGGTCACCGATGAGGTCCGCTTCCACGAAGCGCAGGAACTGCAGGGATGCCTGCAGCGTGCAGTCGCCGATCGACACCGCCTCGCCCAGCATGAGCGGCCTGCCGTCGCCCAGCAGATTCTCCAGGTAATCGAGCGGAACCTGCAGATCGGCCTCCATCTGCGCGGCTTTTTCCGGGTCGGGTGGAAAGCCGAGCGGCGATTTCTTCGCGTGGGCATAGACGGCCATGGGGCTCGAGATGCGCAGGTCGATGATGCGTTCCACATCCCTCGCCCTGCCCCGGGCCTCGGGGTCACCGTCCAGTAGTGCGCCTTGGGCGAACCTGTCCTCCAGGTACTCGATGATCGCGAGCGACTCGACGATGTGGGACCCGTCGTCCAGTTCCAGTACCGGCAGCGTGCCGAAGGGGTTCCGTGCCAGGTGCTCGGGTTCGCGGTGCTTGCCCTTCAACGTGTTCACCACGATCTGCTCGATGCCCATATCCGTGCCGATTTCGGCGCGCTCGGCGATGTAGAGCATCACCTTGGTCGGGTTCGGCGCCAGCGGCACCATGTAGAGTTTCACTGGATTCCCTCCTTGGGCTCGACAACATTCCCCGCAAACGCGGTTTGGAACTGGCGCCACCAAGCATTCGTCATGGTTTGGGGCTCTACCGGCTACGGCGCCAGTTTATCGCAACGAAACCCCGCTCAAGATGCCCCGTACGCTACTCCTCCAGGGTCGGGCCCGTTCCGGCAACCCTAGTCTGGCGCATTCTGCGGCGCCAGCGGTCGGCATCATAGCCGTTGCCGCAGTGCAGCAGGCAGCGGTTGTCCCAGATCAGGGTGTCGCCGACGCTCCACCGGTGCGTATAGATGTCTTCGGGAGCGGTCGCTCGCTGCAACAGATCATCGAGCAGTCGCCGGCTTTCGATGCCCGGCCAGCCGACGATGGACCGTGCATGGGAGCCTACGAAGTAGTTCTTCAGGCCGTTTCCCGGATTAGTGCGCACGAGCCTGTGTTCCACGGGGGGCAGGGAGGCGGCGTGATTCGGGTCGACGGGCGCGACCTGCGAGCGGGAAAAGACGTAGTCGTGGATGGCGCGGAGCGGGTCGATCGACGCCCGCATGCCTACCGGCAGCCCCGCATAGGCGTGGCGCATGCTCGCGAAGCTTGTCTCGCCGCCCTCGCCCGGCACCTCGTAGGCATGGGTAATGGTGACGAACGAGGGCACGCGCCGGAACGAGGAATCCGAGTGCCACATTTCGTTGCCGGTCTGGTAGCGGGTCCGGGCGTGCCCGCTGCCCTGCACGTTGCCGTTGTCGGCGACGTTGCCGACGGTACCGAACCACACCACCTTTCCGGTTGTGCCCAGGGTGACGTGCTCTGCCTCGGGCTTGCCCAGACGGCGGGTAAACGCAAGCTGGGCCTCGTCGGTCATCGGTTGCTCCGGAAAGCAAAGCAGTGAGAAGGTATCGATCGCTTCGCGAATTGCATCCAACGCTTCGCCGCCCAACTCCGCCGTCAGGTCGATACCGGTGACACGGGTGCCGAAAGGAGCGTTCAGCGGTTCGATGTGGAGCCGTCTCATTCGAACTCTTCCGCCCCCTTTCCGTCGTGCGTTGACAACCGGTAATGCCCGGCCGCGCGAAGTACTGAAGTCTCGGCGGACCCGGCATCGTCGCTTCGAGCGATGAGCATGGCGAAAAGCGCGTTCACTCACCTCCGCCCTGGTCGAAATCTTACAGCTTCGAAAATACGTTCTGCTATGCTTCGTGCTGATTCGAGCCGGTAGTAGCGATCAAGGAAAGTTCGCATGAGCGCGATCATCAAGGAAGTCTACGACGCCTTCAGAAGCGCGGGCGTCTCAGACGAACAGGCGACAGCGGCTGCGCAAGCCATTCCTTCCAACGGCGAACTGGCCGATAAGGGCGATATCAAGGCAGTCCACTCGGAATTGAAGAGCGACATCACTGCACTTCACACAGAGGTCAAGAATGACATCACCGCACTTCGCGCAGAACTCAAGAATGACATCACCGCACTTCGCGCAGAACTCAAGAATGACATCAGCACACTTCGCGCGGAGGTCAAAAGCGATATCAAGGCGCTGCGTGCAGAGACCAGGGGCGACATGAAAGATCTTGAACTGCGCATGACCATCAAATTCTTCGCGGCGGTTGGTCTGGCTGTTGCCGGGATCAAGGCGCTCGATTTCCTGCTCGGCTGAAGCTATCGGCGGTAGCCGCGCCCCAGGCACTCGTCTCCTTGCCGATACGCGCGACCCCCAGGCGCGGTTGTCGTAATGTTCGGATTCGGCTGAACGCCTTCAGCGGCCCTTCCAGATCGGGTTCCGTTTCTCGGCGAATGCGCGCGATCCTTCGTCGAGGTCTTCGCTGTCGTACAGACGGTCAACAGTTGGAAACTGTCGTTTCGTAACGCGGTTCAGGGCCTCCTGGAATCGCATGTTTTCCGCTTCGCGGGCCACTTCCTTGATCGCGGCGATAACCAGCGGCGGGCCGTCTGCCAGCGTGCGGGCCAGTTCCCAGGCTCGAGTCAGCAGGTTGCCGGGTTCCAGCACCTCGTTGACGATGCCCCAGTGCTGCGCTTCCAGCGCATCCATCCAGCGGCCGGTCAGCAGCAGTTCCATGGCGATGTGATACGGCATGCGCCGCGGCAGCTTGATGGTGGCGGCATCGGCGATGGTGCCGGCGTGAATCTCGGGAAGTGCGAACCGCGCTGAATTCGAGGCGAGGATCAGGTCGCAGGAGAGCGCCAGTTCGAATCCGCCGCCCACAGCCATGCCGTTCACCGCCGCTATGAGCGGCTTGTTCAGGTCCGGCAGTTCCTGCATTCCTCCGAAACCGCCCACGCCGTAGTTGCCGTCCACCGCATCGCCATCGGCCGCGGCCTTTAGGTCCCAGCCGGCGCTGAAGAATCGGTCGCCACCTCCGGTGAAGATTGCCACGCGCAGGTCCGGATCGTCGCGGAATGCCTTGAACGTCGCGCCCATGATGCGGCTGGTGGCGAGATCGATGGCGTTGGCCTTGGGGCGGTCCAGGGTGACCTCGAACACGGCGCCTTCGCGGCGCGTTCTGACGACATCGTTCATGATGTTTCCTCCGGATTGGTCCTGTTCGCGTCGGGGCTTGTTGCAGCGCCTTCCCTTCCAGGCTCCCGCATTAGGATCAGGGCATCGAGCGCTACCGCGCCCCGGCCGCGGGGGCGAATCGCGAGCGGGTTGACATCGAGTTCCTCAAGGCGGTCGGCGTGCGCGGCCGCGAACCTCGCGATATCGAGGACCGCGGCCACGGCGGCGTCCACATCGGCAGGTTCGCGGCCGCGAAAACCCCGCAGCATCGGGGCGCACTTCAAAGTCGACATGGCGTCGCGCACCTCGGCTTCCGTCGCGGGCAACAGCAGCGTGACCGTATCGGCGACAAGCTCCACGAGAGTGCCGCCGGAGCCCAGGGTCAGGACGAGGCCGAACTTGCGGTCCCGGTGCAGGCCGACGATCAGCTCCACGACGATGTCGGTACAGAAGCGTTCGACCAGAAGCCTTGCAGGCGAGGCCGGTACCGTGACGGTTGCGGGCTCATCGTCCGAGGCTCGGCGGGGGTCGGTTGGGGAAGCCTGGGCCGTACTTGTGTCAGGGGGCGCGTCGCCACCGATCGTGCCCGGTGGAGACATTGCGAACAACTCCTGCGCGGCGCAACGGATCTTGCCGGGGTCGCGCAAGTTGAGCCGGAGTGCGCCCCGGTCGGTCTTGTGCGGGATGCCGAGAGCCTTGAGCGCTACCGGCCCATCGATGGATTCGGCGATGGAGACCGCGTCTTCGGCGCTGTGTGCCGCCCTGCCGTCCGGAACCGCGACGCCGAAGGCGGCAAGGCGCGCCTTGGCTTCGGCCTCATCCAGCGCCACGGGTTCCATGGGCGTGAATCGGCTGTCGATCACAGGATCGGGAAACGGCGATTTCCAGGCTGCGCCGATCGAGGCGGCACCGCCGATGGCGGCAAGTGCGTTGCGCACGCCGACCAGCGGCGCGATGCCGCGCCCGAACAGCCTGACGGCGGTTGCCTCGGGCAGGTTTTCCGCCATGGTCGCCACGATCGCACCCTTGCCGCCGGCCGCGGCCATGGCGCTTCCGAAAGCGCTCGCCGACGCCCACCAGTCATCGTCTGAGCAACGGTCGCCGCGGGGAAAGTCGAGAACCAGCAGGCTTGCGTCGAACGCACCCTGGGCGAATGCCTTGAATGTCTCGGTCAGCGCCGCCGCGTTGCCCCAGTCGAAGGTGTGATAGTCGAACGGATTGTCCACGGAAACCAGGGGATGCACGGTTGTGGCGACCGCGGCCGCGTGGTCCGGGTGGAGCCGTGGGCAGGTCAATGCGGATTCCTCTACCGCATCGGCGACCACGCCGGCCTCGCCGCCGGAACAGCACAGGGCGCCGAGGCGGAAGCCATCGAGACTGCCGTGCACGTGCAGGAACTTCAGCGTCTCCAGCAATTGACCGATGCCAGAGGCGCGGGCAAACCCCAACCGATCGAGAAACGCCTGGGCGACGGCATCGGATCCGGCCAGGGAAGCCGTGTGGCTGAGCGCGGCGGCGCGCCCCCGTTCCGAGCGGCCGGTTTTCAAGACCACGACGGGCACCCTGCGCGCCCGGGACATTGCCGCCACCGCCTCGAAACCCCGGATCGAGTCGAAACCCTCCACGTGCAGGCCGAGGGCGCTCACCCGCTCGTCACATAGCATGGCGGCGGCCAGGTCCGAGACCCCCAACTGAGCCTGGTTGCCGGCCGTAACCACATAGGCGAGCGGCAGGCCCCGCTGCTGCATCGTCAGGCTGACGGCGATGTTGGACGACTGGGTTACGATGGCGACGCCGCGTTCTTTCGGGTCGAGTCGACGTCCGCCGTGCTGATCCGGCCACAGGGGCGCACCGTCCAGATAGTTGAGCATGCCGTAACAGTTCGGCCCGACGATGGGCATGTCGCCCGCCGCGGTCACCAGCGCGCCTTGCAGGCCGCCGCCGTCCGCGCTCTCCAGAAAGCCGGACGCGTAGCAGATGGCGCCGCCCGCGCCCAGGCGCGCAAGCTCTGCGACGGTTTCGACGGTGGCACGCCGGTTGACGCCGACGAAAGCGGCATCGGGCGAAGCGGGAAGGGCTGCCACCGAGCGGAACGCCGGGCGTCCTGCGACGCTGTCGCGCGTCGGATGGACGGGCCAGATTTCCCCTTCGAAGCCCATCCGTTCGCACTGTTTGGTGACCTCGGCCGCGCTGCGGCCGCCGATGGCGGCGATACTGCGCGGCCTCAGCAGCCTGGAAAGACGCCGGCTCCAGGGGCGGCTTTCTCCCTTGCGCCCGGCGGCTGCATGGGATGATGCATGGGGGGATGACACTTTGGGGTGTCGCCCCTTTGCGGGATCGTTCACGAACCCAGCGGGCGGAGCAGGTCGCGCCCGATGATGTGGCGCTGAATCTCGGAGGTGCCGTCCCAGATGCGTTCCACCCGCGCATCCCGCCAGAACCGGGCCAGGGGCAGATCGCTCATGAGTCCCATGCCGCCATGAATCTGGACGGCTTCATCCGTTACACGGGCGAGCATCTCCGTGGCGTACAGCTTGGCGGAGGCGATTTCCCGGTCTGCAGGCAGGCTCGCATCGAGGCGCCAGGCGGCGCCGAGGGTGAGCCAGTCCGCCGCATCGATCTCGGTGATCATGTCCGCGAGCTTGAACGAGACGCCCTGGAAGCGGCCGATGGGCTGGCCGAACTGGCGACGTTCGGCCGCGTGCGCGAGGGCGAGATCGAAGGCACGGCGCGCGCGGCCCACGCACATGGCGGCCACGGTAAGGCGGGTTGCGTACAGCCACTCGTTGGCCAGGTCGAATCCCCCGTGTACCTCGCCGAGAACCTGTTCCGCCGGCAGCCGGCAATCGTCGAAGTCGAGGATGCAGTTCTGGTATCCCCGGTGGGACACGGAATCGTAGCCGGGGCGGATCTCGAAGCCCGGCGTACCCCGGTCGACCAGGAAGCAGGTGATGCGTTTCTTCGGACCTCGGGAGCTGTCTTCCTCGGCGGTGGCGACGAAGACGATGACGAAGTCGGCGAGGTCCGCATGGGAGATGAAATGCTTGCTGCCGTTGATGATCCAGTCGCTGCCGTCGGGGCGCGCGGTACACTGCATGCCGCGCACGTCGGAGCCGGCGGCGGGCTCGGTCATGGCCAGGGCATCCAAACGCTCGCCTCGCGCCGACGGGATGAGGTATCGCTGCCGCTGCTCCTCGTTGCAGGCCATCAGGATGCCGGACGGCCGGCCCCAGAATACGCTGAGCGCCATGGAGGGACGGCCGAGTTCGCGTTCCAGCAGGGTGAAGGTGAGGCGATCGAGGCCCCCGCCGCCCACCTCCTCGGGAAGGTTTGGCGCGTAGAAACCCAGCTCGATGACTTTCCGCTTGATCTCCTCGCCGACTTCCCCGGGTACCCGGCCGGTACGCTCCACCTCCTCCTCGAGGGGGTACAGCTCCCGCTCCACGAAACCGCGGACGGTGTCCACCACCATCTGTTGCTCGGATGTCAGAGCGAAATCCACTGCTCCTCCCGCTCGCGGATCAGCACGGTTGATTTTGCAAAGTTCGCACCCGTCGGCCATTGACGCATGGGGGCGAGTCAACGCCCCGATCGCATTGCCCCCACTCCGGCAAAGATCACCCCTCGCCGGAGCGGCGCCCTTCGTTTTCGGCCAGCGTTCCGCCGACTCCGATCTCGAATCGCCTGAGCGCCTGCATGATGGCGACCAGGCATTCGTCGCGCAATCGCACCAGCTCCCCGACGCTGCGCCCCGCGGCCTGCCGCCGGGTTCCGTCGGCCAGCTTGCCGACCAGTTCATCGGTCAGCTCCGGCGCTTCGAGCCGTGTCCAGGGCAGCTTGAGGGCGGGGCCGAACTGCTTCATGAAATCCGCCATGCCCCCCTCGCCCCCGGCCATGTGAAACGACAGGCAGGTGCCCATGAAGGCCCAGCGCAGCCCGGGGCCGTAAACGATCGCCTCATCGAGTTCTTCGGTGGTCGCCACGTCGTCGTTCACCAGGTGAAGCAATTCCCGCCAGAGGGCTTCCTGCAGGCGGTCGGAGAGAAACCCCTCGATTTCGGTGCGTACCTTCAGCGGGTGCATACCGAGGTCCCGGTAGAACGCCATGGCGGCGTCTACGCTTGCGGCGGCTGTGTGTTCCCCGCCCAGCACTTCCACCAGCGGCAGCAGGTAGACGGGATTGAACGGGTGTCCGACCACCAGCCGCCCGGGATACCGGCATCCGGATTGCAGGTCGGTGGGCAGAAGTCCGGAGGTGCTGGACGCGACGATAACGTCCTCAGGCGCCTCGGCATCGATGCGGGCATGCAGATCCCGTTTCAACGGCAACCGCTCCGGAGCGCTTTCCTGGATGAAATCGGCGCCGGCGCAGACGTCGGACAGGCTTTGCGCAAAGCGCAAGCGCTCGCGGCCCGCATCCCGGGAAAGACCGAGGCTGGCCAGGGCGGGCCAGGCATTGTCTATCGCGGCCTGCAGCCCGGCCTGCCAGTCGGCCGCCGGGTCCCAGGCAAGCACGTCCAGACCGTTGGCCAGTGCCCGCGCCGCCCAGCCGGCGCCGATGACACCGGTGCCGATGACGCCGAGGGTACGAATGGGTTCGCGCACCGGACTGCCGCAAAAAGCCTAACGGGGCGACGCCACAGCCCAACGGGAAATCAATGACCGGGCGCAAAACTGACGCACCAGGCAACCTTGTCCGCAGACAGGAGGGGACGGTTGACCGGACGGGAGACTCAAGCCGGGACGGTCAGGCGCGCCCGGCCAGGCCGAATTTCTCGCGCGCCTCATCGGGCCCCAGCACCCGGCAGCCCATCAACTCGACGATGTTGCGGGCGCGTTCGACGAGTTGCGCATTGGTGGCGAATACCCCCCTTTGCAAATAGAGATTGTCCTCGAGCCCAACCCGCACATGGCCGCCGAGCAACACCGACTGGGCCGCGAAGGGCATCTGGTTGCGGCTGATCGCGAAAGCGGTGAAGTTGGCGCCGGCCGGCAGCATCTCCACCCAGGACTTGAACACGCCCACATCCGCGGGCGCCGCCCAGGGAATGCCGAAACAGAGCTGAAAGAGGGGCGGGTCGTCGATCAGGCCCTCTTCGATCATCTTCAGCGTGAAACTCAACTGGCCCGTATCGAAAATCTCGAGCTCCGGCTTGACGCCGAGTTCCTGGATGCGCTTCGCGCCCCGGCGCAACATGTCGGGGGTGGAAACATAGACCAGGCTGCCTTCGCCGAAGTTGTACGAACCGCAGTCCAGCGAGCAGATCTCCGGCAACAGTTCCTCGACATGGGGGATCCGCTCCAATGCGCCGACCAGGTCGGTTTCCTCGCCGAATTCCGTCGGCATCTCGTCCGGCCCGATGAACAGGTCGCCGCCCATTCCGGAAGTCAGGTTGATCACCACGTCGGTGGCACAGTCCCGGATGCGCGCCACCACCTCCCGGTAGAGCGCGGTGTCCCGGGCGCCCTTGCCGGTCACGGGGTCGCGCACATGGCAATGGACGATCGCCGCCCCGGCCTTGGCCGCATCGATGGCGGCCTCGGCGATCTGTGCGGGCGTGACGGGCATGGCGGGGTGCTTGCCGACGGTGTCGCCGGCGCCGGTGACCGCGCAGGTGATGATGACATCGGTGTTCATCGGGCATCCTCCGGCGGACCCTGTAACGGGCCACGTGCTGCGCCGAAAGATAGCACGGTTCAAGGGCGCGGTATGCGACGGCGGGTGCCGTTCAGGCGACGGTCCGGCGCGTCCCGGCCGGCAGGGGCCCAAAGGATTACAAAACGCCGCCGACCACGCATAATCTCTTGATTCGGCTGCGTAAACGGGCGCATGACCGGTAGTGTCCAAAGAGGGAGGAAGAAACCATGAAACTCTACGACTTCTCGCTGGCGCCGAGCCCGCGGCGGGTGCGCATGTTCATCGCCGAGAAGGGAATCGAGATTCCCTCGGTGCAGATCAACACCCGCGAGCGGCAGCAGTTCAGCGACGAGTACCGCGCCGTGAACCCCAACTGCGTGGTACCCACGCTGGTACTCGACGACGGCACCTGCCTCGGCGAGTCGGTGGCCATCTGCCGCTACCTGGAGGAGATTCATCCCGAGCCGCCCCTGATGGGCCGCGGCGCCAGGGACAAAGCCATTGTCGAAATGTGGAGCCGCCAGGCCGAGTTCGAAGGCTATCTCGCGGCCGCCGAGACGTTGCGCAACTCCGCGCCGATGTTCGAGGACCGCGGGCTGCCCGGCGTACCCGGAGGGGTGCCGCAGATTCCGGCGCTGGTGGAGCGCGGCAGGCAGACCATGGGCCGGCTGTTTCCCAAGCTCGACCTGCAGCTTGCCGCGAACCGCTTTCTGGCGGGGGAGGCCTTTACCATCGCCGACATCACCGCCTACGTGGCCATCGATTTCGCGGGCCGGGCCGAGATCCGGATTCCGGTCGATTGCCCGAATCTGGCGCGCTGGTTCGCCGAGGTGGGGGAACGGCCGAGTGCCGCGGTTTAGGGTCCCTGTCGATTCGGTTTTGATAGTTCGATTGTGAATCAGCGAGGTCTGCTCGCGACTTGACGAAACCCGGGCTTGGCAGAACACTGCTTGCCGTGTTCGGACAATCGACAACGGTCTGTGACAGCGCGACGCTCGATCGCGGGTTCTTCGCTCGCTGCGATCTCTGCGCGGGCGGAAGCGTCGACAGCCGGAAATCGCTCCGGGGCCGCCATGCACCGGTACCGGCTCCGTGCGCCTGACCAGGCCTTTCATACGGCTGCCGTTCCGGTTCGATACGCGGCGGCTCGAAGCGGAGGTGCGGAGCCTCGGCAACTCCCGCTGGATGCGGCATCCGAGCAGGATGCGGGGCAACTCGGCAATTCCACTGATCTCCAGCGGCGGCGGAGACAACGATTCGTTCGAGGGTGAGAAGAAACCGACGCCGCACCTCGAGCGTTGCCCCTACCTGAAGCAGGTTATGGCGAGTTTCGGGGAGGTGCTGTCCCGCTCGCGGTTGATGAAGCTCGATGCCGGCGCGGAGGTGAGCCTGCACGTGGATTTCAACTACCACTGGTTCAGCCGGGTGCGCATTCACATCCCGATCACGACAAGCTCCGAGGTGATCTTCCACTGCGGCGGGGAGAAGCTGCACATGGGCGCCGGGGAGTGCTGGATTTTCGACTCCTGGCGCCGGCACCGGGTACTGAACGCCGGTACGCACGTCCGTGTGCACCTGGTGATCGACCTGTGCGGCTCCTCGCGGTTCTGGCAACTGGTCCGTGAGGCCGAGTCAACCGACCCCGCAGCACTGGAAGCGGCGGTTCGTCTCGTCGCATTCGAACCCGGCAAGCCGGTGGCATTGCGCCTGGAACGGTTCACGAGCCTGCCGGTGATGGCCCCCGGGGAGTGCACGGCCCTGGTGGAAGACCTGATCGCCGACTTCTCGGGGAATCCCGCCAACGACCCGGCGCTGGTGCGCACCTACAGCGCACTGTTGAGAGACTTCGCCCATGACTGGCGCGAGCTGTGGGTGCTCCACGGCCAGCAGCCGGAGGCAATCGCCCGCTACCGGGAACTGATCGAGGCGACGCGCGGGCGGCTGCACCCGAACCGGCGGGCGTTGACCACGGCGAGCAACGACATCGGCGTCAATGCGGTGTTCTCCCAGCGCGTGCTGAATGCGGCGCTCGCCCCGGAAGGCGGTTTCGAAAAAGCGTAGCCTGGGGGTTGAATCGCCTGCTGGCCCGGAGGCACCGGTTTGGCTGCTGATGTGGGATGATCTGCGCCCGACGGCGCCTACGCCTAGCCCGACCTATTCGTGAATGAACGTAGCGAGGCTGGCAAGAGTAGTGAAAGCACTGGGTGGCGCGGACCAGAGCGCGCGGAGGCGTGCTTACAGCACGTTGAGCACGCGGCGGGAGCACGCCCAGTGATTTCGCTGCTATTGACGGCCGCAGTAGTTTATTCATGAATAGGTCGGGCTAAAGCGGTGGATTTCCGTTGTCCGCGTATCCGAAGCGTTCTATCCAGGGTTCCAGGGTAGGCAGTACCGGGTCGAGATATTCGCGGTAGCGCCGCCAGCGTCCGCTCGCCCTCGAATGGACGGGTTCGATGACCTGGTCGTAGCTGGCGGTTCGAATGTACCGGCGGTTCCGGGCCGTACGCTCGTGATCCAGAATGCCGGGATGCCACGGCAGCCCCAGGAACTCCAGTACGGGGCGGCAGATTGCTTCGACGTTTCCGACCAGGTTCTCGTATTTCACCTCGATGGCATCCAGTTCCAGGACCTCGGTGTACCGGACCCACAGTTCGAAAACTCGGTCGTACAGGAACGCGGCCTCCTCCAGGGTATGAAAGCTGGCATTGGCGGAGGTTTCGGTGAAGGTGCGCAGGTAACAGCTCAGCACACAGTCGGCGGGGTGGCGCAGCATGAGAATGAACCTGGCGTCTGGAAAGACTCGGTGTATCTCGCCCGCGTAGACGGTGTTCAGGGCGAATCGATCGACAATCGTGGCGGTCTCCCGTGAAGGCCGGACATGCCTGGCAAGCCTTTCGTAGTACTCGGCCCTGGCGCTTTCGATGTCTTTGTGAGTCAGGGCGCCGAGCGATCCAAGAGCCGCGTCGGCCACTCCGGACAACCGGTTGACCAGGGTGGGCACCGCATCGCTCTCTTCGGCAACCTCGATATGCGGGTGACCGCGAAGCATGGTATCGAGCAGCGTCGTTCCCGACCTGGGAAAGCCGATGACGAAAATGGGCCGCGACGTTTTGGCACGTTCCGTATCCGGGCGCCATTGGCGGACGTTGTCGTGTTGGAAATAACGCTTCCGGTTTTCCACGAACTCAATGAATCGGGCCTTGTCGACACCTTTGCGGGCGCTCAGCTCGCCGGACAACCGGTTCGCTTCCGTGGCGTATCGCATCGCGCCGCGGCAATCGTCCAGCCTGTCGCAGATGGCGGTCAGGTGGGTCAGCCGCATCCTCTCTTCGTGCATGCCGGACGCATCCGCGGTTTCGAATTCACAGCTTTCCAACAGCGCTTTGGCCGTGGGGTGGTCACCGTCCGCGGCGGCGAGCAGGCCCTCCTGGAACGGGATCAGAGGATGGCCCGCCCCCAGCGCCGCCCTCGCGTTCGCGGCCGCCTTGCGCAACTCCTCGATGCGATTGGATTGCTGGAGGAACTGCATCAGCCCCCGGTGCGCGGGCAGGTAACCGGGGTCGACGGCCAGCGCCCGCCGGTAGTGCGCGGCGACAGGTTCATGTTCCCCGAGCTCCCAGCGGATTTTCGCCAGGGCGGTCAAGGCTTTGGCGTAGCCCGGATCCAGGGCGGCCGCCCGCTCGTACTGTTCGGCCGCATCCTCAAGGCGTTGCAGGTTTTCGAAGACGATGCCCAGGTTGAACCGGGGCTCCGCGAACGCCGGGTCGTTGTCGGCGGCATTCCGGAAGCTGGTGGCCGCATCGCCCAACCGGCCGCAGCGGAGGTAGGCGATGCCCAGGCTGTTGTGGGCCTTCGCGAACCCGGGCCGGATCCCGAGCGCGGCCCGGTAGCTGTCGATGGCCTTGTCGTAATCGCCAAGTTCCAGGCAGGCGGCGCCGAGCAGGGTGTGCAGAACCGTTTCCCGCGGATGATCGACGAGCAGCAGGCGCGTTTCCCCGGCCAGTTCCTCGTAGTTGCCGGCCCGGTACAGCTCGAACAGGGATCGGGTCTTTGAGGGGGCGATGCCGGTCATGGCATTCGCGCCGAAGCGGTTCGGGCAATCCCCGGAGGCCGGCGGGATGATGTCGCGGCGCGAACAGACAGCGGCAAGCGCGTATGAATCTCCCTCATGCGAATCCCTGACCGGCGATCAGGCGATCCGGCCGGGAGGATGGCGTTCGAGGATCTCCGGCCCCAGGGCTTCGCGGAGGGGCTCCAGGTGAGCTTCGTAGCGGCGCCACCGGTCGATGCCCTCCCGGTAGATGGGTTGCCGCACCTGCTCGGAACTCGGCGTCCTGATGTTCCGCTCGGTCTCGTGGAAGCGGATGCAGTTCTCCTCGAAGGGAAGGTCGCAGAACTCGAGGATGCGCCGCACCTGGGTTTCCAGGCCGTCCACCACGTCTTCGTGCATGACACGCAGGACGAAGCCGGGCAGCACGTTGTCCCAGTGGTCCATGAGGCGCACGTAGGCGCGGTAGTAGCGGCCGACTTCCTCGAGGCCGTAGGTGAACTCCTGCCCTTCGCCGAAGAGCTGCTTGTAGCAACTGAAACAGCAGGCCATGGGGTTGCGGCGCGCATCGATCACCTTCGCGTTCGGCAGGATGAGCCGGATGAGGCCGATGTGCACGAAGTTGTTGGGCATCTTGTCGATGAAGAGCGGGGCTGAGCCACGGTAGGCCCGGGTGTCGGCGATGTACTGCTCCCCGAAGCGCCGGAAATAGTCGTCGTCGAGGTCGTGGAGGATTTCGGGATACCTCGAGGTCTTTTCCGCCGCACGGCCCCTGAGCCGCTGGGCGAGGGCGAGGATGTTGTGCAGTTCCATGGTGCCGTCCACCCGGCTGTGGGAGGCGAGAATCTGTTCGAGCAGGGTGGAGCCGGCGCGGGGCAGCCCGACGATGAAGATCGGGTCGCGGCAGTCGAAGCCGACGCCCTGCCGGCGATCGAACAGTTCGGGGGTGCAGGTATCCATCTGGGCTTGTGCCCGTTCTTCGATGGTCTCGGGCTTGTAGCCGGTCTCAATCCTCTTCAACGAATTGCCGCGTTCGTAGAACCGGAACGAGTCATCGTAGTCGGCACGGTCTTCCAGGGCTTTGCCGGCGGCGAAACACAGGTGGATGCGGTCTTCGCTCGCGGTTCCCCGGGCCTGTTCGTAGCGCTTGATGTGGCTGATCTCCCGGTCGGTGAACCGGTAGGTCTTGGTGTTGGCCAGGCTCCAGAAGGCATCGCCGAAATCCGGCCGGCGGCGGTAGGCCTCACGGTAGGACTCCACCGCGTCATCGAATGCGCCCACGGTTTTCTGGGCATGGCCGGTCAGCAGATGCAGTTCGCTGCGTCCCGGGTCGGCCGCGAGAAGCTCCCGGTACAGCGCGATGCCCTCGTCGAACCGTCCGAGCCCCACCAGGGTGGTGGCCAGGGTGGTCCTGAACCGGCGATTGTCCGGCTGCAAGGCCACGAGATGCCGCGCCTGTTCATTGGCTTTCTCGAACTTGGTCTTCCTGATCAGCAGGTTGGCGTAGTCGATGCGTGCCTGAACATGATCCGGTTCGAACTCCACACAACTCTCGAGCAGAAACTCCGCGTCGTCGTATATCTTCAGTCTTGTGCCGATGTCCGCGAGGAGGCGCATGCCCTCGATATGGCGCCGGTTGTCCTCAAGGAACGTCCTGCAGAGGCGTTCGGCCTTGTAAAGCTTGTTTTCGTGGATCAGGTCGGTGACGTGCATCAATTGGGGCGGCAGCCGATTCAGATATTCCAGCCGCTCCCGCGCCCGCCGGACACCGTCGGTGTCACCCGTGTGTTCATGGAGTTCCGCAAGCGCGCGCCAGCTAGCGACCAGCGCCGGATTTCTTTCCACGGCGCGGCCGTATGCGGCAATGGCCTCTTCATGCCAGCCCTGGGCCCGGCAAACATGCCCCCGCTCCTGCCAGGCGCGGGCGTGACCCTGGTTTTCGTCATGCAGCGTCTGCAGGGTCGCCAAGGCCTCCCGGGGATGGTTGCCGAAGCGTTGAGCCACGGCGAGCAGGTACAATGCCTCGGCGCGCTCCCCGTCTTCGAGTTGCGAGTCGAGAAGATCCCTGGCCAGCGAAATCGCCTCGCCGAGCTTCGCGGACCGGATCAGTTCCCTGGCATGGTCGAGCCGTTCGGCGGCGCTGTCGGTTCGCGGCGCCGAATGCGCGGCGCTGGCAGGGTCTGATTGCATCGGCCGGGGTCAGGTGCGGAAGCCCTTGGATGATACCACCGGGGCGGAACCCGTTCGGTCAAAGGCGGTTGGGGCCGACACCCAACAGGCAAGTACAGGGTCGACGGAATCGACGATGACTCATCAGGCGATCCAATCCAAGCCAGAAAGTTCCGGAAACATCCGATGTGCGAACGCAAAAAAGGACAGGCCGACCGGCCTGCCCCTTTTTCATGACGTTGGCGAAACCGGTTTTCTTCCGGCCCGGCTTACCCGTCGAAGTCGTAGGAAACGCGCAGGCCTATGCTGCGCGGCCGGTTGGTCACGACCTTGGGCACGTACTGCAACGTATCGACGTGCAGTTCCGCCCGCTTGTCGGCGACGTTGTCCACGAACAGCTCCGCGCTCCAGTTGTCCCGCTCGACACCGAACGCCACGTCCAGGAACACGTAGCTGTCCTGAACGTAGCGGCCGTTCGGGCAGAAGCTGGGGGCATCGTAGGTGCCGCAGTTGCCGCCGGCGAACAGGCCGCCTTCGTTGGAGATCGAGAGGCCGGAGCCCCGGCCGCCGTGGCTGCGCTTGAGCGTGTCCTCGACGAAGAAGGCGCTGCCGGCGATGCCCGACTTGCTGCTGCCGGAATAGCTCATGCTGGCGCTCACATAGGCGTTGGTCTGGCCGTCGAATGCGCCGTGGAAATCGTAGCGGGCGCGCAGGCTGCCCGAGAAGTCCGGGCTGAACGGCAGCTCGCTGCCCTCGGGCACGGAGATGTCCACCAACTGCGGGTTGATGCGCGTGATCTCGCTGTCGATGATGCTGATGGCGCCGGAGATGGTCAGGTTCGGCGTCGGCAGCCAGGTGAAATCGGCGTCGAAACCGATGATCTCCGCATCGCCGACGTTCTCGATGAACACCAGGAACGCCACGTTGGCCGGGTCGAACCGGGAAACCTGCAGGTCGGAGATCTCCGAGAAAAAGGCCGTGGCGTTGAGCCGCAGGGTGTTGTCGGCAAAGTCGCCCTTCATGCCGAGTTCCCAGTTGTCCATCTCGTCGGTGAGCGCAATCGCCGGCACCCGGTAACCGGCGTAGACCGGCAGCCCGCGTGGATTGTTGGCGGCCTTGCCGGCGTTGCGGTTGGTGACCCCGTGGCGGAAACCCTGACCGTAGGTGGCGAACAGCATCACGCTGTCGTTGACGCGCCAGTCGAGGGATGCGCGGACGATGACATCGGACTCGTTCAGCACACCGTCGTCGTTCAGGTCGTCGACGTTCAACGCACCGCTCTGGATGTCCGCATAGGCGCCTTCCGCGTCGGCGAAGTTCATGCCGCGGCTGAACGTCCCGCCGCGGCATGCGCTGGTGTCGCGCACCTCGGGACGGCAATCGCCGGTGCCGGCCGCCATGAGCGCCTCCAGGGTGCCTACGCCCAATGCTCGGAGCCGTTCCGTGACGTTGTTGCCGGAAGTGCGGCTGGTGGCGTCGAAGCCGCCCCGCGCGACACTGGAATCGCAGCCGTCGGTGCCGTACTTGCAGCCGAACGAGAAGCTGCTGGCCCCCTTGAAGTCGAAATCCAGGTCGTACCAGCGGGCACCGAAGCTCGCCGTCACGTTGTCTGTCAGATCGAACTCCAGGTGCCCGAAAACCGCAATCTGATCCACCTTGCGGGTGTAGTCGTTGACAAAGCTGACCCGGGGGTTGAAGGGCTCAAGGCCGGCGTTGGTGCCTTCCCCCTGGTCGCCGATCATGGCGAGCGCCGGCCAGGCGCCGTCGCCGTCGTCGCGGGTGGCCGCATCCTCGAAGGCAGCCACGCCCTCGGTTTTCTGGTCGTCGTAATACACGCCCGCGGTGACTCTCGCGCGATGTTCCTGCGGGGTGGAGATACGGAATTCGTGGACCATTCGCTTGTTGCTGGTGGTCTCCGCGTACTGCGCTTCGGGGTCGTGACACATGACGGGGGGGCTCGCCATGCCGCTTCTCGCCCAACTGCCGTCGTCGGCATAGCCGGGGCAGAGGTAATACGTCTGGTAACCGCCGCCGTTGGTGTAGTCGGAATAATCGACGTAGGCCTCGACGTCGCGGTCGAGGTAACCCACGGCGTAGATCATGTCGAGCATGCCTGCGCGGCCGTTGACTGTCAGCGTGCTCAGCCCGAACTCGTCTTCGGTGCTGTCCATGGTGAACCGGTTGACGCTGCTCTTGCCGTCGAGATTGGGGTCGTAGGCGAAGACGCCGTCGGTCTCCAGGGACTGCTGGAGGTGTCCGACAGTCAGGCTCCAGTCGTCGTTGATGTCGTAGAGGAGGCTGATGCGCCCGCCGAGATAGTCGGCATCGTTGAAGTCGTCCTCGACCAGGTGGCTGTTGTCGGCGGCCTCGAAGGTGCTCGCCGGATTGATGGGCGCGGCCGAGATGTCGTTGCGGTTCAGCAGGTCGACGCTCGGGGAGAAACCGCCGTTGGCCGGGTCGTTCGGGATGTTGTCGATCCAGCCGGCCTGGTTGTCGCGATAGCCCACGACGCGTAGCGCCGCCCGGTCCGACAGGGGCACGTTGAAGAACGCTTCCTGGGAGTTGCTGACATCGCCGCCCTTGGTGGTCATGGCGCCGAGCTTCACGCCGGCCTCGAAGCGCGTCGGGTCGGGCTTGTTGGAAATCAGGCGCACGGTGCCGGACTGGGAACTGGAGCCGAACAGGGTGCCCTGGGGGCCGGGCAGCACCTCGATGCGGTTCAGGTCGGCGGCGTAGATGTCGAGGTTGCGGCCGCCGAAGGAAACGGGCATTTCGTCGAGATACAGGGCTGTGGCCGGAGAGGAGCCCTGGATGCTGGCGATGGTGTTCTTCGACTGTTCCGTGGCCGCCCCGCGGATGTAGATCTCGCTCTGGCCGGGGCCCACGCCCATCATCACCACGTTGGGCAGGTGTTTTATGTAATCGTCGAAGTTGCTGATTCTCAGTTCATCGAGCGCATCGCCCTGCAGGGCCGAAACCGATACGGCGATGTCCTGGGTGGACTCGGCGCGCTTGGTAGCCGTGACGATTACCTCTTCGATGCCGCGGGCTTCCCCTTCGGCGAGGGCGACGCCGGAAGCGCCGGTGGCTGCAGTGGCCAGTGCGGCGGATATGGCAAGGCTGAGTTTCTTACGTTCCCACATGACGAATTCCCCTCGAATTGACATCTCCAGGTCGCTCAACAGTATAAGTCAGATAGATGTCGTCCGGCGTGGCAATTCCCCGTTCGTTTGCCAATATGCGACATGCAGCGAACTATTCTCGACATCGAAAAATCCGGCCGATTGCGGCGTTTGACCGTATCGCCAAGCATCGATTTTTCGCCGGTATCGACGAATCGAGGTGTCTTGGCCCCGATGCGCCGACGGCGGCGAATCACGGAGGGCGCCATGGAAAATCAAGCCAGGATCGTGATCGTGGGCGGCGGCATCATGGGCGCCGGGTTGCTGTATCACCTGGCGGAAGAAGGATGCCGTGACGCTCTGTTGATCGAGAAGGGGGAACTCACCTCCGGTTCGACGTGGCATGCGGCGGGCCAGTGTCCCCACCTGGTCGGCAACTACAATCTGGCCAAGATCCACGACTACAGCGTTTCCCTGTACAAGCGCCTGGAGGAGATCACCGGCCAGTTCGTGAGCTGGCATACCTCCGGCAGTGTCCGTTTTGCCCTGACCCAACGGGACCTCGACTGGTTCGAATACGTGCGCGGTATCGCGCAGAGCGTCGGTTTCCCCATGGAAATCATTGACGTGGAGAAAATCAGGGAACTCAACCCGTTCGTGAACACGGACGGCGTGCTGGCCGGCGCGTGGACGCCGGACGATGGCCACGCCGACCCGGCGGGCCTGTGCAACGCCATGGCGCGGGGTGCCCGGGACATGGGTGCCCGCATCATCCGTCACAACCGCGTGACGGATATCAGGGCATTGCCGTCGGGCGAGTGGGAAGTGGTCACCGAACAGGGCCGGGTGATCGCCGAACACGTGGTCAATGCGGCGGGCTGCTACGCCAGGCAGGTGGCGCGGATGGTGGGGGCCGACGCCCCGATCTGCAACATCCAGCATCACTACCTGGTTTCCGGCCCGGTTCCGGAATTCGCGGAGCGGGAAACGGAAATTCCGGTTATCCGCGACCCCTGGGCCTCGGCCTACCTGCGCCAGGAACAGCGGTCCGGCCTGATCGGCATCTACGAGCACGACGGTCTCGCGGAAGCCTGGCCGCCCGACGGGCTGCCCGATTGGGAATCCGACAGCGAACTGTTCACCGAAGACCTGGAGCGGCTGATGCCCTGGCTCGAACGCGCGATGGAGCGCATGCCCATCTTCGAGCCCGCCGGCATCCGCCGGATCGTGAACGGCGCCATCCCCCATTGCGCGGACGGTCCGCCACTGCTCGGCCCCGTGGGAGGGCTGAGAAATTTCTGGTTCTGCTGCGGATCCTCCTTCGGCATCGCCCAGGGGGCGGGCTGCGGCAAGTACCTCGCCCAGTGGATGCTGCACGGCGATTCCGAGATCAACATGACGGGCTTCGA
>JAPPHD010000122.1 GCA_028821125.1 Gammaproteobacteria bacterium
CGTCCGAAAGCCTTGCGTTACGCAGGATGATGTGGCCGTGCGCCGAAAGGGAAGCCCCGCATGCGAACTCGCTGCCGGGTGCCGGCGTTTGTTCCGTAACTGTTCGTAGGCTTCCACTGCCGACAGGCGGTACCATAGGCAGCGTTCCTTCAATCGGAGATTTCCCCGACGTGGACTCGAAGCTGCTGGAAATACTGGTTTGCCCGGTGAGCAAGGCGTCCCTGTCCTACCGCAAGGGCCGTCAGGAACTCTGGTGCAAGGTGAGCCGGCTCGCCTATCCCATTCGCGACGACATCCCCATCATGCTCGAGGACGAGGCGCGCACGCTGACCCGGGAAGAGCTCGACGAACTGTAGCCTTGTCAAAGCCGCTTGTGGTCAGGGTATGGGCAGGTAACCCTTCTCGACACCCTTGGTGAACACGCCCACCGCATCGTGGGCATGCAGGCTCTCATGGTGCTCGATGCGCACCCAGAAGTCCTTCAGACGGGGGTCTTCCAGCAACATGGACTTGAGCTTGCGTCCCGAATCTTCCACGAACATCAGGTTCTCGGCGTTCAGCCGGGCGAATTCCTGTTCGTCCTCGCGTTTGACCGCCGTTTGAACCGGCGTCCTGAGCGTCGCCTCGACGTTGTCGATCAGGCTGGTAATGGGGAAGTCTTCCAGGCCGTCTTTCAGCTTGACGAGAATCCGGGCGACGCTGCGCTGGCTGTGGGGCGTTGCCAGTATGCCCTCCTCGGTGCCGAGCCACCGCTTCACCTCGCTGGCCTTGACCAGCCCCGCCGGCCCGAAATCCGCCTCGAACTGATTCTGGATGAGTTGCCTGGCGAGCGCCGCCGAACAGGGGCAGGTCGAGGAGTAGAAGACGCCGACGCCCAATTCCAGGTGAATCTCACCGTCGAGCAGCGAACCCTTGATGATCACCGGATAGCTGTTCCACCCGGAGTTTTCGCTCACCAGCGCCTGCCGCCTCAGGTAATAGTCGAAATCGAACTGGACAAAGGCACGGCTCGAAAGGCCCCGGTGGGATTCCAGGATCGAGGCGAGCAGCAGCTTGAGCCCGGCGGCGGTCAGGGCCCGGGTGTCGGCGTGTTCGTCGAGAATGAGGTACAGCCGGGACATGTGAATGCCCTTGGCCGTGGTATCGGCGAGGTCGACGTACACCTGTACCTTGGTCTGGACCTGCTTGACGCAACCCCCGTCCTTCACCAGGAGCGGCTGGTGAATGCGGCTCATGCCGACCCAGTCGAGCGCAACCTGGGGGTGATGCAGCGCGCGGCTGGCGATGTCAGGTAACTCGCTGGCCTGTACCAGCTCGGGTTTGTTCATCCACCCGTTTCCGAAAGCGTCCAGAGGCCGGGCATTGTAACCAATCGCACGGGATGCCGTTAACCGGCGTGATCGGGCAGGCCGGCATTGCCGGATCGCCCGGCGACTCGACTGTTGCGGTGTTACGGCGCAGGCTACCAGCCTCGATTGACAATCCGCGAGCCGCTTAAGTACATTGCGCCCCCCATTTCACGCCGAGGTGGTGAAATTGGTAGACACGCTAGCTTCAGGTGCTAGTGGGGGTAACCCCGTGGAGGTTCAAGTCCTCTCCTCGGCACCATTGTCAGGCGTTCTCGTCCTTTTTCACATTGGCTGACACCAGAATCAAAACCTCTCCCCGTGCCCGGCCGGCAGGCGGGCGGGGGCGGTCCCGTCGTTCCGGGGGTACGCGGGAATTCGAAGCCGACAAGCCCGTTTGCGAGCGCGCGGCAGAAGCGACCCTGGAAGCGTTCTCGATACCCGTCCGGTGGTCCGCCGACGTGCGGGCGGCGGTGAGTCGGCTCCCGGAACGGGTAGAGCCGGGCCGCTACGCGCGGCGCAAGGACCTGCGGCAACTGCCCCTGGTTACCATTGACGGCGCAACGGCGCGGGATTTCGACGATGCGGTGTTTGCCGAAACCAGGGAAGAGGGCTGGCGGCTGGTCGTCGCCATCGCCGATGTGGCGCACTACGTGCGTGCGGGCACCGCCCTGGACGAAGAGGCCTGGAAACGGGGCACGTCGGTGTATCTGCCGGATCGTGTGGTGCCCATGTTGCCCGAGGCCCTTTCCAATAACCTCTGCTCGCTGCGCCCGCGGGAGGCAAGGCTCGCCCTGGTTTGCGACATGGCGATCGATCGCGCCGGGACGGTCACCGGATACCGGTTCGACGAAGCCGTGATCCGCTCCCGGGAGCGAATGACCTATGCACAGATCGCGTCCTTCCTGTCCGGTGAAGACCTGCCGGTGGCGATGCCCGTCGCCGGTTCCATCCGGGCCCTGGCTGAACTCTACCGGACGCTCCGGCAGGCGCGGGAACGGCGCGGCGCCCTCGACTTCGATACGCCGGAGAGCGCGCTCAGGCTGGAGAACGGGATCGTGGCGGCAATCACGCCGGTCATTCGCAACGACGCGCACCGCCTGATCGAGGAAGCCATGATTGCCGCCAATGTCTGTGCCGCGCGCTTCCTTGAGCGGCACGAGCGCGAAGCACTCTACCGGGTGCACGAGGGGCCGGAACGGGAGAAGGCGGAGCAGTTGGCGAGCGCGTTCGCGGCCTGTGGCATCAGGTGGTCTCCCGAGGACAGGACCCCGGCGGCGCTCCAGGGCGCGTTGCGCGCCATCGGCGGGCGCGGGGATGCGTGGCTGTTCGAAATGCTGGTGCTGCGCGCCATGCAGCAGGCGGAATACCGGCCCGAACCCCGCGGCCATTTCGGCCTGGCGGTGGAACGTTACGTGCACTTCACCTCGCCCATTCGCCGCTACCCGGACCTGGTGGTGCACCGTGCCATCAAGCGGATTCTCAAACGCACGGCGGGCCAGGTGGCGTCTCGTGACCGGCTGGTGGCCGCGGGCGAACAGAGCTCCATGACGGAGAGGCGCGCCGAGGATGCGAGCCGCAGGGTCGATACCTGGCTCAAATGCGATTTCCTTGCCGAGCGGATCGGCGAGACCTTTTCCTCGGTGGTCGCCGGCGTCACGGACTTCGGGCTGTTCGTCGATCTGCAGGGGTTCTACGTCCAGGGCCTGCTGCACGTCTCGGAGTTGGGGGCTGACTACTATCATTACCGGCCGGCGAGCATGAGCCTGGTCGGTGAGTCCTCCGGCGCACGCTTCACCCTGGGCGATGAGCTGGAAGTGCGCCTGACCGACGTACAGCCGGAACTGGGCAGGCTCGACCTGGTGCTGGCGAGCGCGCCGAAGCGGGGACGCCGCCGGCGTGGCCGCGGGAACGGGCGCGGCCGCCGGCTCCGAGGCGTTCGCGAAAGCTGACGCGGCCGGCTGCGATGGCGTACGTCAAGGGCCTTCACGCTGCACTTGCGGTGCTGGAAGAGGCGCCGGAGCGGGTGCGCGCCGTGCTGGTGCAGAAGAATCGCCGGGACCAACGCATCGCGGCCCTGCTTGAGCTGGCGGCGCAAGCAAGGGTTCGTCACGAGTTCGTCGACCGGCGTCAACTCGACCGCATCGCGGGAGCGGCACATCAGGGTGTCGTTGCGGACTGTCATGAACTCGCCCTCTTGAGCGAGGCGGACTTCGAGGAGCGATTCGACCACTGGCCGGACCCCAAGCTTTTCCTCCTCCTGGAAGGCATCAACGACCCCCGCAACCTCGGCGCCTGTATCCGCAGTGCCGTGGCGGCCGGAGTGCAGGCTGTGCTGGTGCCGAAGCGCCGGAGCGCCCCGTTGAACGCCGCGGCGCTGAAGGCGGCGGCCGGCGCCGCGGAACGGGCGGAACTGTTCGCCATCGTCAACGTTGCCCGGCGGCTGGATTGGCTGAAACGGCGGGATGTCTGGGTTGTGGGAGCCGAGGGCGACTCCGGTACGCCCTGGGCGAATACGGACCTGACCCGCAGCGTCGCGCTGGTCGTGGGTAGCGAAGGCGATGGATTGCGAAGCCTGACGCGCAAGACCTGCGACGAACTCGCCGCCATCCCCATGGCCGGGGGCGTCGAGAGCCTGAACGTGTCGGTGGCGGCGGGCGTGCTGCTCTTCGAAGCGGTGCGGCAACGCACCGGACGAGAAGGCGCGCCGGTGCCGGCGCCGCGACGCGCATCACTTGCAACGGGCGGCCCACCTACCTAGAATCGCGCCCCCTTGCCCCTGGCAGCCCGCGGCAGAAGCCCCGCGACGCACCGGGCGCCTTGTCGCTCGAATGCAACAGGACTTCCGCCGCGGGCCGCCAGGGTCACGAACTCCTTGCTTCACGCCGCGTTGCGGCGGAGGCGAACGACACCGGAAGGAGAAGAACATGCGCCACTACGAAGTGGTGTTCCTGGTCCACCCGGACCAGAGCGACCAGGTGCCCGGCATGACCGAGCGCTACCGGGGCCTCATCGAACGCGGGGGCGGCAAGGTGCATCGGCTCGAAGACTGGGGCCGGCGCCAGCTCGTCTACCCCATCTCCAAGATTCACAAGGCCCACTACGTGCTGATGAATATCGAGGTGGGCGCCGAGGCGCTCGAGGAGCTCGAGAGCGCTTTCAAGTTCAACGATGCCGTTCTGCGCAACCTCGTCATCCGCCGCAGGGAAGCCGTGGTCGGCGACTCCAAGATCTATGAAGAGGAACTGAAGGAACAGGAGCGGGAGAAAGAGCGTGAAGCCCGCCGTCCGGAGCGTTCCGCGGGGAAGCGGGCCGCGGCGGCCGCCGCGGCCAGGGGTTCGGAGGCCAAGGGTTCGGAGGCCAAGGGTTCGGAGGCCAAGGGTTCGGAGGCCAAGGGTTCGGAGGCCAAGGTAAAGGAAAAGCCGGCGGAAAAGCCGGAGAACAACCCCGAAGAGGGGCCAGGAGAGGCTGACGCCAAAGTCGAGGAACCGGAGGCAGCGACATGAGCCGGCGTTTTCGTCACAAGAAGTTTGCGGTAGACAGCGACCCCGCCGACCTCGATTACAAGGATCTCGACCTCCTCAAGCAGTTCATCGGCGAAACCGGCAAGATCGTGCCGAGCCGCATCACCGGCGCAAGCGCCCGATTTCAGCGGCGCCTGGCGAAGGAAATCAAGCGCGCGCGCTACCTGGCGCTGTTGCCCTACACCGACCAGCACAAATGAGGCCGGCGCCGTGAACGTGATACTGCTCGAGCCGATCACCAACCTGGGGAGCCTCGGCGAGGAGGTGACGGTCAAGCCCGGCTTTGCGCGCAATTACCTGCTGCGCGAGGGCAAGGCGGTGCGCGCCACCGAAGACAACCGGCGGCGATTCGAGGAACGGCGCGCCGAACTGGAACGCGTGGCCGGTGAACGGTTGTCCGAGGCCGAAGCGCGGGGCGGCCGATTGCAGGAGATCACGGACCTCACCATTGTCGTGCGGGCCTCCGAGGAAGGCCGGCTGTACGGCTCGGTGGGCACCCAGGAGATTGCCGGCGCCCTGACCGAGCGGGGCGTCGAGGTGCACAAGAGCGAGGTTCGGATGCCCGAGGGCGTCATTCGCCAGGTCGGCGAATACGAGTTCGCGGTGCAACTGCATTCCGGCGTTTCGGTTGACATCCCGGTGGCCGTGGTGCCGGAATAAGCGGGGATTTCGCCTGCCGCCGGCGTTCGGCCGCGAACGCCTCCGATGTTTCCTGAGCCCGCTACGCCCCCCTTGCATTGAAGGGCGGAAAGGCAGACGCTTGGGCGTCCGCCATACCTCATTTTCGCGGATTGGGTTGTCGGATGAATCAGCATTGCACCCGTTCACCGTTTGCCCCTCGGGTGGGGGTATCGCCCCGTTGGCCCTGCACGCAAGAGTCGCGTTTTGTCGGACACCGCCCCTTCGATACCGCTTGAAACCCGCACGCTGAAGGTGCCGCCGCATTCGACCGAGGCCGAACAGTCGGTGCTGGGCGCGCTGATGCTCAACAACGAGGCCTGGTTCGACGTCTCCGATATCGTCGCCCCTGTCGATTTCTACCGGCCCCAGCACCGGATCGTCTTCGAAGCGATGGCGGCGCTGTCGCGGGACAACCAGCCGCTGGATGCGGTGACGGTCTCGGAAGCCCTGCAGTCGCTCGGCTTGCTGGAGAAGGCCGGGGGCATCGCCTACCTGGCCGAACTGGTCGACGGCACACCCGGGGCCAGCAATGTCACCGCCTATGCCCGAATCGTGCGGGACCGCTCGACGCTGCGCCAGGTCATTGCGGCGGCCAACAAGATTGTCGAAAAGGCGTTCATGCGCGAAGGCCAGTCCGACGAAGAGATACTGGATTATGCGGAAGAGGAAATCTTCAGGATTTCCGAAGAGCGCGCCAAGAGCGACGGGCCCCAGGACATCAACCCGTTGCTGGAAAGGACGGTACGCCGGGTCAATGAACTGTCCAAGAGCGAGGGCGGGATCACGGGCCTGGCCACCGGGTTTTCCGATCTCGACAACCTGACCGCGGGGCTGCAGAAAGCGGACCTCGTCATCGTCGCCGGACGGCCCTCCATGGGCAAGACATCGCTGGCCATGAACATGGTGGAACACGCCATCATGAAGAGCGAGGCCCCATCCCTGGTGTTCAGCCTGGAGATGCCAGCGGATCAACTGGTGATGCGCATGCTGTCGTCCCTGGCCCGCATCGATCAGTCGCGCATGCGTATCGGCGACCTGGATGAAAAAGACTGGGACCGTTTCAGCGCAGCCGTGCAACAGCTCCAGGACAAACCGCTGCACATCGACGACTCCGCGGCGCTCACCCCCAACGAGATCAGGGCCCGCGCCCGGCGGGTAGCGCGCCAGTACAAGGGGCTGGGCCTGATCGTGGTCGACTACATGCAGCTCATGCGCGGTTCGGGTCAGGCGGAGAACCGCACCACCGAGATCTCCGAAATTTCACGGTCGCTGAAGGCGCTGGCCAAGGAAATGCGCTGCCCGGTGGTTGCGGCGGCGCAACTCAACCGGGCGTTGGAGACGCGGAACAACAAGCGGCCGATCATGGCCGACCTGCGCGAGTCCGGCGCCATCGAGCAGGACGCCGACGTTATCCTGTTCATTTATCGGGACGAGGTGTACAACGAGGAGACGGAAGACGTGGGCATTGCGGAGATCATCATCGGCAAGCAGCGCAACGGCCCCATCGGCACCGTGAAGCTCAGCTATCTCAATCAGCTCACCCGATTCGAAGACCTGGCTCGCGATCGTTATGGCGACCTGTCGCCTGGTTATGACGGCTGAGGCACGCCGTTCGGGCCGGCGCCCCGGAAACCGGCCCCCTTAAGCCCATGGCCAAACCTCAATCCGTCTATGTGTGCTCCGACTGCGGCGCCGAGCATACCCGGTGGCAGGGCCGGTGCAGCGTCTGCGGCGAGTGGAACGTATTGTCCCGGATGACCGTCGGCTCCCGGGCCGAACCCGTCGTGGGTTACAGCGGGAGCGCCGCGGAGGTGATGAGCCTGGGCGACGTGCGGGCGGAGGAGGCCGACCGCCTCGGAACGGGTTTCGGTGAACTCGACCGGGTGCTCGGTGGCGGGCTGGTTCCCGGGTCGGTGGTGCTGATCGGGGGCGATCCGGGCGCGGGCAAGAGCACGCTCCTGCTGCAGGTTTGCGCCCGCATGGCAGCGCGGTCGGCGGTGCTCTACGTGACCGGCGAGGAGTCTCTGCAGCAGCTTGCCCTGCGGGCGGAGCGGCTCGGCCTGGACGGCGGGCGGCTGCAGGTTGCCGCGGAAACCCGTGTGGAGGTCATCGCCGGGCTCATCGAAGACCGGAAACCGGCGCTCCTGGTGCTCGACTCGGTCCAGGTCCTGCAACTCTCGAGCGTCGACGGTACCCCGGGCAGCGTCAGCCAGGTGCGCGAGGCGGCTTCGTACTTCACCCGTCTGGCCAAACAGACTTCTACCGTAGTGGTGCTCGTGGGGCATGTCACCAAGGAAGGCAACCTGGCGGGGCCGAAGGTGCTGGAACACATGATCGACTGCTTCCTCATGCTCGACAGCGCCGGCGGCAGCCGTTTTCGAACCTTGCGCGGCGTGAAGAACCGGTTCGGCGCTGTCAACGAACTGGGCGTTTTCGCCATGACCGAGCAGGGCATGAAGCCGGTGGCGAACCCATCGGCCATATTCCTGCAGCGGGGCGATGTCGATGCGCCGGGCAGCGTCGCCACCGTCGCCTGGGAGGGAACGCGCCCGCTGCTGGTGGAACTGCAGGCCCTGGTCGACCAGGTTCAGGGCGGCTACGCCAGGCGGGTGGCGGTGGGCCTCGACCAGCAGCGGCTGGCGATGCACCTCGCGGTACTGCACCGCCACTGCGGGATACAGTTGGCCGACCAGGACGTGTTTGCCAACGTGGTGGGCGGCGTGCGCCTGTCGGAGACCGGGGGCGACCTGGCGCTGTTGCTGGCGGTGCTCTCGTCCTTTCGCGACAAGCCCCTGCCCAGGGACCTCATCGTGTTCGGCGAACTCGGCCTCACCGGCGAGGTGCGTCCGGTGGCGAACGGTCAGGAACGGCTGCGGGAAGCGGGGAAGCACGGCTTCAGGAGAGCGGTCGTACCCTTCGCAAACCGGCCGAACCAGGCGATCGGCGGCATGGCGGTGCACCCGGTCAAGAACCTTTCCGGCGCCCTCGACGCCGTGGCCGGCATGGATTCGCAACGCCGCCCCGAAGCGCCATAATCGCACCATGCACTGTCCGTTCTGCGGTGCCTACGACACCAAAGTGATCGACTCCCGGCTCGTCGCGGAGGGAGACTCCGTGCGCCGGCGCCGGGCATGCCAGACCTGCGGCGAGCGCTTCACCACCTTCGAGACCGCGGAACTGCTGATGCCGAAGATCGTCAAGAGCGACGGTTCCCGTGAACCGTTCAACGAGGACAAGATGCGCCGGGGGCTCTTGAGGGCGCTGGAGAAGCGCCCGGTGCCCGACGAGGCCATCGACGGTGTCGTCAGCCGCATCATGCACGTGCTGCGTTCCACCGGAGAACGGGAACTGCCGTCCCGCCGCGTCGGCGAAGAGGTCATGAACGAACTGCGCGAACTCGATGCGGTGGCCTACGTCCGCTTTGCCTCCGTATACCGGGCTTTCCAGGATCTGAGCGAGTTCCAGGCGGAAATCAGGAAGCTCGAAACAGACCTTCGATGATTACGGAGACGGATCTCGAGTACCTGCGCGAGGCCGTTTCCCTGGCCGAGCGCGGGCTCTTCACCACCACACCCAATCCCCGGGTGGGTTGCGTCATCGTGCGCAACGGCCGCGTGCTCGGCCGGGGCTGGCACGCCTGGTGCGGCGAGGCGCACGCCGAGGTGAACGCCATTCGCGATGCGGGCGGCGATGTGGCTGGAGCGACGGTGTACGTCAGCCTGGAACCCTGTACCGTGGACGGCAGGACACCCCCCTGCGTGGACGCCCTGATAGCCGCCGGGGTCAAACGGGTCGTTGCCGGTGCCCCGGACCCGGACCCGAGGGTGAACGGCAGCGGGTTCGACCGCCTGTGTGCCGCGGGCATCGAGACCGAGAACGCGGACCTGGCCGATGCGCTTCGCCTGAACGCCGGGCACCGGCAGCGCATTGCCGAAGGGCGGCCAATGATTCGCATCAAGATGGCCGCATCCCTCGACGGCCGCACCGCCATGGCGTCCGGTGAAAGCCAATGGATCACGGGCGTGGCGGCTCGGCAGGACGTTCAGTACTGGCGGGCCCGAAGTTGCGCCGTGCTCACCGGTATCGGCACGCTGCTGGCGGACGACCCGAGGCTGAATGTGCGCGATGAGGCTTATGCGGTGCACGGGCGCCTGCGTCCTCCCCTGCGGGTGATCGCCGACAGCCGGATGCGGACACCGCCCGATGCGCGGTTTTTTGAGGAGGACGGAGGTGTGCTGATTGCCCATGCGGGGGATCCGGACGCCGAACACTCGAAGGCGGAATGCGCGAAATGCGGCGATGGAAAAGTGGATCTGGGCGCGCTTGTGAACCTCCTTGCCGATCGTCCCTGCAACGAGGTGCTCGTGGAGGCAGGGCCGACGCTTGCCGGCGCCCTGATCGATGAGGGGCTCTGGGACGAACTGCTTCTCTACCTGGCGCCGCGGCTCTTGGGCAGTACCGCCCGGCCGCTGATCGACCGGCGGATCGAGCGCCTTGGGGATACCGTCTCGGGCCGCATCCGGGAATGCGTCCAGGTAGGTGAAGACCTGCGGGTGCGCCTGGTTCGGGAGGATTGAGCGGTGGCCGACTCCCGAACCGGCAAACCGCGCGCCCACGCCCGCAGGAAGGCCCGCCGCGCCCTGGTGCAGGCCACCTATCAGTGGCAGATGAACGATGTGGGCACGAGTGCCCTGCGTGAGGAGTACCATGCGGGAAAGGCGCTGGCGAAAGCCGACGGGGATTTCTTCGATGACGTTCTCGGCAGGGTTACCGGTCAGTCAAAAGGCCTGGATGCCGCGTTCAGCGGCCTGCTCGACCGGGACCTCAACGCCCTCGACCAGGTGGAGCTGGCCATCATGCGCCTCGGCACCTGCGAACTGCTCAACCGGCCGGACGTGCCGTACCGGGTGGTGATCGACGAGTACGTGGAACTGGCCAAGGTATTCGGCGCGGAACAGAGCTACAGGTACGTGAACGGCGTACTCGACAAGGTCGCGAAGCAGGTCAGGGGATCGGAGCGGCGCGCCGGAGCCGGGAAAACCGGATGAAGGAATTCGAATTGATCGACGACATCGTCGGGGCTTTCGGGCACGGCGATGCGCCCTGGTTGCGGGTAGGCCCCGGGGACGACGCGGCGGTGCTGCAGGTTCCGGAGGGGTTCGAATTGGCAAGCTCCATCGACAGCTTCCTGGCCGGCGTTCACTTTCCGACCGGCGCCGCCCCGGAACTCATCGCCTATCGCAGCCTGATGGCGGGCCTGTCCGATCTCGCGGCCATGGGGGCCGACCCCGCCTGGGCGCTGGTGGCACTCAACCTGCCGAGCCCGGACCGGGACTGCGCCGCGGCGATCGCAAAGGGGCTTGGGGAAGCGGCGCGGGACGCGGGTGTCGAAATTGCGGGCGGCAACCTGGCATCGGGTTCCCTGGCGCTGACCGTCAGCGTGCACGGCTGGGCGCCGGCCGGCACCCTTCTGCTTCGCAGCGGCGCACGGCCCGGCGATGCGGTTTGTGTCAGCGGCCCCCTCGGTGGAGCGGCGCACGCCCTGGCAACGGTGAATCTCGCGGCGTCCGTTCCCGGTTGTTTGTCCGATGCGGAACGCAGCTACTGGCGGCCGCAACCGCCGTTTGTGCTGGCGGCCCGGCTGCGCGGCCGCGCTTCGAGCTGCATCGACGTCTCCGACGGCCTGCTGCAGGACCTCGGTCACCTGTGCCGGGCGTCCGGGGTGGGTGCCAGCCTGAACGGCGCCTCGATACCGCTCGCGCCTGACGCCGGGTTGGGGCATGCGCTGGGCGGCAGCGACGACTATGCCCTCTGTTTCACCACCCGGGATGCGGGCCTGCGGCGCGACTTCGCGGTTATCGGAGAGATAACGGGCGCACAGGGTCTGGTGCTCGACGGCAAACCTGCGAAAGGTTCGGGATTCAGCCACTTCTGATCGGCAACCCGCCGTTCCGATCGGCGACGGAGAAGCTCGAAGGCTCTACGCGCAAATCTCACCAGCTTCCGTCGTGGGGGCGTCGAGGCGCCGTCCCACGAGGCCGGGCAATCCGGAGGGCGCCGCCGGCGGTGTTGACAGCAGGTCAATGCTCCCGTTCCACGGCCAGCGTTGCGAGTTCGGCGAGCGTGCCGTTGCGCAGGCCGATCTGCCCCAGGGCTGCCAAGGCGTCTTCGAGTAGCTGCCGGGCCAGGTCCCGGGCCGGGGCCTCGCCCATCAGGGCCGGAAACGTGCTCTTGTCCGCCTGCCGGTCGGATCCGGACGGCTTGCCGAGGGTCTCGGTCGACTGGGTGACGTCAAGAACGTCATCGACGATCTGGAATGCAAGTCCGATTCGTTCCGCGAATTCGCCGACGCGCAGCAGGGGCTCGTCGCGAGCGGCGGCGAACAGCGCACCGAGTTCCACCGACGCGCGGAACAGCGCGCCGGTCTTGGCCGCGTGCAGTTCCCGAAGCCGGCCTTCGCCCAGGGCCTGCCCCTCGGAATCGAGATCGAACGACTGGCCGCCGACAAGGCCCGCCCAGCCGCAGGCCTTGCCGAGTGTCCGGATGGCCGAGACCCGAACCTCAGGGCTGGCGCCCGGTGCGCCGGCGAGGGTTTCGAACGCCAGCGCCTGCAACGCATCGCCCGCCAGGATGGCGGTGGCTTCGCCGTAGGCCACATGACAACTCGGCAGCCCGTGGCGCAAGGCATCGTCGTCCATGGACGGCAGATCGTCGTGAATCAGCGAATAGGAGTGGATGAACTCCACGGCACAGGCCGGCGCCAGGGCGTCTTCGAGCCGGCCGCCGAGACCGGTGCAGGCGGCGCAGACGAACAGCGGCCGCAGGCGCTTGCCGCCGCCGAGCGCGGCATGGCGCATCGCATCCACCAGGGATTGGGCGATGGGGGAGGCGGAAGGCAGATAAAGGCGGAGCGCGTCTTCTACTGCGGACTTGAAGCCCAGCAGCTCAGGGCTCACCCAGTTGCTCCGTATCCAGGTCTTCGAAGTCGTTGTTCTCGGTCAATGCCCGCACCCGGAGTTCGGCGTTTTTCAAGGCCGCCTGGCATTTGCGGGTGAGCTTTACGCCCCGCTCGAAGGCTTTCAGCGAGTCCTCGAGCCCGAGATCGCCGGACTCCATCTGTTTGACCAGGTCTTCCAGCTCCTTGAGCGTCGCTTCGAAATCGACTTGGGGTGTGGCGGATTCAGTCATATGGGTAAACTCAGGGTCTCGTTGCCATGGCGAGCGGCGAATCAACCCACGTCCGACAGGCGTCGGGCCTCTCCGGCCGGCATTTCGTTGCCGGCGAGCCGCCAGTCACCGGTTTCCGGATTCAGCTCGATCAGCGATTCCCGTGCCAGGACGTGGAATTCCCCGCGCACCAGCCAGGCGCCCATGGGCTGGTTGCGCTCTCTGAGCACCGAGCAGACGTCGCCCGGTCGAAAGACGGACCTGCCCCCTTCGACGAGTTCACGGAGGATTGCATAAACGGTCTCGGTGCGTTTGCGCTCGATGCTCAAGGGGACTTGCCGCCGGGGTAGAGCCGGTTTTTTTACCAAAAAGCGGCTATTCCCGCCAGGGCCTGGCCTGCTCATAGGCGGCCAGATGAGCGGTCAGTTCCTCAACGAGGGCCGGATCGCCGTCGGTCGCATCGAGGGCCAGGCGTTGCACGGCGACGGCATCCTCGAAGCGGCTGATCTCCGCGTATGCCGCTGCCAGGGTGTCCAGGTAGGCGGCCTTGCGGTCCAGGGACACCGCCTGATGCGCGTGCCTGAGAGCCCGCTCCCCATCCCGGAACTCCGGCACCGGGGAGGTGGCGAGCAGCCAGGCGTATCCGTTCAGCGCCCGGGCATCGCCGGTTTTCGCCGCCGTTTGCGCCCATTGCGCGGCTTCCTCCTCGCGGCCGCTGCCGGTCAGAAGGTACATGAGGCGCACCAGGGCGTCGGTGTGCCCGGCTTCGCTTCCCTTTGCGTACCAGGATTCGGCCATGGTCGCGTTCGCGGGAACGCCCAGGCCCGCTTCGTGAAGGTGGCCGAGGCCGGCATGGCTGCCCGGTGCGCCAAGCTCCGCGGCTCTCCGATACCAGTCGCGGGCAAGCTCGAAGTCCGGTTTTACGCCGTTACCCGTCATGTACGCGTGGCCGAGCATCGCCATGGCCGGCCCGGAGCCCCGTTCCGCGGCTTGGCTGAAGTAATCCAGGGCGGTGCCCGCGTTTGCGTCCACCAGTTCGTCGTTCAGGAACATGTAACCGAGAGACAGCAGGGCGTCGGTGGACCCTGCCTGGACTGCTTTCTCGTACCAGAAACGGGCCTGAGTGGGATCGGGAGGGTCGGCGAAAGATTCGCGAAAACTCGACGCAAGGCGCGTCATGGCGGGAGCGAAATCCGCTTCGGCTGCCTTACCAAGCCAGTGGCGCGCCTCGTCGAGATTCGCGGCGGCGCCACCGCCGAGGCGGCCTTCGCCGACCAGATAGGCATTGCCCACATACAGTTGGGCGCCGGGATGACCCAGTTCGGCTGCCTTGAGAAAGAACTGGAAAGCCAGACGAAGGTCCGTCTCCAGGCCTAGCCCGTGATGGTAGAGCCCGCCCATGGCGAATAGCGCGGCGGGATTGCCGGCGTTGAATTCCAGCGCGTGGGCGTAGTCCGCCGCCGCCGACACGAAGTGGCCCTGGGCGTAGAACGAGTAGCCACGCAGGTAATAGGCCCGGGACCGCTCGCCCGGCGCCAGGCGGTGCGAGATCACGGACGGGTCGAGATACGCGCGGGCCAGGGCGTGGTCTTCGTTCTCGATCAGCGCCACCGCCTTTTCGATATAGGCGTGCGGGTCGAGCCGCCCGCCGACGGCGGTTGCGGCCAATGCCAGGGAGAGCAGCAAGATCGGAATCCTGCCGATTCTCACGGCGTCGGCCCCATCGCGGACGTGCTACCATTGCCGCGCTTCGCGCGTGTGGGGGCGACATGGCTTCGACGCGGGTAACAAAGCAAGAGGTGCATGCCGAGAGGGTAGTGACTCTCGTTAATCAATCGCTGCAACTGTAATAGTTGCCAACGACGAAAACTACGCACTAGCGGCCTAAACGCCCGCTAACGTCGACGATCCCTCTCCTGCGGGGTGACTTCGACGGCAAGGCAGCAGGATCGCGCGGCGGCCTCGCTCGGGGCCAAGGCGTTAAACCCAATCGAGCTCGCCGACAACACCCTGACCGCCGGGTCGTTCGAGGCTAGATCAATAGACGGAACCTAAGCATGTAGAGCCGATTGCGGCGTGCCAGCGGACGCGGGTTCGACTCCCGCCGCCTCCACCAATTCGTCGGCTCGCTTGAGACGATACTTTCGGCGTAGCGAATTGGAATTCGCTTCGTCGGCATGACCCAATCCGCGCGATAGGCATTTCGTCAGTCATTCCGTGAGATAAACACCGCATGTCGGCTACCGCGGCGCATAGCGGCAGCAGTCTGGGGTATGCTTCCGCGCCCCGCCCGCATCGGGGCGGGTACCGGGAGCAGCGGCAATGGAAATCAGACCCATGGACAACGGCTGCGGCGCCGAGATTGACGGTGTCGACCTGCAGTCCGTTTCCAATGAAGAGGTGGAAGCCATCGCCGATGCACAGGCGGATTTCGGCGTGGTGTTTCTCCGCAACCAGACGCTGACCCCGGATGAGCAGTTGGCCGCGGCGCGGCGTTTCGGCCCGATCAACGTAAACCGTTTCTTCACGCCCGTGCCGGGGCATCCGCAGGTGGCCATGGTGCTCAAGGAGCCTCGCCACGAACACAATGTCGGCGGTAGCTGGCACACCGACCACTCCTACGACCAGGCGCCGGCGCTCGGTTCGATGCTGTATGCGCTCGAAGTGCCCGGTACCGGTGGCGACACCCTGTTCGCCAGCATGTACAAGGCCTACGAAGCGCTGTCACCGGGCCTCAGGCGAACCCTGGCAGGGCTCTGCGCCGTGCACTCGAGCCGCCACGTCTTCGGCGAAGGCGCCGCTTACGCCAGGCATGGGGACGACCGCTACCACAACGCCGGGAAAGCCACGCAGGACGCCCTGCATCCGATGGTGATACGGCATCCGCGCACGGGCAGGCCGGCGCTCTACGTGAACCCGGGTTTCACCGTTCGCATCGACGGCTGGACCGATGAAGAGTCGCGCCCGTTACTGGAATACCTCTACGGCGTCGCCGCCCGGGAAGAGCACACCTGCCGGTTCCGCTGGGAGGTTGGCAGCGTCGCGTTCTGGGACAATCGAGCCACCTGGCACTACGCGCTCAACGACTATCCCGGGAAGCGACGCCTGATGCACAGGGTCACGGTGGAGGGCGAAACCCTGTCCCCTTACCGTGCGGAAGGCTGAATCCGTTGTCGGCGGACGTTGCCGGCGGGCTTCGGGTCATGCCGGTCGATTCCGATCGTAATGCCGGGTTCTCGATCGCCTCAATTGATCCCATAATGAGCGGCGGTGATGTCGAGGGCCTGCAGCAGGCGGTCGAACAGCACATCGAGCTCTTCCTTCGTGCAGACCAGCGGCGGCGCGCTGATGATGGTGTCCTTCACCGCGCGCACCATCAGGCCCGAGTCGACGGCCGCATCGCGGCAGATCAGCCCCGCGTTGTGCTGCGCCTCCAGACGGGTGCGGGTCGGCGCGTCCCTTACCAGTTCGAGGCAGCCCAACATCCCCAGCGACCGCGCCTCACCCACCACGCGATGGCCTTCCAGCTCCGCCAGGCGCGCCGACCAGTAGGGTGCAATGGTCCGGGCCACGTACTCGTTGGTGGCCAGTTCGTGGTACAGCCCCAGGGTAGCGACACCGGCCGCACAGGCTGCCGGGTGGCCGGACCAGGTGAAACCGTGCGCGAACTCGCCCCCGCCGCCGGTCAGCACGTCGGCGATGCGGTCGCCCACGATCACGCCGGCCAGGGGCTGGTACCCGTTGGTGACGCCCTTGGCGAAGGTGACCAGGTCCGGCCGGGTCCCGAAATGCTCGAAGCCGAACCAGCGGCCCAGTCGGCCGAAAGCGCAGATCACCTCGTCGCTGATGAACAGCACGTCGCGATCGTCGAGAATCTTCTGAACCGCGGGCCAGTAGGTCTCGGGCGGTACGATCACCCCGCCCGCGCACTGCACCGGCTCGCCGATGAACGCCGCCACCCGGTGGGCGCCCAGCTCGTCGATCTTCTCGGCGACGGCTTCGGCAGCACGGATTCCGAACTCGTCGGGCGCGAGGTCTCCGCCCTCCCCGAACCAGTAGGGCTGCCGGACGTGTTGCACGTAGGGCAGCGGGTCGAACTGGGCGTGCATGGTGTCCATGCCGCCGAGGCTCGCCGCCGCGATCGTGCTGCCGTGATAGGCGTTTTCCCGGCTCAGGATGATCTTCTTTTCGGGTTTGCCGATCAGGTCGAAGTACCGGTGCACCAGGCGGATGTTCGTGTCATTGGCTTCGGACCCGGAATTGGCGAGAAACACGTGGTTGAAGCCAGGCGGCGCGATATCAAGCAGTGCACTGACGAGCTTGACCGCGGCCTCGTTGGTGCAGCCGAAAAAGCTGTTGTAGTACGGCAGGCGCTCGAGCTGCCCGGCGACGGCGTTGACGATCTTCGGCTGGCTGTAGCCGAGGTTCGTGCACCACAGCCCCGACATGCCGTCGAGCAGCCGCCTGCCTTCGACATCCTCTATGTAGATTCCCTCACCCTTCGCGTAGACGCGTCCGCCGCTCTTCCGGTAGGCCGCAAGGTCGGTGAAGGGGTGCAGGTATTGTCGCCGGTCGAGGTCCCGCAGGCTGTCGGATGATGTCATGGCGTCGATTCACGGGCTGAAAAGGCGCGATGGTGACATTTTTTCCGGCATGTTGCTTTTTGCAAGCAACCGCCCGCTTGATCTTGCAGCGTCGTGACGATGGATTCGCACACCGTATTGAACGGCATGTCGTGTACCAGGCAGGCAAAGCGGCACGGTAGAGGCACAGGCGGCGTTCGCCGGGTTGCCATGGAGGCGCGGCCTTTGAGACGATGCCATGGACACGGAGGGGCTGCATGATCATCAGGCTCACACTCCTGCTCGGGCTCGCGACCGCCGCGCTCTCGTGGGGCGCCGAAGAGATGGAACCCGGCGAAGAGGCGATCTCGGCGGCGCTCGCGCTCGGCGTGGAAATGCCGCCCGCCGCTCCGCCCCGCGGCGACGAGAGCGAAGGGCCCTTTTCCAGCCTGGTCATCCGGGGCGCGACGGTCATCGATGGCGCGGGCGCCCCGCCCAGGGGGCCGGTCACCATCGAGATCAGCGGCGACCGCATCGTCGGCCTGCATGGTGCCGGCACCGGTGGCTTCCGTACGGACGATGCGGCGACGGGAGTGGATACGCGGATCATCGACGCCGCCGGCAAGTACGTTGTGCCCGGATTTGTCGACGCCCACGTGCACATGGGCTCCACCAATCACGCGTACTCGGGCAAGCTGACCGCCCCGGAATACGTGCTCAAGCTCTGGCTGGCCCACGGCATCACCACCGTGCGGGATGTGGGCGCGGTGATGGGGCTGAGGTGGACCCTCGAGCACAAGGCGCGCAGCGATCGCAACGAGATCGCGGCGCCTCGAATGATGGTGCACGCCCTGTTTCCCGAGCAGCTCGAATCGCCGGAAGCCGCCCGGGAGTGGATCAGGAGCGTGCGCCGGACCGGCGCGGACGGCGTCAAGTTCCTGGGGGCGGCGCCGGAACTGATCGCCGCGGCCATCGACGAGGCGAAAAAGCTGGGCATGAAGACCGCCTATCACCACGCCCAGTTGTCGGTGGCCCGCACCAACGTGCTCGACAGCGCCCGCATGGGCCTCGACAGCATGGAACACTGGTACGGCCTGCCCGAGGCCATGTTCGATGACCGCCGGGTGCAGCATTACCCCGACGATTACAACTACTACGACGAGCAGCACCGCTTCGGCGAAGCCGGCCGCCTGTGGCTGCAGGCCGCGGAACCCGGCTCCGAGACCTGGAAGGCGACCATCGCGGAACTGGTGAGCCTCGACTTCACCATCGACCCGACCCTCACCATCTACGAGGCGAACCGCGACCTGATGCGGGCCAGGCTCGCCGAGTGGCACGACGAATACACCCTGCCGCACATCATGGCGATCTTCGACCCGAATCCGCTGGTGCACGGCTCCTATTTCTTCGACTGGACCACGGCCGACGAGATCGCCTGGAAGCGCAACTTCCGGCGCTGGATGCGGTTCGTCAACGATTACAAGAACGCCGGCGGCCGGGTCACCGTCGGATCGGATGCCGGGTTCATCTACAAGCTGTACGGTTTCGGTTACATCCGCGAGCTGGAACTGCTGCAGGAAGCCGGCTTCCACCCGCTGGAGGTGCTGCAATCGGCCACCATCAAGGGCGCGGAACTGCTGGGCATCGACGGCGAGACCGGCTCGATTCAACTCGGCAAGAAGGCCGACCTGGTCATCGTAGACGACAATCCGCTCGCCAACTTCAAGGTGCTGTACGGTACGGGGCACCAGCGCCTGAACCGGGAGACCGGACAGATGGAACGGGCGGGCGGCATCCGCTACACCATCAAGGACGGCGTGGTCTACGACGCCAAACGGCTGCTCGCCGACGTAAGGGAAATGGTCGCGGCCGCGAAAGCGGAAACGGAATAGGACACCACGCCTTCCCCATCACATCGCCCGGGGAAACTGCAATCACTCGAACGACAAGGAGGCAACATGAAACTCGGACTCATGCTCGGCTACTCCGGCCCAAACATGGCCCTGCCGCTGGCGAAAGTGCAACTCGCGGAACGGCTGGGCTACGACTCGGTGTGGACCGCGGAGGCCTATGGTTCCGACGCCGTCACGCCCCTCGCCTTCCTGGCGGCCCATACAGAACGCATCCGCCTCGGCACCGCGGTCATCCAGCTCGCCGGGCGAACGCCCGCCAACGCGGCCATGGCCATGGCGACGCTGGATCAACTCGCCGGCGGCAACCGGGTGATCTGCGGCATCGGCGTCTCCGGCCCGCAGATCGTCGAGGGCTGGTACGGGCAGCCCTGGGGACGGCCGTATTACCGACTGAAGGACTATGTCGCCATCATGAAGAAGATCTGGGCCCGGGAAGAGCCGGTCACGCACGACGGCGTCGAGATCAGCCTGCCCTATGAAGGAGAAGGCGCGATGGGCGTAGGCAAGCCCCTGAAGTCCATCCTGCACATGAACCCGGACATCCCGGTGTGGCTGGGCACGGGCATGGAATCCACGGTGCGGCTGACCGCCGAGATCGCCGACGGCTGGCTGCCGCTGGGCTATGTTCCGGAAAGCGCCCATCTCTACCAGGACTGGATCGACGAGGGACTGGGGCGGGCGGGCAAGACCCGGGCCGATTTCGAGGCCCAGGCGGGTACCCAGGTGATGGTCACGGAAGACTCCGCAGAGGCCGTGCGCGCGGCACTCGGCATGCTGAAGCCCAACGTGGCCCTGTATGTCGGCGGCATGGGCCACAAGAACAAGAATTTCCACAAGGAAATGATGGTGCGCCGGGGCTTCGGCGATGCCGCGGAGCGTATCCAGGAACTCTACCTGGCCAGGCGCAAGGACGAGGCGACCGCCGCCGTACCGGACGAGTTCGTCGACCAGGGCGCCCTGGTCGGGCCCAGGGAGCGAATCCGCCGCCGCTTCCGCGACTGGGAGGATTGCGGCGTCACGGGGCTCACCATCGGCGGCAACGAAGAGGCCATGCGCTTTGCCGCCGAATGCGCGCGATTGAACGTCGAACGGTAGCCTTGACCCGCATGCTCGCTCTCGGCTGAGGGAATTCCTGTACCCGAACGATCCGCAAGTAGTTGTTCCGTAGAAGTGGGGAACCTGCCCCGCTGGGGCGCTGACATGGAGGGAACAACACCGGAATACGGGAAAGAGTTCGCATGCGGGGCTTCCCTTTCGGCGCGTTAAGCTCGTCTGAAAGCCTTGCACATGGCTGGACGATGTGGCCGTGCGCCGAAAGGGAAGCCCCGTATGTGAACTCGCTGCCCGCTACTCGGGATTGTTCCAGAGTAGGTGCTACGGAAAGTCGGGCGGCGGCGTGAAACCGCCGATCTCTTCAGCCATCAGCCTGGCGAACTCGATCGTCGTGTAGTCCAGGTATTCGCCGCTCACGACCTGCAGGCCGATGGGCAGGCCCGCCCTGGAAGGGCCGGTCGGAAACACCGTGCTCGGCAGGTGCGCGACCGTGACGGTGCCGGCCCAGAAGACCTGCTGGAAGTAATCCTGGGTTTCGTTGTCGACGACGATGCGCCGCTCGAGGTATTCGCCGTGATCGTGCGGGAAGGCGTCGGTTGCCATCTGCGGACAGAGGAGGATGTCCCAGTCCCGGAAGAACGCCTGCCAGGCCTTGCGCAGTGCGAAACGGCGGTTGCTGAATTCCGCCCATTCGCCGTGTTCCTGCACTCCGAAACGCACCAGGGTTCCCGGAATGCTGTCATCGGCGAAGCCGGCCGCCCGAGCCTGGCGCAACCCGTCCTTCTCCTCTTCGGTGAGATTGAACGCCATCACGCCCCAGAGCAGGCTTGTATAGGCCTCGAAGCTTTCCTCAAGGTCGATGTCGGGCAACGCGCGGTCCGAGACGGTGGCGCCCAGACGGGCGAGCCGGTCGCCGATCTGCTGTACCCGATCCGCCATCTCGGCAGACACGGGAGCGCGCGGGTGGTTGGTGAGAATGGCGACCCGAAAGTCGCTCAGCCGGGTTTTTGTCGGCTGCGGGAGATTGAGCTGCCAGCCGACCCGGTCCGTGCGCCCGGCGCCGGCGACGATGTCCATCGACAGCGCCAGGTCCTCGGCGCAACGGGCCATGGGGCCGACCACGGCGATATCCGTGGGTGCGACCATGCCCGGCAGCGCGTGACCCTCGTCGGAAACGATGCCCCAGGTTGGCTTGTGGCCGTAGATGCCGCAGAAGTGGGCCGGGTTGCGGATGGACCCGCCGATGTCGGAGCCCGCCTCCAGGGCGGTCAGCCCCGCAGCGAGAGCGGCCGACGACCCGCCCGACGATCCGCCCGGCGTGCGGGTCAGGTCCCAGGGATTGTTGGTGGTGCCGTAAATCTCGTTGAAACTCTGAAAGTCGCCAAGGTTCAGCGGCACGTTGGTCTTGCCGAAAATCACGGCGCCCGCGGCTTTCAGGCGGCGAACGTAGTCGGCGTCCTCGGCTGCGATGTTGTGGTGGAGTTCCGGAACGCCCCAGGTGGTGGGCAGGCCCGTGACTTTGTAGGCCGCCTTGACCGTCATCGGAACGCGGTGCTGGGGCCCTGTGTCGACCCCGCGCGCCAGGGCCGCGGCGGCGGCCCTCGCGGCCGCCCGGCCGCGCTCGAAGTCATGCACGACGACGGCGTTGATCCGTCGGTCGTAACGTTCAATCCGGTCGATGTACATGTCGGTGAGTTCCAGCGAACTCACTTCCTTCTGCCGGATGGCGGCGGCGAGTTCGGTCGCGGTGGAGAAGGGGTCGGTCATGCTCTGATCTCGTGCAGGATCCGGCCGACGAACATAAGGGCTCTTCCCCGCTCCGGCAACCGGCTCAGGCCGCCGGGCGTTCCGGTTCAGTCAATGGCGGAGAACCTGCCTCGCCCGCCGGTCGCCGCACGGGCGATGCGATTGCACCCCGGCGCCGCGCAAAACCCGGGCATGTGCCGAAAATCCGGTACGAGACCGGCAAGCCTGTGATCATCCTGCCGCCGCGAGCGACAGAACGGTCGGCATGCCCTCGCCGAGCAACACCCACTCGGCGCTGTCGCTGACCCGCCAGACTTCCCCGGTGTCCGTGCCCACCAGCATGCCGCCCGGCGCCTCGGGGTCCACCATCAGTCCGTGGAAGTTGGCGGCACTCGGCGAATGGGCTTCATCGCACATAGAGCGCCAGGAATCGCCGCCGTCCTCGGAGCGGAACAGCATGGCCTGCGAGCCTTTTTCCTGGCGGTGATTCGAGAAGGCGGTGGGTGCGCTCCCGACGGTCAGTCCGTACGGCGGGCGGTGATCGATGCACATGGGCCGGGAATATCGGGGTGTTACGCCTTTCCACGCGTAGGCCCAGGTGACGCCGCCATCGTCGGAGCGGAACACCCCGGCGTTGCCCTCCAGCTTCTCCGCTTCACCCCACAGGCGGCCATACCCCGTTGACGCAAACAGGGTTTGGGGCCTGGCCGGATGCGCGAACAGCATGTGCAGGTCGGGATTGTCGCCGGGCAGCGCCACCGACCAGGTCTCGCCCGCGTCTTCGGACAGGGCGAGGCCGCCTACCTCGACGCCAACGCGTATGTGCGTGCCGGAGACGACCAGGGCCCGGGCGCGCGCCTCCACCGGCGGGTCCAGCGGAATGAGCCACCCACTTTCCTTGGCAAGGCGTGCGAGGGACCCGATCTCGTCCCAGGTTTCGCCGTGGTTTTCGCTCCTGAAGAGCCCGGTCGGCGCTGTTCCGGCGTAGAGCGTGCCGCACCCGTCGTCCCGGACCTGCCACACTTCCCGGCCCTCGAGACCCGCGGATGCCCAGGTGCGGCCGCCATCTTCCGAACTGTAAAGCCCGTCGTCAGTACCTGCGAAGCAGCGCCCGCCCACGCACACCAGTTCCCGCACGGCACGGCTCGATAGCACCTGCCGTGCCGCGCCGCCCGATACCGCAAAGACACCCTTGCTCGTTCCCGCACAGAATTCCATGCCTCTCCCCCCGGCCGATGCAGGTTCAGTCTACATCACCGTGCTCAGGGTGCGCGCGATGAAAATTGGTTCACCAGGCCCGGAAGAACCGCGCTGCAACCCGTTTCGACATCGGCCTCAGTCTCGCCGCGCGCTTTTCAGCAGCCGTTCCTTCTGGCGCGACCATTCCCTGTCCTTCAGGGCGGCGCGCTTGTCGTGCCGTTTCCTGCCCTTGCCGAGCGCAATCTCGCACTTGACCCTGTTGTTCTTCCAGTACACGCAGGTGGCGATGCAGGCGTAACCCCTGGCCTGGGTGGCGGTGAAGATCCTGGCCAGCTCGCGCGTATTGAGCAGCAGCTTGCGGGTGCGGCCCGGATCCGGTGAAACGTGGGAGGAGGCGCTTGCCAGCGGCGCTATGCTGGCGCCGAACAGCCAGGCCTCGCCATCCTTGAGCAGAACGTAGCTGTCGGGAATCTGTACCTTGCCGGCGCGCAGGCTCTTGACCTCCCAGCCTTCCAGGACCAGCCCGGCTTCGAAGCGCTCTTCCAGGGCATAGTCCCGGGTGGCCCGCCGGTTGCGCGCGATGATCCGGCGCACCGGCGCCTTGCCTGCGTTTGTTGTTGCCTGGGTGCTCATGGGAACCGGCGGGACGGTATGGGCCGCCACCTGGCGCACCCGGTCATTGAGGTTGCCACTGTGAGTGCTCATCCAATCGGCGGCCTTTGGGGATTATAGCCCGCCCCGCTTGTGGGCTTCCCGGCCTATGCGCCAAAATGCGGCGCCTCTCCACCCGGTGCGCGGGGCCTGCCATGGCATTCAGTTCTGAATCACGACACGGAATGTGGTCCAGCCGCTGGCTGTTCGTGCTGGCCGCCGCCGGTTCCGCGGTGGGGCTCGGCAACATCTGGAAGTTTCCCTATATCGCGGGGGAGAACGGCGGCGGCGCCTTCGTGCTCGTCTATCTCGCCTGTGTCGCGTTGGTGGGTGTGCCGATCATGCTCGCGGAGGTGCTCATCGGGCGGGAAGGGCGGCAGAGCCCGATAAACACCATGCGTTTCCTCACCCAGCAGCACCACAGGCGGCCCACCTGGGTGCTGATCGGCTGGATGGGCGTGCTGGCGGGCTTTCTGATCCTGTCCTACTACGCGGTCATCGCCGGCTGGGCGATCTTCTACATCCTGCGCATGGCCGATGGCACCTTCGACGGGGTGACCGGCGAGTACGCCAACCAGGCGTTCAACGAGTTTCTGGCCAATCCCTGGCAGATGGTGTTCTGGCACACGCTTTTCATGGGGGTCACCGTGTTCATCGTCGGCCGCGGGGTCATCCGGGGCCTGGAGAGCGCCATCCGCTGGTTCATGCCGCTGCTGTTCGTCCTGCTGCTGGTGCTGCTTGGTTACGGGGTAACCAGCGGCGGATTCGCCCAGGGCGTGGATTTCATGTTCCGCTTCGAGTGGGGTTCGGTAACCGGAGAAGCCTTCCTTGTCGCCATGGGGCAGGCCTTTTTCACCCTGAGCGTGGGCATGGGCGCGATCATGGCCTATGGCGCCTACGTCCCGAGTTCGGCCTCCATCACGGGTACGGTGGTCACCATCGCCGCCCTGGACACGGTGGTGGCGGTGGCCGCCGGGCTCGCCATCTTCCCGATCGTGTTCGCCAACGGGCTGGAGCCGGGGCAGGGCCCGGGCCTGATGTTCGTGACCATCCCCCTGGCGTTCGGAAACCTGCCGCTGGGCGCGCTGTTCGGCGCGATCTTTTTCCTGCTGGTCAGCTTCGCGGCGATCACCTCGGCCATTTCCATCACCGAGCCGGCCCTGGCCTATCTGGTCGAGGAATACAACGCCAAGCGCTCGCGGGTTGCCATCACCCTGTGCAGCTTCTGCTGGCTGCTCGGCATCGGCACGGTGCTGTCGTTCAACGAGTGGTCCGATGTGCACGTGGTGGGCGACCTGACCATCTTCGCTTTCGTCGACTACGTCTCGCAGAACATCATGCTGCCGCTCGGCGGGCTGTTCATCGTCCTGTTCGCGGCCTATGCACTGCCCAAGGCGGTGGTTCAAAGTCAACTGCGCTTGAGCAACAGGGCTCAGGAGCTGATCTGGCGTACCCTGGCCGGCGTGGTGGCTCCCCTGGGCGTCCTTTCGGTTTTCCTGGTGACCATCGTCGGTTTCGACAGGCTCAAGGACTGGTTCTCCTGACCCGTGCCGGACCTGCACCGCTCCGCGCTCCTGCCGATGGCCGTGGAGGATGTCTATGAGATCGTCGCCGATGTCGGCAGCTATCCCGAGTTCCTGCCCTGGTGCAGGAGCGCCGAGCTTCTGGTCAGCGAACCGGGCCGTTTCGTCGCGACCCTGACGGTCGAAGGCAAGGGGTTCACCGAAAAGTTCACCACCGCCGCGGCACTGGCTCCGCCCTCGTCGATACGCCTGAGTCTGGTGAAAGGCCCGTTCCGTCATTTTGAGGGCGAGTGGCGTTTCTCGAAGCTCGGCGACAACCAGGGCTGCAAGGTGGAACTGTTCCTGGCTTTCCGCTTCAGCGGCTCGAAGTCGGTTCTGGCAAAAGCCTTTGCGGGCGTGTTCTCCCGCGCGGCGGATTCCATGGTGGATGCCTTCTGCCGCCGTGCCCACGACAAGCTGGACGGCTGACGCCATGCGGGTGGAAGTTGCCTACGGCACCGCGGAGCAGCAGACGTTGATCGCTGTGGAGGTGGAAGAAGGCTCGACGGTTGGGCAAGTACTGCAATCAGCCGCTGCAAAACAGGCGTTTGCCGGCCTGCCGCTGGAGTCGATACCAGTGGGCGTATTCGGCCGTCGGGTGGGCCGCGCGGCAGTTCTAAGGCCGGGCGACCGGGTTGAGCTCTATCGACCCTTGGCGATGGACCCCAAAGAGGCGCGCCGCCGCCGAGCGCGTTAGGTTTCGCTGCCCCGTCAGCCTTCCGCGGTCACCGCTTCTTCCGCGCCCTCGGGCTGCTCGCCGCTCGGGATGTAGTCGCCGGTGAAGTAGGCGAGCTTGCCTTCCTCGAAGTGCAGGCTGATGCGTTTTTCCTGTTCGAACCGGCCAGGGATCTCAAGCGTGTAGATGTAGTCCCAGCGGTCCCGGTCGAACGTATTGCGGACGATGGGTTCGCCCATGATGTACGCCACCTGCGTGCGCGTCATGCCGGGCTTCAGGCTGTCGATCATCTCCTGGGTGATGACGTTGCCCTGCTGCACCGTGATCTTGTGCACCCTGGGTATCCCCAACTTCGGCAACTTGAACTTCGGCATTTTCGGCATGGACGCGGCGCAACCCGCCAGCACTACCGCAGCGGCAATGAACATGAGAGCGGCGCGCAACGTCATCCGATCGACCCTGGCAGATTGTTCACGGCAAAAAACAGGAGCGCATGGTAGCCGGTCGGGCTACACCGGCAAAGTGCGAGGCGCGGTCCGGGCGCAGGCTCACGGGTGTTTCAGGGCGTTGCCCAGCATGCGCGCGGTCATGTCCACCACCGGAATCACGCGCTGATAGGCCATGCGGGTGGGCCCGACCACCCCGAGCACGCCGGCGATGCGGCCGTTCACCGTGTAGGACGAGGTCACCAGGCTCAGCTCGTCCAGCACCCGGTAGCCGGACTCCTCGCCGATGTAGAGCTGAATGCCGTGGGTGTTCAGGCTCTGGTCGAGCAGGTGCAGAATGGTGCCCTTGCGCGAGAACGCCTCGAACAGGCTTCTGACCGTATCGGTGTCTTCGCTCATGTCGAGCAGCTTCGACTCACCGGAGACCACGAAACTGCGGTCTTCCGTCTCATCGGGCTCGAATGCCTGCGAGGCGAGATCCAGGGCGGCCTGCAGGAGCCGGTCCATGCGTTCCTTGTCGCGCTGCATGCTGTTCAGCAGTTCCCGGCGGATCTCCACCAGCGACAGGCCGCCGAACTCCCGGTTCAGAAAGTTCGAAGCGTGCAACAGGTCGTTGTCGTCGTAGCGCTTGTCGACGTGAATGACCCGGTTCTGCACCTCCCGGTCGTTGTACACCAGGATCACCAGCACCCGGTCGCCGTCCAGGTTGAGGAATTCCACGTGCCGGAGCGCCTGGGCATCCCGGCGCGGCAGGGTGACGATGCCCGTCATCTGGGTAACGAGCGCCAGGAGCTTTGACGCCGATTCCACCAGTTTCGACGGCGCCATGTCGGAGTTGAGCTGCGATTCGAGATTCTGGACCCCCGCCTCGTCCAGGGGCTCCACGGACAACAGGCTGTCGACGAAGAAACGCAGCCCCTGGCTGGTGGGGATCTTGCCCGCGGACGTATGTGGCGATTTCACCAGTCCGCGGCCTTCCAGGCGGGCCATGATGTTGCGCACGGTGGCTGCGCTTACGTGCACGGTCGGATTCTGCGCAAGGGCCTTGGACGCCACCGGCCTGCCGTCGTCTATGTAGCACTCCACCAGCAACTTGAAGAGCTGCTCGGCGCGGTCGTCCGCCTGTTCTTTCGCCATGGCGCTTATGCCGGGGGCAATTCCGATAGGTTCGAGTACTATGTGATTTTTCCGGCGATCGTCAAGGCTTTGCTCAGGCAACTCACCATCTCCAACTTTGCGCTGGTGGGCGCGCTGGACATCGACTTTGCCGGCGGCCTTACGGTGATTACCGGCGAATCGGGCGCCGGCAAGTCGATCCTGCTCAATGCGCTGGCGCTGGTGCTTGGCGAGCGGGCGAGCACGGCATTGATCCGGCCCGGGGCGGCGCGGGCGGAGGTGACCGCCGAATTCGACATTCAGGGAGCGGCGGGCATCCTCGAGTGCCTGGGCAGTCACGATCTCGCCGATCCGGACCAGCCGGAACGGTGCCTGTTGCGCCGGGTCATCGGCAGCGACGGCCGTTCGCGGGCATTCGTCAACGGCACGCCGGTGAACCTGCACAGGTTGCGCCAACTGGCGGGGGACCTGGTGGACGTGCACGGCCAGGACGAGAATCAGCGCCTCGTCAGGCGGGAGGTGCAGCTCGCGCTGCTTGACGCCTACGGAGTTGCGCCGGGCCTGCGCGATTCCATGGCGGATGCGCACCGGGCCTGGAAGCGAACCCGGCAAGCCGCGCAGGCGTTGCGGAAAAACCTCGCCGAGATCGACAACCGCAGTGAGCTGCTGCGCTATCAACTGGCGGAGCTGGATGCGCTGAACCCGGGCGAGGGAGAGTTCGAAACGCTGGACGCCGAGTTCCGGCGACTGTCCCAGGCACAGACCATCCGGGATACCGTGGCGGAAGCGCTTGAGGGCCTGGTGTCGGGCGCCGATGAGCTGCGCCGGGCGCAGGGCCTGCTGGGCGGCATCAACGACGCCCATCCGGCGCTCGACCGGGCTGGGCAGGCGCTCGAGTCCGCAGTGGAAATCAATGACGATGCGATGCGCGACTTGCGTGGGTATTTCGACGCGCTCGACACGAATCCGGATCACCTGGCCGAGATCGGGGAGCGGCTCAACCTCGTACAGGACCTGGCCCGCAAGCATCGTGTGCGCCCGGAAGGCCTGGCCGGCCGCTGGCAGGCACTGAAATCGGAACTCGCCACGCTCGGCGCCTGCCGGGACGACCTGGATGCTGCCGAGAAGAAGGCGGCCGGACATCGACAGGAATTCGAGAGGACGGCAGGCGAGGTGAGCCGTCAGCGCCGTGCCGCGGCTTCGGGTTTCGCGGACGAAGTGAGCGCCTGCATGGAGACGCTGGGCATCGGGGGCGGGCGGCTATGCGTTCGTTTCGAGGATGCGGAAACGGAACAGGGCCTGGAGTCGGCCGAGTTCCTAGTGAGCGCGAACCCGAACTACGCGCCCGGCAGCCTGCGCAAGGTCGCCTCGGGCGGGGAGCGGGCGCGGATAAGCCTGGCCATCGAGGTGGTCGCCGCCGAGCGGGCCCGGCTGCCGTGCCTCGTGCTCGACGAAGCGGATGTCGGCGTCGGCGGGCCGGCGTCGGACGTGATCGGCCGGATGTTGCGCCGTCTCGGCCGCCGCACGCAGGTGATCTGCGTGACCCATGCGCCCCAGGTGGCTGCGCTCGGCGATGCGCACCTGCTGGTGGAAAAGGATGCGGAGCAGGAAATCTTTCTCCATTGCCTCGACGACGAGGCCCGCATCGAGGAACTGGCTCGCATGCTCGCGGGCACCGGCGTGACGCAGGAATCCCGAACCTACGCGCGCACCCTGCGCCAGGAGGCCGGTGACGCGTTCCCCTGATCGCTCTCATGGAATAAAACTCAACCCTTTGATTATAAAGAAAAAAAAATTTAAACCAATATCGCCAGTCGCAATAGCGAGTTCGCATACGGCGCTTCCATTTCGGCGCACGGCCACATTGTCCAGCAAACCGCAAGGCTTTCGGACGAGCTAAACGCGCCGAAATGGAAGCCCCGCATGCGAACTCTTTCCCGAGATTCGGTGCTGTTCGTCCCACGTCCTCGTCCCGGCGCGCCGGGTTGCCGACTTGCATCTGGCGATTCCATCCCGTTCCGCAGAGTTCCAGGCCCGTGGGGTACGGGCGGTTTCGAGGACGGTTTCGCGGCGGGTAAGATTCACCGGGGAGGGTTGAAACCCGCCTAAGCGCGCCCATATTGGGCTGGTGGCCTCCACAGTGGCAGACAAGGAACCCAACGATCATGACCGATGAAGCCCAGAAACCGGCGGAAGATGCCGCCGGCGAGCAGGATACGGAAAGCGGCGCAGAGCGGCTGTCGGATGGGGAGGGCGAACGGAACGGCGAACCCGATTCACCGGAGTCGCTGCAGGCCGCCCTGGAAGCCGCCCGCGAAGAGGCGGAAAGCGCGCGCGACGCCGCGTTGCGCGCCCAGGCAGAGACGGAGAACGTCCGGAGGCGGGCGACCCGGGACGTGGAAAATGCCCACCGCTTCGCCCTCGAACGATTCGCCGCCGATCTGCTCTCGGTCGCCGACAGCCTCGAAAAGGCGGTGGAGAGCGCGGGCAGCGCCGAGGATGTGGCGGCGGTGGCGGAGGGCGTGCGGCTGTCGCTCAAGCTGTTTCTGGACACATTGCACAAGAACGGCGTCGAGCAGGTCGACCCGCTCGGGGAACCCTTCGACCCGTCCGAGCAGGAAGCGATGGCGGTGGTGGTCAATCCGGACGCCGAGCCGAATTCCGTCATGGAGGTCATCCAGCGAGGTTACCTGCTGAACGGGCGCGTGGTGCGTGCGGCCAAGGTGATAGTGAGCAAGGCGCCGCCCGGGGAATCCGGCACCGGCCGGAAATCCGCCGGAGAGGAATCGGAGGAGGCGGAGTAGTTTCCGCGGCAGGGCGGGTCGCGTTGAAAAAGCCGCGGCGCGCCCCAATGTATGAACCTGAGTACGAATGCATGAAGGCACGGCGGCAGCCGGCCTGAACATTGGAGACAACGAAAATGGGAAAGATCATCGGAATCGACCTGGGTACGACCAATTCCTGCGTCGCCGTGCTCGACGGCAGCGATGCCCGGGTCATCGAGAACTCCGAGGGGGACCGCACCACGCCTTCCATCATCGCCTACACCGATGACGGCGAGATTCTCGTCGGCCAGAACGCCAAGCGCCAGGCGGTGACGAACCCGAGCAACACGGTGTTTGCCGTCAAGCGCCTGATCGGGCGCAAGTACAAGGACGACGTGGTCCAGAAGGACATCAAGATGGTGCCCTACGCCATCGTGCAGGCGGCCAACGGCGATGCCTGGATCGAGGCGAACGACGAAAAGCTGGCGCCGCCGCAGATCTCGGCCGAGATCCTGAAAAAAATGAAGAAGACCGCCGAAGACTATCTCGGCGAGCCCGTCACCGAGGCCGTGATCACGGTACCCGCCTATTTCAATGACTCGCAGCGCCAGGCGACCAAGGATGCCGGCCGTATCGCCGGCCTGGACGTCAAGCGCATCATCAACGAACCGACCGCCGCGGCGCTGGCCTACGGGCTCGACAAGAAACGCGGCGACGCCCGGATCGCCGTCTACGACCTCGGCGGCGGCACCTTCGACATCTCGATCATCGAGATCGCCGAAATCGACGGCGAGCACCAGTTCGAGGTGCTGTCGACCAACGGCGACACCTTCCTGGGCGGCGAGGACTTCGACCTCACGGTGATCGAATACCTGGCCGATGAGTTCAGGAAGGAGAACGGCATCGACCTGCACAACGATCCCCTGGCCCTGCAGCGGCTCAAGGAAGCCGCCGAGAAGGCCAAGATCGAACTGTCCAACAGCCAGCAGACGGAAGTGAACCTCCCCTACATCACGGCCGACCAGACCGGGCCCAAGCACCTGGTACTGAAGCTCAGCCGGGCCAAGCTCGAATCGCTGGTGGAGGAACTGGTGGACCGGACCCTCGGCCCCTGCCGGATCGCCCTGCAGGACGCCGGGCTCAACGTCGGCGAAATCGACGATGTCATTCTCGTCGGCGGCCAGACGCGCATGCCGCTGGTGCAGAAGAAAGTGAAGGACTTCTTCAACCAGGAAGCGCGCAAGGACGTGAACCCGGACGAAGCCGTTGCCATCGGTGCCGCCATCCAGGCGGCCGTGCTCGCCGGCGACGTCAAGGACGTGCTGCTGCTCGACGTGACGCCGCTGTCGCTGGGCATCGAGACCCTGGGCCAGGTGATGAGCGTGCTGATCGAGAAGAACACCACCATCCCCACCAAGAAGACCCAGGTGTTCTCCACCGCCGACGACAACCAGACCGCGGTGACCATTCACGTCCTGCAGGGGGAGCGCAAGCAGGCCGCGCAGAACAAGTCCCTCGGGCGGTTCGACCTCAGGGACATTCCGCCGGCGCCCCGGGGCATGCCGCAGATCGAGGTGAGCTTCGACCTCGATGCCAACGGCATCCTGAACGTATCGGCGAAGGACAAGGCGACAGGCAAGGAGCAGTCGATCGTCATCAAGGCCTCGAGCGGCCTGTCGGACGAGGAAATCGAGCAGATGGTACGGGACGCGGAAGCGCATGCCGCCGAAGACGAGAAGTTTGCCGAGATCGTCAACCTGCGCAACCAGGCCGACGCCCTGGCGCACGCGGCCCGCAAGGCGGTGCAGGATGCCGGCGACAAGGCGACGGATGCCGAGAAAGAGGCCATCGAGAGCGCAGCATCCGCCCTCGAGGAAGCGGTGAAGAAGGAAGACAAGGCCGAGATCGAGGCGAAGATGCAGGCGTTGTCGGAAGCTTCCGCGACCCTCGCCCAGAAAATGTACGCCGAGCAGGCGCAGGATGCATCGGCGGGTGACGGGGCGAGCGACGAAGTAGCGGACGGCGACACCGTGGATGCGGAATTCGAGGAAGTCAAGGACGACGACAAGAAGTAACATGTTCCCGCCTGGCGCGGTGCCGGGGCCGAGTGGCGCCGGCCGGCGCACCGGCAGGGTGCGAAACGGCGCGGGTTTGATACGGGCCTTTGCCCGACGGTCCGGCGGGTTTGAGCCGGGCGGGTTCGAGCCCGGCGGCATTGGGTAAACGCATGGCGAAACGCGACTATTACGACGTGCTCGGGCTCAACCGGGGCGCATCGGACGATGACCTGAAGAAGGCCTATCGCCGCCTGGCCATGAAATTCCATCCGGACCGCAATCCGGACGATGCCAGCGCCGAAGCGAAATTCAAGGAAGCCTCCGAAGCCTACGAGATCCTGTCCGACGGCGAAAAACGCGCCGCCTACGACCGCTTCGGCCACGCCGGTGTCGACCCGAGCGCCGGTGGCGGTCCGGGCGGCTTCAACGGCAGTTTCGGCGATATCTTCAGCGATGTTTTCGGCGACATCTTTGGCGCGGCCCGCTCCGGGCGCAGCAGCGTGGAGCAGGGCGCGGATCTCCGCTATGCGCTGAACCTCGACCTCGAACAGGCGGTACGTGGGGATGACGTGGAAATCTCCGTACCGGTGCTCGCCGCCTGCGACGACTGCAGCGGCACCGGCGCCAAGCCGGGCACCCGTCCGGAAACCTGCCCCGACTGCAACGGCGCGGGAAGAGTCCGGGTCGCACAAGGGTTCTTCTCGCTGCAGCAGACCTGCCCCCGCTGCCGTGGCGCGGGCAAGGTGATCACCGACCCCTGCCGGAGCTGCGGCGGCGGCGGGCGCATCGAGCGGCGCAAGACGTTGTCGGTGCGGGTGCCGGCGGGCGTCGACACCGGCGACCGCATACGCCTGGCCGGCGAAGGCGAGGCGGGCCTCCGCGGCGGTCCGCCGGGCGACCTTTACGTGCAGATAGACGTCCGCGAACACCCCATCTTCGTCCGCGACGGGCGCAACCTGTATTGCGAGGTGCCGGTGTCCTTCGTGCAGGCGGCCCTGGGCGGCGAACTGGAGGTGCCGACCCTGGACGGGCGCGTGAAGATCAAGGTTCCCCAGGAAACCCAGACCGGCAAGATGTTCCGCCTGCGCGGCAAGGGTGTCACGCCGGTGCGCGGCGGCCGCATCGGCGACCTGGTCTGCAAGGTGGTGGTGGAAACGCCGGTGCGCCTGAATGAAGAGCAGCGGGAAATACTGCGCGAGTTCGAGCGGAGCCTGCACGAAGGCGGCCATCACAAGCACTCGCCGAAAGGCAGCGGGTGGTTCAAGAGCGTCAAGGACTTTTTCGACAAGCTGACGGACTGAACGACGGCGCGACAACCCCAACGGACCAGTCGGGGGTTTCCGTGAGCTGCCCGGCATCGGCATGGGGAAGGCTGCGGGACCCAGCCCTCGAAAACCGCGCCTGAACGATAGGGAGAAACAATGAGGCGTATCGCGGTTTCAGGAGCGGCCGGGCGCATGGGGCGTACCGTGGTTCAGGCGGTTGCGGAGAGCGACTCCAACCGGCTTGGCGCGGCTTCGGAGCGCCCCGGCGCCTCTTTCATCGGGGCCGATGCGGGTGAGGTTGCCGGTGTCGGCAGGCTCGGCGTGCCCATCGTCGATTCCCTTGCCGATGTGCTCGATGCCTTCGATGTGCTCATAGACTTCACCGTACCCGCGGCCACTCTTCAGGCGGTGGAAATCTGCCGGGGGGCGGGCAAGCAGGCCGTCATCGCCACCACCGGCATCGGCGCCGAAGGAATGACCGCCATACGGGAGGCATCGGAGGATGTCGCCATCGTCATGGCGCCCAACTTGAGCGTCGGCGTCAATCTCGTTTTCCGGCTCACGGAACTTGCGGCTCGGGTACTCGGCGAGGACACCGACATAGAAATCATAGACCTGCACCACCGGCACAAGATCGATGCGCCGTCCGGTACGGCCGTGCGGCTGGGCCAGATCGTGGCGGACACCGTCGGCAGGGACCTCGATGAGGTGGCGGTCTACGGGCGCGAAGGCGAAACCGGCGCCAGGAACCGGCGCACCATCGGCTTCGAGACAATCCGCGCGGGCGATGTGGTCGGGGAACACACGGTGCTGTTCGGAGGCACCGGCGAACGGGTGGAAATCACACACCGTGCCAACAGCCGCATGAACTTTGCCCTGGGGGCGGTGCGCGCCGTGCGATTCCTCGAAGACAAGTCCACCGGCCTCTTCGACATGCAGGACGTGCTCGGCCTCTGACGCGCTTGCCGAACACCAGGTTTTGCCGGGCGCGGTCGGCCGGAAGGCGATACCTGGAGCCCCGTCCCATGGCGGCCTTGGTTGCGTTTGGCTAAGCTCCGGCTCCTCTTGTTTAGCCCCGGAGCCGCCCATGGACAATCGTCAGGTCGTTATTGAGTCATTGCCCGAAGACAAACTCTCCGTAGACAACTTTGCGTTGCGCACCGCTTCGGTTCCGGACCCCGACCAGGGAGAGATTCTGTGCCGAACGCTGGCGCTGACGGTAGGAGCCGGGCAGCGGGCCGCCCTGCAGGGCAGTGCCGGCTACGCCGGTGCGCCGAGATCGGGCGTGGTGATGGGGGGTACGGGAGTGTGCCGCGTCGTGCGATCGAACGCCGCCGATGTGGCCGAGGGTTCGCTGGTCGTCTGCCAGTCCGGTTGGCAGGACTATTCGGTGCATCCGGCGTCCGCGCTGCGCACGGTAGACCCGGACGGCGACCCGGCGCATCACCTGGGGGTTTACGGCATCAATGGGCTGACCGCCTATTTCGGCCTGTTCGACATCGGCGACCCGCAGCCGGGCCAATCCGTCGTCGTCTCCGCCGCGGCCGGTTCCGTGGGGCACCTGGTCGGCCAGATGGCGGCGGTCGCCGGGTGCCGCACCGTGGGCGTCGCGGGGAGCGAAGAGAAATGCCGCCTGCTCACGGAAAGCCTCGGCTTCGACGCCGCGGTGAGCTATCGCTCACCGGGCTACCGCCACGAGTTCCGGGAAGCCTGCGAGGGCGGTATCGACGTTTATTTCGACAACACCGGCGGCGAGGTGCTCGGCAGCGCGCTCAGGCGCATGAACCTGGGAGGGCGCATCGTCTGCTGCGGCGTGGTGTCGCAGTACGATACGAGCAATCCGGCGCCCGGGCCGCGCGGCATACCGGGGCTGCTGATCAACCGCCGGGTGCGCATGGAAGGATTCCTCGTCTTCGATTTCGCCGACCGGTACGGCGAGGCGATCGACAGCATGAGGGGATGGGTAAACGAGGGTCGACTCAAGCCGTTGAACGACGAGTTCCACGGGCTCGAGGAAACGCCCCGCGCTTTCGTCGACCTGCTCGCCGGCGGCAACGTCGGCACCCGTATCGTACGCATTGCGGACTGAGCGAAAATGACGAACGCGCGGTTGCTGTTGCCAGCCCTGGCCGCGCTTTCGCTGACGGCGGGCTGCGGCCGGGAACCGGCGATTGAGCGGATGGCTCCGGAACCTGCGGACCTGGTACTGCTTGGCGGCAAGGTGGTTACCGTGGACCCGTCGCTCGGCGAAGCCCGGGCGATTGCGATCGACGGATACCGGATCGAGGCGGTGGGCGACGATGCGGCCGTCGGTGCCTACATTGGCCCGGAAACCAAAGTCATCGAACTGCACGGTCGACTGGTCCTGCCCGGTTTCATAGAGGGTCACGGCCATTTTCTCGGCCTGGGCCGCGCCAGGGAAATCCTGGATTTCACCGCTGCCTCCGGCTGGGAGGAGATTGTCAGCCAGGTTGCCGCGGCTGCAGCGGCGGCCGAGCCCGGCGACTGGATATTCGGGCGCGGCTGGCACCAGGAGAAGTGGTCGAGCGCGCCCCTGCCCGACGTGGACGGAATGCCGGTGAACGCCGGCCTGAACGCGATTGCCGCGAACAATCCGGTCTACCTGACACACGCCAGCGGCCATGCCGCGCTGGCGAACGACGCCGCGCTCGCGGCGGCCGGCATCGGCATTGACACCCCCGATCCCCCCGGCGGGACCATTGTGCGAGGAGACGACGGCCGGGCGACGGGCCTGTTGCGGGAAAATGCGCAGGCGCTGGTCGAAGACGCGATCGGCCGTCACGAAGCCCGCCTGGACAAAGCCGCGCTCGAGGCGGTCGCCAGGCGGCGCGTTCGCCTGGCGGGCGAAGAGGCGCTGCGGTTCGGAATAACCTCGTTCCAGGATGCCGGCGCTTCCTTCGCCACAATCGACCTCCTGCGCCGTCTGGAGTCGGAAGGCTCGCTGCCGGTGCGGCTGTACGTCATGGTTCAGCGTGAGAGCAACGAGGCGCTGGCCGGGCGGCTGCCGGACTATCTCATGCAGCCCGAGGGCAACGACTTTCTGACCGTCCGCTCCATCAAGCGCCAGATCGACGGCGCCCTGGGAGCCCATGGCGCCTGGCTGCTGGCCCCCTATGCCGACCTGCCGGACAGCACGGGCCTGGTGCTCGAAACGGTGGCGGCGATCGAAACGGCGGCGCGCATCGCCCTCGCTGCCGGATTTCAGGTCAATACCCACGCCATCGGCGACCGCGCCAACCGCGAGGTTCTCGACCTGTACGAACGGGTGTGGCGGGAGGCCGGGGTCAGCGGGGCCGACCTGCGCTGGCGCATCGAGCACGCACAGCATATCCATCCCGGGGACATCCCCCGATTCGGTCATCTCGGCGTCATAGCCGCGGTACAGGGCATTCACTGCACCTCGGACGGCCCCTGGATACCCGCGCGGCTGGGCGACGTCAGGGCGGAACAGACCTCATACCGCTGGCGGGACCTGCTCGATGCCGGCGCCGTCCTGAACAACGGCACCGATACCCCTGTCGAGCCGATCGACCCCATCGCATCGTTCTACGCGTTGGTGAGCCGAAAGATGAAGTCCGGTGAGCCGTTCCACCCCGGTCAGGCCATGACCCGCATGGAGGCGCTGAAAAGCTACACCCTGGGCAACGCCTACTCCGCCTTCGAGGAACACCTGAAAGGCTCCATCACCCCGGGCAAGTACGCCGACATCATCGTCTTGTCAAAGGACATTCTGACGATTGCCGAAGACGAAATACCAACGACTCAGGTCGACTACACCATCGTAGGCGGCGAAGTCCGCTTCATCCGCACGAAACCGGAGCGTCGGAGTGAGATGAGACGGGAGGTAAACGCACTCGACGTGCCCGGAACCCGAAACGGTCTAACATATGCTTCATGCGAGTCGGGAACCCGGCGCGCCGGGACGAGGACGCGGAAGGACCAGAATACCGCTGGGAGAGAGTAGGTGTGCGGTACGGGTATCCAGCACACCAAGCGGACGCGTTGTATTGGAATTCAAGGGCGCAGATTGTTCGACACCCGGCCCCGCAACCAGTTGCGGGGCGTCGCCACCTGCCGAAGCGGTGCTTCGGCTCTGGCTGCGCCCGACCGGTGGCGACCCCGTACCGCATACCTGCTCTCGGTGCCCGATCGAAGCAGTCTTCTGGTACGTCTTTTACAAAAATCAAATTCAAATCAATCGCTGTTCCATGCCGCGAAACTTCTTCGTGAAATAGCTCGCCGGGTCGGCTAGAATGGGTGTCCCAAAAAGGCGAGGTCGAGAACATCGATCTCGCCTTTTTGCAACGGCGGTCGGCGCCGCCCCTGGCGGGCGCCGATCAGGGTGTGACGAGGCGTCCCAGTTGATACCGGCGTTACTTGCTCTAGAAGACGGCAGCCTGTTCAGCGGGCAATCGATCGGCGTTCCGGGCATGGCCGTCGGCGAGGTGGTTTTCAATACGGCGATGACGGGGTACCAGGAAATTCTCACCGACCCCTCCTATGCCCTCCAGATCGTCACCCTCACCTACCCGCAGATCGGCAATACCGGCGTCAATCGCGAAGATGTGGAATCCGGCAAGGTCTGGGCGGCCGGATTCGTCATCCGGCAGACGCCCCGGCGCTCGAGCAGTTGGCGTGAGGACGCGACGCTGGAGGAATACCTGGTGGCCGAGAAGGTCGTCGCCATCGCCGATGTGGATACGAGGCGGCTGACCCGCCTCATTCGCGAAAAGGGCGCCCTGGCGGGCTGTATCGCGGCGGGCCCGGATGCCGACGAGGCGGCGGCGCTGGCCGCGGCGCGGGATTTTCCGGGCCTGGAGGGGATGGACCTGGCCAAGGTGGTCACGCGCGTCAAGCCGGAGCAATGGCGCGAGGGGGCCTGGAGCCTCGGCGACGGATTTACCGCGCCGGATCAGTCCCGGTTCCACGTGGTGGCCTACGATTTCGGCGTCAAGCGCAATATCCTGCGGCTGCTCGCTTCCCGCGGCTGCCGTGTCACCATCGTCCCGGCAATGTCGACGGCGGATGAGGCGCTCGCCCACGAACCCGACGGCATCTTCCTGTCGAACGGCCCCGGCGACCCGGAACCCTGCGACTACGCCATCCGCGCCATCGAACAACTCATGGACACGGGGCTCCCGGTATTCGGCATCTGCCTCGGCCACCAGCTCATGGCGCTCGCCAGCGGCGCGAAAACCGTCAAGATGCCGCACGGCCATCACGGCGCCAACCATCCGGTACACGACCTGGGCAGCGGGCAAGTCATCATCACCAGCCAGAACCACGGCTTCGCCGTGGACGAGGCCACCCTGCCGAACTGCCTGGAGGCGACGCACGTCTCCCTGTTCGACGGAACCCTGCAGGGCATCCGGCGAACGGACCGACCCGCCTTCGGTTTCCAGGGCCATCCGGAAGCGAGCCCGGGCCCACAGGACTGCGCGTACCTGTTCGACCGGTTCGTTGAACTGATGGGCGAAGCGAGTGCCTAAACGCACGGATCTCGAATCCGTCCTGATACTGGGCGCCGGCCCCATCGTCATCGGCCAGGCCTGCGAATTCGACTATTCCGGTGCCCAGGCCTGCAAGGCGCTCAGGGACGAGGGCTACCGGGTCATCCTGGTCAATTCCAATCCCGCCACCATCATGACCGACCCCGCCATGGCCGATGCGACCTATATCGAGCCCGTGGAATGGAAGACCGTGGCGAAGATCGTCGAGGCGGAACGGCCGGATGCCCTGCTGCCAACCATGGGCGGGCAGACGGCGCTGAACTGCGCGCTCGATCTCGTCAGGGAGGGGGTGCTGCGGCGCTTCGACGTCGAATTGATCGGTGCGAGCCAGGACGCCATCGACAAGGCGGAGGACCGGGAGCGTTTCGACCGCGCCATGCAGGGCATCGGGCTCGAGACGCCACGCTCGGCCATCGCGCACAGCATCGAAGAAGCCATGCAGGTGCAGAACCGGCTGGGTTATCCCTGCATTATCCGGCCCTCCTTCACGCTCGGGGGCAGCGGCGGCGGAGTCGCCTACAACCGGGAGGAATTCCTGGAGATCTGCGCCCGGGGCCTGGACCTCTCGCCGACCACCGAGCTTCTGATCGACGAGTCGCTGCTCGGCTGGAAGGAGTTCGAGATGGAGGTGGTGCGCGACTCCAGGGACAACTGCATCATCGTCTGCTCCATCGAGAATTTCGACCCGATGGGCGTGCACACCGGCGACAGCATCACGGTGGCGCCGGCGCAGACGCTGACCGACAAGGAATACCAACTGCTGCGCAATGCCTCCATCGCGGTGCTGCGGGAGATCGGCGTCGACACCGGCGGGTCGAATGTCCAGTTCGCCATCCACCCGGAAACCGGGCGCATGGTGGTCATCGAGATGAACCCCCGGGTATCGCGCTCATCGGCGCTGGCCTCGAAAGCGACCGGCTTTCCCATCGCCAAGGTGGCCGCCAAGCTGGCGGTGGGCTACACCCTCGACGAACTCGAGAACGACATTACCGGCGGCGTCACTCCGGCGTCTTTCGAGCCGACTCTCGACTACGTGGTCACCAAGATACCTCGCTTCACCTTCGAGAAGTTCGAGCAGGCAGACCCGCGGCTCACCACGCAGATGAAATCGGTGGGCGAGGTGATGGCGATCGGGCGCACCTTCCAGGAGTCGCTGCAGAAGGCCTGCCGGGGGCTGGAGACCGGCCGGACCGGGCTCGATCCGCTGCTCGCGACATCGACCCCCAGGCAAGTGCGCTCGATCCTCCGGCGGGAACTCAGGGCCGCGGGCGCCGACCGGCTGTGGTACATCGCCGATGCGTTCCGTGCCGGGTGGTCGCTGGAGGACATTCAGCAGCAGACGGCCATCGATCCGTGGTTCCTGGCCGAGATCGAAGACCTGATCGCCACCGAACGCGAACTGGCCGGGCTGACCCTGGAATCGCTGGACGCCGCACGCTGGTACGAACTCAAGCGCAAGGGGTTCTCCGATGCGCGCCTGGGGGCGTTGCTCGGCACCGGGAGCGCCGGGGAGGAGGAAGCGCGGCGTGCGCGGCTGGCTTGCGGCATCAGGCCGGTCTACCGCCGGGTCGACACCTGCGCCGCCGAGTTTCCCGCCGCCTCCGCCTACATGTACTCCACCTACGAACAGGAATGCGAAGCCGACCCCTCGGACAGGAAGAAGATCATGGTGCTCGGGGGCGGCCCCAACCGGGTGGGCCAGGGGATCGAATTCGACTACTGCTGCGTGCACGCCGCCCTGGCGATGCGCGAGGACGGGTTCGAGACCATCATGGTGAATTGCAACCCGGAAACGGTCTCCACCGACTACGACACCTCCGACAGGCTGTATTTCGAGCCGGTCACCCTCGAGGACGTGCTGGCGATCGTGGATGTGGAGCAGCCGAGCGGCGTCATCGTCCAGTTCGGCGGCCAGACGCCGCTGAAGCTGGTGGATCAGCTCGAGAAGGCGGGGGTGCCGATCATCGGCACCAGCGCGGACGCCATAGACCGCGCCGAGGACCGGGAGCGCTTCCAGGCACTGCTGCGCACGCTTGGTCTGAAACAGCCCTCGAACCGCACCGCCACCGGCATCGACGACGGCGTGGCGGGCGCCGGCGAGATCGGCTATCCGATCGTGGTGCGGCCGTCCTATGTCCTGGGCGGGCGGGCCATGGAGATCGTCTACAACGAAGAGGAGCTGGCCCGTTACCTGCAGGGCGCCGTCGATGTTTCCAACGACTCGCCGGTGCTCCTCGACCGCTACCTCGACCAGGCCATCGAAGTGGATGTGGATGCGGTAAGCGACGGCAAGCGGGTGCTGATCGGCGCGATCATGGAGCACATCGAACAGGCGGGCGTCCACTCCGGAGATTCCGCCTGTGCCCTGCCGCCCTACCGGCTGGGGCCCGAAATTCAGGACCGCATTCGCGAACAGGTCCAGCTCATGGCACTCGAGTTGGGCGTGGTGGGCCTCATGAACGTGCAGATCGCGATACAGGGCGACGACATCTTCGTGCTGGAGGTTAATCCCCGGGCATCGCGCACCGTGCCGTTCGTGTCCAAGTGCATCGGCTATTCGCTGGCCAAGGTGGCGGCGCGCTGCATGGCCGGCATCGGTCTCGACGAACAGGGGATCACGGGCGAGGTGGTTCCCTCCTGCATCAACGTCAAGGAATCGGTCTTTCCCTTCAACAAGTTTCCGGGGGTGGACCCCATCCTCGGCCCGGAGATGAAGTCCACCGGCGAGGTCATGGGTGTCGGCGACAGTTTCGGAGAGGCATTCTCCAAGGCCTCGCTGGCGGCGGGCGAGCGCCTGCCGGATGGCGGCCGGGCACTGGTCAGCGTCAAGGATTCCGACAAGCCCTTCACGGCGGCCCTGGCCAGGGAACTGCACGATCTGGGTTTCAAGCTCGTCGCAACCCGGGGCACGGCCCGCCTGATCGAGGCCGAAGGCATCGAGTGCGCCACCGTGAACAAGGTCACCGAAGGCCGGCCCGATGTGGCGGACATGCTCAAGAACGAGCAGATCGACCTGATCGTCAACACCACCGAAGGCCGGCAGTCCATCGCCGATTCGGCGGTCATCCGCCGGCTCGCGCTGTTGAAGAAAGTATGCTACACCACCACTCTGGCGGGGGGTGAAGCCGTTAGCATCGCCATCCGCCACCAGCGTCGTCTGGGCACCGGGGGCGGTCCGGCAACCGTACGCCGCCTGCAGGACGTGCACTCGGCTTTGACGTCGCGGTAGGAGCTCGCGCCTCGGGAATTCGCAGCCGTGAATTCCCGAGGTACAGGCTCCTGAACCTGTTTTCGCGGTTCAGGCGGGTCCGGGACATGACGATACCCATGACCGTTGAGGGCGCGACGGCCCTGCGGGACGAACTCCAGCACCGCAAGTTCGAGTTGCGCCAGGAAATCTCGCGGGCGCTTGCCGCGGCGCGGGAGCATGGCGACCTCAGGGAAAATGCGGAGTACCACGCGGCGAAAGAACAGCAGGGGTTCAACGAAGGCCGCATCGAAGAGATCGAAAGCAAGCTCGCCAACGCGCAGGTTATCGACGTGACCCGAATCCCGCCCGCCGGCAAGGTCATATTCGGCGCCACGGTCACCCTGTTGAGCATATCCGGAGACGGGACGGACAGCACCCGCTACAAGATCGTCGGCGAGGACGAAGCCGATCTCAAGGAAGGCAAGATTTCGGTGATGTCGCCCATTGCCCGGGCGTTGATCGCGAAGTCGATCGGTGATGCGGTGCTGGTGTCCACTCCCGGGGGCGAGGTGGAATTCGAGATCGTCGACGTGGAGCACATCTGATTCAGGCGAACCCTTCGCAAGGTTTCCTCAAGGTTGAAGTGGCGTGAGCAAGGGGTCCAGCAGACGCTGGCTGAACCGTCAGAGCCGCGACCCCTATGTCAAGGCTGCCCGCCGCGAGGGCCACCCCTCCCGGGCGCATTACAAGCTCCAGCAGCTCGACCGCCGATTCAACCTGCTTCAGAAGGAACAGTGGGTATTGGAACTCGGTGCCGCACCGGGTGGCTGGACGGCCTGGCTGGCGCAGCGCCTCACGCGTGGGCGGGTCGTTGCAGTGGACCCGCTGCCGATCGCATTGAGCGCCTCCAATGTGGAGATCGTGCAGGGGCGTGTGGGTGAAACGGACGTTGACCGGCGCATTGCCGGCATCCTGACGGGAGGCGCGGGCCCCGATCCGCAAGGCGTAGACCTTGTATTGTCCGATATGGCCCCCAATATTTCCGGCATACGCGCCACGGACCAGGCCCGGGCCATGGAGCTGGCGGAACTCGCGAGCGGAGCCGCGCACAGATGGCTGAAACCGGGCGGTTCCCTGGTTGTGAAGATCTACCAGGGCGAGGGCATCGAGGAGTGGCTCGCCGGAACACGGCGCCGCTTCGGCCGTGTGCGGGTTGTGAAACCGCAGGCGTCGCGCCCCGGATCTCGGGAGAACTATGCCGTGGCACGGCGCTATCGCGGCGGCTGTTGAACGGGGCGGTCGCCGGGAGCGCGGCAGTGCGCGACGGCGCCCCGGAGCGGCAGGTACAGCAAAAGCCGCCCGGGATTGGTGTCTGACGCTGATGGCGCCCCGTTGCGCTGTGGTGTAGGCTTGAGGGTTGCGACGGTCGAAACCGTTTTCGTCCCCGCCCGGCTTGAGTGAGGTAACCCCTTGTCCGACATGGGAAAAAATCTGCTTCTGTGGCTGATCATCGCGGCCGTGCTGTTGACGGTGTTCAACAACTTCGACATGCGGCCCGAACCCAGGCAGATCAGCTACTCCGAGTTCATCGAGCAGGTGCGGATGGATGAGGTTCGCGAGGTCGTCATCGAGGGCCTCGTCATCTCCGGCATCACCAAGTCGGGCGATGAATTCCGGGCGATCCGTCCGGATGTGGAAGACCCGAAACTGCTCGACGACCTTTACAACCACGGTGTCAGTTTTGCCGGCAAGGAGCCGGAGAAGCAGAGCATCTGGTCGCAGTTGTTCCTCGCCAGCTTCCCGATCCTGCTGATCATTGGCGTCTTCATGCTGTTCATGCGCCAGATGCAGGGTGGCGCCGGCGGGCGCGGCGGGCCCATGTCCTTCGGCAAGAGCAAGGCGCGCCTTCTCTCGGAAGACCAGATCAAGACTACCTTCGCCGATGTGGCGGGTGTCGACGAGGCGAAGGAAGACGTCCAGGAACTCGTCGAATTCCTGCGTGACCCGGGGCGTTTTCAGCGTCTCGGCGGGCGTATTCCCCGGGGCATTCTCATGGTCGGCCAGCCCGGCACCGGCAAGACGCTGCTCGCCAAGGCCATCGCCGGCGAGGCGAAGGTGCCGTTCTTCTCCATTTCCGGGTCGGATTTCGTCGAGATGTTCGTCGGCGTCGGTGCCTCCAGGGTACGGGACATGTTCGAGCAGGCGAAGAAACAGTCGCCGTGCATCATCTTCATCGACGAGATCGATGCGGTGGGCCGGCACCGCGGCGCGGGGCTCGGCGGCGGCCACGATGAGCGTGAGCAGACGCTGAACCAGTTGCTCGTCGAGATGGACGGCTTCGAGCCCAACGACGGCATCATCGTCATCGCCGCCACCAACCGGCCGGACGTGCTCGACCCGGCGCTGCTGCGGCCGGGGCGGTTCGACCGCCAGGTGGTGGTCAGCCTTCCCGACATTCGCGGCCGCGAACAGATCATCAAGGTGCACATGCGCAAGGTGCCGGTGGGCGAGGATGTGGAGCCAAACGTCATCGCCCGGGGAACGCCGGGGTTCTCCGGCGCGGACCTGGCCAACCTCGTCAACGAAGCGGCCCTGTTTGCGGCCCGTGCGGGCAAGAAGCTCGTCGAGATGGAGGAACTCGAGAAGGCCAAGGACAAGATCATGATGGGCGCCGAGCGCAAGTCGATGGTCATGTCGGAAGAGGACAAGCGCAACACCGCCTATCACGAGGCGGGGCACGCCATCGTCGGCAAGCTCGTTCCCGGGCACGACCCGGTCTACAAGGTCACCATCATTCCGCGCGGGCGGGCCCTGGGGGTGACCATGTTCCTCCCCGAGGAAGACCGCTACAGCCTCAGCCGGGAACAGATCAGGGCCCAGATCTGCGGGCTGTTCGGCGGCCGTATCGCCGAAGAGATGATTCTCGGCCCCGAAAAGGTGACCACCGGCGCGTCCAACGACATCGAGCGCGCCACGCGTCTGGCCCGCAGCATGGTGACCAAGTGGGGCCTGTCGGAGAAGCTCGGCCCCCTGATGTACGACGAGGACGACGGCGAAGTCTTCCTCGGCATGTCGGTGGGCGTGAAGCCGAAGCCGCAATCGGACGAGACGGCGCGCGCGATCGACGAAGAAGTCCGCCGCATCATCGACGAGTGCTATGCCCAGGCTACCGGCCTGCTGACCGAGAACGAAGACAAGCTGCACAGCATGGCCTCGGCGTTGATTGAATTCGAAACCCTGCTGCCAGAGCAGATCGACGACATCATGGCGGGCGCCAAGCCCCGCGATCCCGATCCGCCCGGCAAGGGGCGGGGCAGCAAGTCCGGGCCGTCGGAAGCGTCCATCGGCAGCCCGGCGGGAGAGCATTGAGCATTTCCGGCCTCCGGCCCCCCGGAGGACACCAACCCCACCTGTTCATGAACAGGTGCGGCTGACGGATGGGCAGAAAGTATTTCGGAACGGATGGCATTCGGGGAACCGTCGGCCGGTTTCCCATAACCCCGGAATTCTGCCTGCACCTCGGCTGGGCGGTGGGCCGCGTTTTCACCCGCCGGGGCGATTGCCACATCATCATCGGCAAGGACACGCGGGTTTCGGGATACATGCTGGAATCCGTGCTGGAATCGGGGCTGGTGTCCGCCGGTGCGGACGTGAGCCTGCTCGGCCCGATGCCGACTCCCGCCATCGCCTACCTCACCAGGACGTTGCGTGCCGATGCGGGCATCGTCATCAGTGCCTCCCACAATCCCTACCAGGACAACGGCATCAAGTTCTTCGATGCCGACGGCAAAAAGCTCGGCGATGCCGTGGAAGCCGAGATCGAGGCGCAACTCGAGAACGGAATGGTCTGCGCCGCATCGAACCGGCTCGGCAAGGCAGCCCGGGTGCCGGATGCCCCGGGCCGCTATATCGAGTTCTGCAAGGCAACGGTCGGCCGGGGGTTCCGCCTGCAGGGCCTGAAGGCCGTGCTCGACTGTGCCCACGGCGCCACCTATCACGTGGCGCCGGGTGTCTTCGAGGAACTCGGCGCCGACATCGCCGTTATTGGTGACTCACCGGACGGGTTCAACATCAATGCGGGGTGCGGTTCGACCCACCCGGAGTCGCTGGCTCGGGCGGTCCGGGAAAACGGTGCGGACATCGGCATCGCTTTCGATGGTGACGGCGACCGGGTGATCATGGTGGATCACGAGGGCGACGTGGTCGACGGCGATGAGTTGCTGTTCATCATTGCCGACCATCGGCGGCGGCAGGGCTCGCTCGAGGGCGGGGTCGCCGGCACGGTCATGTCGAATTTCGGCCTGGAGCGGGCGCTCGGCGAACTCGACATTCCCTTCGAGCGGGCCCAGGTGGGTGACCGGCATGTGCACGAACTGCTCAAGCGCAGGGGCTGGCGCCTCGGCGGCGAGTCCTCCGGTCACATCCTGTGCCTCGATCTGTCGACCACGGGTGACGGGATCATTGCGGCGCTGCAGACGCTTGTGCCCATGATGGAGTCTGGAAAGACCGTTCGCGAGCTGAAACAGGGCATGAGCAAACTCCCTCAGGCCATCGTCAATGTGGAAGTCGAGAATCCCGGCGCCGTGGCCGTTTGCGACAAGGTCACCCGTGCTTTGCATGCCAGGGAGCGTCGGCTCGCCGGCCGGGGGCGGGTGCTGATCCGGCCGTCCGGCACCGAACCGGTAATCAGGGTCATGGTCGAGAGCGAAGACCAGGCCGAGGTGTCGACTATCGCGCGTGATCTCGCGTCAACCGTCCGGCGGGCCGGCTGATTGTCGAAGGCCGGTCCAGCGTTTACTATTGCGCGCCCTCCGGGACCGGGTATCCGGTTGCCATTCTCATTGGCAGGCGTTCGCAGGATTCGCAGGATTCGCAGGGTTCGAAGGGTTCGAAGGAAATGATGGTCAAATGAGACAGTCTCACGCCCCTGCACCACGTGATCCAGGGTCGTCCCGTTAGCATGCGTCGACCGATTGTCGCGGGAAACTGGAAGATGCACGGGTCCATGGAGCGCGTTGACCGGTTCTGCACGGCGCTGAGCCGCGCACCGGCCGGGGACGGCGTGGAGGTGCTGCTGTTTCCGCCGGTGGGCTACCTCCAGGGATTTGCGGCGGGCCTGAAGTCGACCTGTGTGGAGCTGGGTGCCCAGGACCTGCACGTTGAACCGGAAGGCGCCTACACGGGCGAGGTTTCCGGCCGGATGATCAGGGAGTTGGGCGGACGCTGGGCGCTGGTCGGCCACTCGGAGCGGCGCACCGGCCGGGGCGAGACCGACGCGCAGGTGGCGCGCAAGTGCGTAGCGGCGTTAAATTCCGGGCTGAACCCCATCGTCTGTGTGGGCGAGTCTCTCGATGAACGGGAGTCCGGATTCGCGCAGGAGGTTGTACGCCGGCAGCTCGAAGCCGTTCTGGATGCCGTGGGCGCAGCGGGATTGGGCGGCGGCGCCGTTGCCTATGAGCCGGTCTGGGCCATCGGAACCGGGCGAACGGCAACTCCGGAACAGGCGGAGGGCATGCATCGGTTCATTCGCGAGGCGATTGTCAATGTGGACAAGGCAACGGGCGCCTCGGTGCGGATTCTGTATGGCGGCAGCGTCAAGCCGGACAACGCCGCGGAACTCTTCGCGCAGCCGAACATCGATGGCGGCCTGATCGGCGGCGCCTCGCTCGAGCCGGAGAGTTTTTTAGGAATAGTCGCTGCCGTGAGAAATCGGCGGGCGGCGGACGACGAGAGAAACCGGTTGTGATGGATCTTGAAACCATATTGCTGGTGCTGCTGGTGCTGGATGCGGTTGCGCTTGGCGGCCTGGTTCTGCTGCAGCAGGGCCGGGGCGCCGATGTCGGGGCGGCGTTTGGCGCCGGCGCGGCCAATACGATGTTCGGCAGTGCGGGAAGCACCTCGTTTCTCACGAAGATGACGGTATGGCTCGCCATCGGCTTCTTCGTGATCTCGTTCGGTCTTGCCTACTTTGCCAAGGAACGTGCCGAGCAGATGCAGGAACTGGGCGTTCCGACGATCGAGGAGCCGCTCGAAGAGCCGGAGCAGTTGACTCCGGAGGAGGAAGGTGTAGATTCCGGCCTCCCCGATGTGTAGCTGCCCGCGGCGAAAGCCCGATCGCACGATGTTCGGGCACTTGAGAGACAGGATATGTGCCGAAGTGGTGAAATTGGTAGACACGCTACCTTGAGGGGGTAGTGGGCAACAGCCCGTGCGAGTTCGAGTCTCGCCTTCGGCACCAGGTTCACCGTGCCTTCCATGCGGTCACCGCGTGGAAAAAGCAGTTGGGTGAGCACGTTGTTTCAGTGTTGAAACAGCCGTTTTCGGGCGGTTGCGGGGGCGGCTGCGCGTCCCTATAATCGCCTTCCTTGCTGATGCGGGGTGGAGCAGTCTGGTAGCTCGTCGGGCTCATAACCCGAAGGTCGTGGGTTCAAATCCTGCCCCCGCTACCAACGGATACCGAAAGGCCCCTCTACGGGGCCTTTTGGTAAGCGCCGCCAGGCAAGTGACCGCCCGACGCGTAGGTGCGCGGGAGTGCGAAGGGACCTCTAAGTGAAGTAGAGGATGAGAATGGGCGTAAGCCCATTTTTTGTTGGTGCATGGTGAACAGGACCGAACTACAGATCGAGGAAAGCCTGAAGGAAACCGTCGCAAGGTTCGGCTGCGAGATCTGGGGCGTTGAATTGTTCTCCGCAGGAAAACGATCCAAGTTGAGGGTGTACATCGACAAGCCCGAGGGTGTGACGATCGACGACTGTGAATCGGTCAGCCGCGAAGTCGGAGATGTGCTCGATGCGCAGGATACGTTCGGCGGTGGCTATACGCTTGAAGTCTCTTCGCCGGGGCTCGACCGCATCCTGTTCAAGGCCGAGCATTTCGAGGCGAACATCGGCGCCACGGTGGATGTGCGCCTCAACTTTCCGTTTGAGGGCAGGAAGCGCTTCGTGGGCCTGCTCGCGAACATCGAAGACGCCCAGGCGCTGTTGCGGCTGGATGACACGGAATACGTGCTGCCGCTCAAGAACGTGCAGCGCGCGCGGCTGGTACCGCAATTCGATTGAGGATACGAACGACGATGTCGAAGGAAATTCTGCTGGTGGTCGAGTCGGTGTCGCACGAGAAGGGCGTCAGCGAGGACGTGATTTACGGCGCCATCGAGAGTGCGCTCGCCACGGCCACCAAGAAGCGCTACGAGGAAGGTGCCGAGTTCCGCGTTGTCATCGACCGGGAAACCGGCGAGTACGAGACGTTTCGCGTGTGGACGGTAGTCGACCCGGAAGCGCAGCCGGAAGAAGACGAAGTGGTGGTGGAAGAGGCAAAGGCACAGGAAGAGGCAAAGAAAGAAGCAACGAAAGACGAAGACGAAGACGAAGAGGAAGAATTCAACCCGGCGGCCCAGTTGACGCCTGACGACGACCGGGCAAAGGGCCTGGCGCCGGGCGATACCATCGAAAAACCGGTCGATTCGGTGGCGTTCGGCCGCATTGCCGCACAGACGGCCAAGCAGGTCATCGTGCAGAAAGTGCGGGAGGCGGAACGGGCGCAGGTGGTGGAGGAATACCTGCCGCGGGTCAGCGAACTCGTGGGCGGAACCGTGAAGCGCGTGGGCCGGGACAACGTCGTCGTCGACCTCGGCAACAATGCCGAAGGGCTTCTCCTGCGCGAGCACCTTATTCCCCGCGAGTCGTTCCGAGTGGGCGACCGTCTTCGCGCACTGCTGCTCGAAGTGCGTCCCGACAACCGGGGCCCGCAACTCATACTCACCAGAACCTCGTCGGAAATGCTGAGGGAGCTTTTCAAGATCGAGGTGCCCGAGATTTCCGAAGACGTGATAGAAATTCGCGGCGCGGCCCGCGACCCGGGGTCGCGTGCAAAGATCGCCGTCAAGACCAACGACGGCCGTATCGACCCGGTCGGCGCCTGCGTCGGCATGCGCGGTTCCCGAGTCCAGGCCGTCTCCGGCGAGTTGGCCGGAGAGCGGATCGACATCGTGCTCTGGGACGAGAACCCCGCGCAGCTCACGGTCAACGCCATGGCTCCGGCGGAGGTTGCGTCCATCGTCATCGACGAAGACGCCCACTCGATGGACATCGCCGTCAGCGAAGACAACCTGGCCCAGGCGATCGGCCGCGGCGGCCAGAACGTTCGTCTTGCGAGCGACCTTACCGGCTGGACTCTCAACATCATGACCGAGGAGGAAGCCGCCGAGAAACAGGAAGCGGAAGCCGGCCGGTTCATGGGGGAATTCATGGAAGCGCTTGCCGTTGATGAAGACGTGGCGGCGGCCCTGGTGGAGGAAGGCTTTACCACGCTTGAAGAAGTCGCCTATGTGCCCATCGAGGAAATGATGGCCATCGAAGGCTTCGACGAGGAGATTGTCCAGGAACTGCGCAACCGGGCGAAAGACGCGCTGTTGACGAAGGCCATTGCCAGCGAAGAGCTGCTCGGCGACCGGCAGCCGGCCGACGATCTGCTGAACATGGACGGCATGGAACAGGCGCTGGCTTTCCGCCTGGCGAGCCACGAAGTGGTGACGATGGAAGATCTGGCGGAACTCGCGATTCCCGATCTGCTCGATATTGTCGAAGACATGAACGAAGAGCGGGCGGCTGAGCTGATAATGACGGCGCGCGCTCCCTGGTTCGAAACAACCGCCGACGGTGAAGACGAGGGTGCGGGCGGCGGCAATGCCGCGGCAGGGGTCGCCGGGTAGAGGCGCACGAACGGAGAGGCGCGGGGGTGCCGGAGAATTTGGCATGACGGATGTAACGGTCAGACAGCTTGCGGAGACGGTGGGAGCACCGGTAGACCGCCTGTTGCGGCAGATGGCGGACGCAGGCCTGCCGCACACCAGCGACGGCGAGCCCGTTACCGAAAGCCAGAAACAGAAGCTTCTGGCCCATCTGAAGCAAAGCCACGGCTCCTCAATCTCGGCGCCCAGAAAGATCACCTTCAAGAAGAAGTCCATCGGCACACTGAAGACGGGGCAGGGGCGCACCGGGCGCAACGTCACCGTGGAGGTGCGGCGGAAGCGTACCTATGTGAAGCGTCCGGAACCGGTACCCGCCAAGGTGCAGCCCACGGGGCCCCGGCAGCCGTCACAGACCGAGATGGAAGCCCGCCGTATCCGCGAGGAAGAGCTTGCGCGCAAGGCGGCCGAACAGGAATCCCGGCGGGCCGAAAGCGAACGCAAGGCGGAAGAGGCCCGCCGGCGCGACGAAGAGGCGCGGCTGGAGGCGGAGCGCAAGGCCCAGGAAGAAAAGGCGGCCAGGGAAGCTGAAGAGAAGCGTGCCCTGGAAAAGGCGCAGGCCGCGGGCGCGGGGAAACCGGAAGATGCGGCGGCGAAAGCCGCGGCGGCGGCCGCGGAGGCACAGGCCAGGGCACAGGCCAGCGAGAAGGCCGGCAAGCGGGCCAAGGGCAAGGACCGGGACCGGGCCGGACGTGGCGAATTCGGCGCCGGCAGGCATACGCGCCGCGAACTGTCGCTCAAGTCGGAGCGCCGCGGGCGCCGCCGGCACCGGCCGGCGCCGGTCAAGCTCGAGCAGCACGGCGGTGAGTTCAAGCCGACGGAATTCATTGCCCGGGAAGTGGAGGTGCCGGACGCGATCGCCGTCGGCGAACTGGCCCAGCGCATGACCGTCAAGGCCGGTGAAGTGATCAAGACGCTGATGGGCCTCGGCGTCATGGCGACCATCAACCAGGTGATCGACCAGGACGTTGCGACCCTGGTCGTGGAGGAGATGGGCCACAAGGTAAAGCTGATCCACGAAGACGCGATCGAGCAGGCCCTGGAGCAGTCGCTGAAGATCGAGGGAGAGGGCGAGGTGCGCGCGCCGGTGGTCACGGTCATGGGCCACGTCGACCACGGCAAGACCTCCCTTCTGGATTTCATTCGCAACACCCGGGTGGTCAGCGGCGAGGCCGGGGGCATTACCCAGCACATCGGCGCCTATTCCGTCGATACCGACCATGGCCGCATCACCTTCATCGACACGCCGGGTCATGCGGCGTTCACCGCCATGCGCGCGCGGGGAGCCATGGTCACGGACATCGTGGTTCTGGTCGTGGCCGCGGACGACGGCGTCATGCCGCAAACGGAGGAAGCCATTCAGCACGCCAAGGCGGCCGAGGTGCCCATCGTGGTGGCGGTCAACAAGATGGACCTGGCGGGCGCCGACCCCGAAAGGGTCACCAAGGAACTCGCGGCCAAGGATGTGGCGCCCGAAGACTGGGGCGGCGACACCCAGTTCGTGCAGGTGTCCGCGGTCACCGGCGATGGCATCGACGGGCTGCTGGAAGCCATCCTGTTGCAGGCGGAACTGCTCGAACTCAAGGCGGTACCGGATGCTCCGGCCCGGGGCGTGGTGGTCGAATCCCGGCTCGACCGGGGCCGCGGCCCCGTATCCACGGTGCTGGTACAGAACGGCACGCTCAGGCAGGGCGACATCATCATTGCCGGCGAGTTTCACGGCCGCGTGCGGGCCATGCTCGACGACCAGGGCGCACAGACCCGGCAGGCCGGTCCGTCGCTCCCGGCCGAGGTTCTGGGCTTGAGCGGCACGCCCGGTGCGGGCGACAGCTTCTCCGTGGTGACCGACGAGCGCTCGGCGCGGGATCTGGCCGAGTTCCGGCGCGACAAGTCCCAGGAACAGCGCCAAGCCATGCAGCAGGCGGCCAAGCTCGACAACCTTTTCGCCCAGCTTGGCGAAGGCGAAAAACGTGTGCTGAAACTGGTGGTGAAGGCCGACGTGCGGGGCAGCCTGGAAGCCATCGTGCAGTCGATGGCCGATCTCGGCAACGACGAGGTTTCGGTCACCGTGCTCGGCTCCGGGGTCGGCGCCGTCACCGAAAGCGACGTCAACATGGCGGTCACCTACAGCGCAGCGGTGTTCGGGTTCAATGTTCGCGCCGACAACGCGGCGAAAGCCGTTGCCGAGCGGGAAGGCCTTGACCTGCGCTACTACAGCGTCATCTACGAGATGATCGACGACGTCAAGCAGGTGCTGAGCGGCATGCTCGCGCCGGAGACCAGGGAGGAGATCCTGGGCGTTGCGGAGGTCCGCGAGGTGTTCCGGTCGCCCCGGTTCGGGCAGGTTGCGGGTTGCATGGTCACGGAAGGCGCCGTGTACAGGAATCGCCCGATTCGGGTGCTGCGCGACAATGTCGTGATCTACGAAGGCGAGCTCGAGTCCCTGCGCCGCTTCAAGGACGATGTCCAGGAAGTGCGCAACGGCACGGAATGCGGTATCGGGGTGCGCAACTACAACGATGTGCGCTCGGGTGACCTCATCGAAGTGTTCGAATCCCGGGAGGTGGCGCGGGCCCTGTGAGGCGCCGGCGGGCCAGTAGCTGATGCGGGAGTACGGGCGTGATCTGCGGGTTGCCGACATGGTGCGCGAGGAACTCGCGTGCATTATCCAGCGACAGGCACGGGATCCGCGCATCGGCTCCGTCAGCGTCAACGATGTGCGGGTGAGCAAAGACCTTTCATTCGCCGATGTCTATGTGTCGTCCATGGATGCGCCAGGCCCCGCGGAGCAGGCCGACCTTGTGGCGATCCTGAACAGGGCCGCCGGATTTTTCCGCTCGGAACTCGCGAAACGGCACTCGATGCGCACGACGCCCAGGCCCAGGTTTCACTACGACGTTTCCGTGGAGCGGGGGCCGCGCCTGGAAAGGCTGATCACCGATGCGCTCGCCGCCGACAGGAGCGCACACGAACATGGGTAGCCGCCGGGGTCGTGTCGTCGATGGCATCGTGGCTATCGACAAGCCGCGTGGCATGAGTTCCAACGACGCGGTGCAGAAGGCGAAGCGGTTGTTCGGCGCGCGCAAGGTAGGGCATACGGGCAGCCTCGATCCGCTGGCCACCGGCGTTCTGCCGCTCTGTTTCGGTGAAGCGACGAAGTTTTCCCGGTATCTGCTGGCCTCGGACAAGAAATATCGGGCGCGTATCAAGCTCGGCGTTGCCACGGACAGCGGCGATGCGGACGGAAAGATCGTCTCGAAGCGGTCGACCGGGGGCATCGGCAGGCCCGACATCGAGAAAGCGCTCAACTGCTTTCGCGGCGAGATCATGCAGGCGCCGCCCATGTTCTCGGCGGTGAAACACAAGGGGCAACCGCTCTACAAGCTCGCCCGGCAGGGCATCGAAATAGAACGGGAAGCGCGGGCCGTCACCATCTACTCCAATGAACTCGTCTCCTTCGAAGGCGACGAATTTGAAGTGGATACCCATTGCAGCAAGGGTACGTACGTGCGTGCCATCGCGGAAGAAATGGGCGAGATGCTCGGTTGCGGCGCCCACGTCACCGCCCTCAGGCGCAGCCGGGCGGGGCCGTACGGCGAGTCGGACCTGGTCACCTTCGATGAACTGGAAAAGTCCAGGGAACAGGGGTCGCTGGACCCGTACCTGCAGCCCGTGTGGACGGCGGTGCGGGAATGGCCCGAAGTATCGCTGAACGAAGACGTGGCGTATTACCTGCGCCACGGGCAACCGGTCATCGTTCCCCACTCGCCGACCAGCGGCTGGGTGCGGCTGTCGGAATCGTCGGGAACGGGTTGCCGGTTCCTGGGTGTCGGCGAAGTGCTCGACGACGGCAGGATCGCGCCGCGCCGCCTGCTGACCCGCGCCGGCGTGGCAGGCAGGCACTGAGTTCAGGAGAACGTTTCGGACAGGACGTAACCGCGATTCGACTGGAAATACGCCCGGTTGGCTCGCATTGCATTGATTGAGCGTATTTGGAGACCACTATGGCTTTATCGGCAGAAACGAAATCGGACATCATCAGGGACTACCAGGTACAGGAGGGCGACACCGGTTCGCCCGAAGTGCAGGTTGCGCTGCTCACCCACAACATTAACTCGCTGCAGGACCACTTCCGCGCACACAAGAAGGATCACCACTCCCGGCGCGGCCTCATTCGCATGGTGAACCAGCGCCGCAAGCTGCTGGACTACCTCAAGGAAAAAGACGGCTCGCGGTATCGTTCGCTGATCAAGCGCCTGGGCTTGAGAAGATAGCCGGGGTACCCGTTCCACACCAGAATTCATGGGCGCCGCAGGCGCTCGAAACAAGGAGATCATGTTGAATCCAGTCATCAAGGAATTTCAGTTCGGCGACCAGACAGTACGCATCGAGACCGGGCAAATCGCCCGGCAGGCGACCGGGGCCGCCATGGTTTATATCGGAGATACCGCGGTGCTGACCACGGTGGTCGGCGTGAAAACGCCGCGGCCGGGGCAGAGCTTTTTTCCGCTGACGGTGAACTACCAGGAAAAGACCTACGCGGCGGGCAAGATCCCGGGCGGTTTCTTCCGGCGGGAAGGCAGGCCGTCAGAGAAGGAGACACTGACCTGCCGGTTGATCGACCGCCCCATTCGCCCCCTCTTTCCGAAGGGTTTCATGAACGAAGTGCAGGTCATCCCGACGGTCATGTCGGTGGACAAGAACCGGGACCCGGACATTGCCGCCATGATCGGCGCATCGGCGGCGCTGGCGATCTCGGGCATTCCGTTCAAGGGCCCGATCGGCGCGGCGCGCGTGGGTTACCGCAACAACGAATACCTGCTCAACCCCAGCCACTCGGCGCTGGAGGAATCCGGGTTGAACATGGTGGTTGCGGGCACGGAATCCGCCGTGCTCATGGTCGAATCCGAAGCGAAGGAGCTGAGCGAGGACGAGATGCTCGGTGCGGTGCTGTTCGCGCATCAGGAGATGCAGGTCGTGATTCAGGCTGTCCGTGAGCTGGCCGAGGAAGCCGGCAAGGCGCCTTGGGACTGGCAACCGGAACCCGTCGACGAGGCGCTCCTTCAGGCCGTGGAATATGCCGTGGGCGCCGGCCTCGGAGAAGCCTACCGAATCACCGACAAGCTCGAGCGGCAGGCCCGGGTCACGCAATTGCGCGAAGAAACCGTGGAGCTTCTCAGCGGCGCGGAGGAAGCGCATTACAGTGCCGATGCGGTGGCGGACACGTTTGCCAGGGTCGAAAAAGACCTTGTACGCCGGCGGGTCCTCGACGGCGAGCCACGCATCGACGGTCGCGACCGGCGCACGGTACGGCCGATCGGCGTGGAGGTCGGGCTGCTGCCCAAGACTCATGGATCGGCCCTATTCACGCGGGGCGAAACCCAGGCGATCGTCACTGCTACTTTGGGCACGCTCAGGGATGCGGCGCTCATCGATGCGCTGGAAGGCAGTTACAAGGATCATTTCATGCTGCACTACAACTTCCCGCCCTACTCCGTGGGGGAAGCGGCCTTCATGACCGGGCCGAAACGTCGCGAGATCGGCCACGGACGGCTGGCCCGCAGGGGCATGGCCGCGGTGCTGCCCAATGAGGAGGAGTTTCCCTACACCCTGCGGGTGGTGTCCGAGATCACCGAATCGAACGGGTCCAGCTCGATGGCCAGCGTCTGCGGTTCATCGCTCGCCCTCATGGATGCGGGCGTCCCCCTCAAGGCGGCGGTGGCCGGCGTTGCCATGGGCCTGGTCAAACAGGGCGACCGGTTTGCCGTACTCACCGACATCCTGGGCGACGAGGACCATCTCGGCGACATGGACTTCAAGGTGGCGGGCACGTCCAGCGGCGTCACCGCGCTGCAGATGGACATCAAGATCGACGGCATCACCGAAGAGATCATGGAGTCTGCCCTCGAACAGGCGCTGGAGGCCAGGTTGCATATCCTCGGCGAGATGAACAAGGTCATCTCCAGGTCGCGGGACGAGATTTCCGAGAACGCGCCCGCCATGACGGTGATCAAGGTCCATCCGGACAAGATCCGCGACGTGATCGGCAAGGGCGGGGCGACCATCCGCTCCATCGTTGATGAAACCGGGGCGGATGTGGATATCGAGGACGACGGCACCGTGCGCATCTATGCCGAAAACGCGGAGAGCAAGGATGCGGCGGTGGCCAGGGTGCAGGAGATCACCGCGGAAGCGGAGGTCGGCCGCATCTACAACGGCCGCGTCGAGCGGATTGTCGATTTTGGCGCCTTCATCAGCATACTGCCGGGCAAGGACGGGCTGCTGCACATCTCGCAGATCGCCAAGGAACGGGTCGAGACCGTCGGCGACTACCTGGAAGAGGGGCAGATGGTGGACGTGGTGGTGCTGGATGTGGATCAGCGCGGGCGCATCAAGCTCAGCATGAAGGAAGTGGAGAACTACGCCGAATCGGCTTGATCCTATGAGCCCGGCACCGGGTTTCCGAGTTCTATGGAACAACTGCCAGTACCGGGCAGCGAGTTCGCATACGGCGCTTCCCTTTCGGCGCACGGCCACATCATCCTGCCGTACGCTAGGTTTTCGGACGAGCTTAACGCGCCGAAAGGGAAGCGCCGCATACGAACTCTTTCCCGAGATTCGGCGTTGTTCCTTCCACTTCCTCGTCTCGGGGCGCCGGGTTGCCGACTCGCATGGAACTGCTTTTCACCGGGAACGATCACAGTGCGGAGTATTCCTCGATACGGGACTTCCAACGGAGGGCATCCTCCGGTGCCTGGATGGCCACCGGCATGCCGGGCATGAGGCTGACCGGCATGAGCACCCTCGAGACGCCCAGGGCCGCCAGCCGTGGGAGGTCCGCAAGGTCTTCCGGAGCGCTTACCGTGATCTCGATCTCATCGGGATTGCGTCCGCTTTCCTGCGCCGATTGCTGGGCCAGTTCGATGAGATCCTCCGGAACGCCTCGGGCCGGGAAGAAGCCGTCGCCGAGCCTTCCCGCGCGCCGGGCGGCGGCCTTGGAGTGGCCGCCGATGATGATGGGGACGCTTCCGTTGGGCGGTTGGGGCAGGCAATAGACCCGGTCGAAGTTGACATAACTGCCGTGAAAGCTGGGCATCTCCATGCTCCAGAGCGCCCGCATTGCGGCGATGTATTCGTCGGTGCGGGCGCCGCGTTCGGCGAAGGGGGCGCCGATGGTGTCGAATTCCTCCTTGAGCCAGCCCACGCCGATGCCGAGCAGCATGCGTCCGCCCGACAGGCAATCGAGGGTCGCCACCTGCTTGGCGATGATCACGGGGTTGTGCTGGGGCAGTATGAGGATGCCGGTTGCCAGGCGAATGCGGGTAGTTGCGGCGGCTACGTAGGACAGCCAGATCAGGGGGTCGGGTATGGGGAACTCGTCGTTGGGGCTCATGCGGCCGCTGGGGGAGTATGGGTAGGTGGACTCGTATCCGGCGGGAACGACAGTGTGTTCAACCGTCCAGGCAGACTCGAATCCCGCCTCTTCGCCCGCCTGGAGCAACTCGATGGCGTTCGCCGGGTCGGTGTACCGGCCGATGTTGCAGTAGCGCAGTCCGAATTTCATGTCGTATCCGTTTCTCCCTTCGCCGATTCGACGCTGGGTTCTCGTGCCGGCCGGGCAAGCACGCCGATTGGACCGTCTGTCAGGGCTCCGCGGCGGGTTTGACGCGCAGTACGCTGCCCTCGGGGCTGTCCGTCAGCAGGTAAAGGTAGCCGTCCGGACCGGCCCGTACGTCCCGCAGCCGCTTGCCGAGTTCCGTGAACAGTATTTCCTCGCCCACCGCCTTGCCGTTCTCGAGATCGACGCGGCGCACGGATCGTTCCACCAGGGTGGCGACGAAGAGGTCGCCCCGCCACTCCGGGAAGGCGTTGCCGTCATAGTAGGCGAGGCCGGCGGGTGCTATTGAAGGCGTCCAGTAGAGGACGGGCTGCTGCATGCCGGGGTGTTCCGTGTAGGGGGAGATGTAGGAACCGGTATAGTCGATCCCGTAGGTAATCGCGGGCCAGCCGTAATTTTTGCCGGGTTCGATGCGATTGAGTTCATCGCCGCCCCGGGGGCCGTGTTCGTGCAGGTAGACGCCGTCGGGGGTTGCGACGATTCCCTGTTGATTGCGGTGGCCGTAGGACCAGATTTCCGGGCGGGCGTCGTCGCGGCCGATAAACGGATTGTCCCGGGGCAACGAGCCGTCCGGGCCGATGCGCAGGGTCTTGCCGAGGAGGCTCTTGAGATCCAGCGCCTGTTCGCGGTAGTCGAACCCGTCGCCGGAGACGATGAGCAGGGTGCCGTCGGCGAGAAAGGCCATCCGCCCGCCGTAGTGGTTCGGTGTGTCCTTGTCGGGCTCGCCCATCAGGATCATTTCGAATCCGGACAGCGCCGCGCCGTCGAAGCGGGCGCGCCCCACGGCCAGGCGGTTGGCGCTGCGGGTGCCGTGGGCATAGGAGAGGTAGACCTGGCGGTTGGCGGTGAAGTCCGGGTCCACGAGGATGTCGAAGAACCCGCCCTGGTCCTGCACATAGGTATCCGGCACCCCGGTAATGGGCGTGGGGTCCAGCCGGCCGTCGCGAATGATGCGCAGGCGCCCCTCCCGCTCCGTGACGAGCATGTCTCCGCCGGGCAGGAACGCCAGCGACCAGGGAAACGCCAGCCCTTCGGCAACCGTTTCCACCTCGTATTCGAGAGCGGCCAAAGGGACACCGGCGCCGGTGCAGAGGACGAGAACCGACAGTTGGAGCAGACGCTTCACTCGGGGCGCTTCCAGGCCATCACCCGGGCAAACAGCCAGCCGGCGGCCCCGCATGCGAGAGCCTGGGTCAGAAGGCCGAACGGCGTGCGTGCCCCGCCGATAACGGTGCCGCCGACGAAGTAGCGGACGATGAGGATGGCGGTGACGATGGCGCCGCCGGCCGCCACCGCGAACCAGAACGGACGCGGCCCCGGCACCCAGCGCAGCAGGAACGCCGCGATGGCGAAGGCGGGCAGAAACGCCACCGCCGCGATCTGAGCGTAGAAGGGCCCCATGCCGGCGATGTCGTGTACGGTCGCCGACAGCCGGTCCGTCAAGGGCACGTCGATACCGAATCCGCTCAGTCCGTTCAGCGTGATCTGCGTGGAGGCCGCGCATCCGAGCACCGCGGCAGCGGCGACGGCCACGACGTACGCCGCGGGTATTCGTAGCCAGGGGGAGTTCATGGCGTCAGTATACGTAACTTCGGTCGTCGGGCTACCCGCCCGCCACGCACCGTCGGGCCGGGATGACGCCGCTATCCCTGCGGCGATCGGCTGGCGGTCAGGTCCTCGAGGACGCCCGGGTCCGCCAGGGTGGTGGTGTCCCCCAGGTCGTCCAGGTCATCCGCCGCGATCTTGCGCAATATGCGGCGCATGATTTTCCCGGAACGGGTCTTGGGCAGTCCGGGCGCCCATTGTATGACGTCGGGCCGGGCGAACGGCCCGATTTCCCGGCGCACCAGGGCGATCAGTTCCTGCTGCAGCTCGTCGGGGTTTACGTTGCTGCCTGCCATCAGCGTGACGAACGCGTAGATGCCCTCGCCCTTGATGGGGTGGGGATAGCCGACCACCGCCGCTTCGGCCACCTGCGGGTGCAGCACCAGTGCGCTTTCCACTTCGGCGGTGCCGATGCGGTGCCCGGAGACGTTCATGACGTCGTCCACGCGCCCGGTGATCCAGTAGTAGCCGTCGGCGTCGCGGCGCGCGCCGTCGCCGGTGAAGTAGAAACCGGGGTAGGCGGCGTAGTAGGTGTCGATCACGCGCTGGTGGTCGCCGTAGACGGTGCGGATCTGTCCCGGCCAGGAAGCGGTGATCACCAGGTTGCCCGACGCTTCGGTTTCCTCGATCACCCTGCCGTCGGTGTCGACCAGGGCGGGGCGCACGCCGAAGAAAGGCCGCGTCGCGCTGCCGGGCTTCAGGGTCGTCGCGCCCGGCAGCGGCGTGATCATGATGCCGCCGGTTTCCGTCTGCCACCAGGTATCGACGATGGGGCAGCGGCGGTCCCCCACCACACGGTGATACCACTCCCAGGCTTCGGGATTGATCGGCTCGCCGACCGTGCCCAGCAGTTGCAGCGAAGCACGCCCGGTGCAGGTCACGAACCCGTCGCCCTGGCCCATGAGCTGCCGGATGGCGGTCGGTGCGGTGTAGAAGGTGTTTACGCCGTGCTTGTCCACCACCTGCCAGCAGCGCGAGGCGTCCGGCCAGGTGGGCACGCCCTCGAACATGAGCGTGGTGGCGCCGTTGGCCAGCGGCCCGTAGACGATGTAGCTATGGCCGGTGATCCAGCCGACGTCGGCGGTGCACCAGTAGATGTCGCCGTCGTGGTAGTCGAAGACGTACTTGTGGGTCATGGCGGCATAAAGGAGATAGCCGCCGGTACCGTGCTGCACGCCCTTCGGCCGGCCGGTGGATCCGGAGGTGTAAAGGATGAACAGGGGATCCTCGGCGGCCATGGGTTCCGGCTCGCATACCGCGGGCTGCCCTTCGGTGAGGTCGTGGTACCAGACATCGCGGCCGTCGACCCAGGGCACTTCCGCGCCGGTACGTCGCACGGTCACCACGGTATGAACGTTGGGGCAGTCGGCCAGCGCCGTTTCGGTATTGTGCTTGAGCGGTACGGTACGGCCGCCGCGCACCCCCTGATCGGCGGTGATGACCGTTCGGCAGTCGGAGTCGAGAATCCGGTCTTTGAGGGACTGCGGGGAGAAACCGCCGAAAACGACGGAATGAACGGCGCCGATGCGGGCGCAGGCGAGCATTGCATAGGCCGCTTCGGGAATCATGGGCATGTAGATGCACACCCGGTCGCCCTTCGACACGCCGCGTGAGCGCAGGCCGTTGGCAAGCCGGCAAACCGCATCGTGCAGTTGCCGGTAGGTCACGGTGGCATCGTCGGCTGGATCGTCGCCCTCCCAGATGATCGCAGTCCGGTCGGCCCTCGTGTGCAGGTGCCGATCGATGCAGTTGTAGCTGGCGTTGAGCACGGCGCCGTCGAACCAGCGCACCCGTCCGGCCGGCAGATCCGCTTCGAATACCGTCTCCCAACCCCGGTTCCAGTCCAGGAAGATGTCGGCCTGTTCAGCCCAGAAGCCTTCGGGGTCCTCCACCGAGCGGGTGTACATTGCCTGGTACTGATCGTCGTTCAGGTAGGCGCGTTGCGCCATGAACGGGCTGACCGGGTAGCTCATCGTCGTCCTCGGGCGTGCGGGTTGTCGTCCATTTGCCGATACCGTTCTGGTCCGCTTTCGTGGTGCGGGCTGGGGGGGTGCGATCAGGCTCGGCCCTGTTCGATCAGGTGCTCGACAAGCGACCGGGTGGTTCTGTCCTGCCCTCGGGTTGACTCGCCGGCGAGCTGCCCGAACACGGTGACCGCGAGTTGCTTGCCCAGTTCCACACCCCACTGATCGAACGAGTTTATGTCCCAGATCAGGCCTTGGCAAAACACCTTGTGCTCGTAGAAGGCGAGCAGCGCGCCGATGGTGGCGGGAGCGAGCCGGTCGAGCACGATCGTGCTGGTGGCATGGTTGCCCCGCACGGCCCGGTGCGGGTCGTGCGCATCGTTGCCGGCGGCCATGGCCTTGCCCTGGCTGAGTGCGTTCGCCACCAGCCATCGGTGATGTTCCTCGAGGCCGTGCTCGGTGGCGGCGCAGACGATGAAGTCCGCGCTGAACGCACGCGTGCCCTGGTGCAGCAACTGATGGAACGCGTGCTGTCCGGTTGTGCCGATGCCTCCCCAGACAACGGGCGCGGTATGCACCCCCACGGGGGACCCGTCGTGCCGGACGCGCTTGCCGTTGCTCTCGGTTTCCAGTTGCTGCAGGTAGTCGGGCAGCAGGCGCAGCCGCTGGTCGTAGGGAAGCACCGCGTGATTGGCTGCGCCCAGGAAGTCGATGTTCCAGATTCCGAGCAGGGCAGCCAGCAGGGGGGCGTTGCCCGCGGCTGGCGCAGTCTGGAAGTGCCGATCCATGGTGTGGGCGCCGCCCAGCAGTTCCGCGAAGGCAGCGGTGCCGAGTGCAAGCATGATCGGCAGGCCGACCGGAGACCAGAGGGAGTATCTGCCTCCGACCCAGTCCCACATCGGAAACAGGTTTTCCCGCGGCAGGCCGAATGCGGCGGCCGCTTCCCGGTTGCCGGTCACGCCCACGAAATGCCGGCCGATGGCATCGGGCCGATTGGTGCGCTCCAGAAACCAGCTCCGCGCGGTTTCCCCGTTGACCCGGGTTTCCCGGGTGGTGAATGATTTCGAAGCAATGATGAACAGCGTCGTCTCCGGATCCAGCCCGGCAAGGGTCTTCGAGATGACGTGACCGTCGATGTTGGGGACGAAGTGCAGTGCCGGGCGACCGTCGTGCGGTTGCAGCGCATCGACCACCAGGCGGGGGCCCAGGTCGGATCCGCCGATTCCGACGTTGACGACATCGGTGATGGCCCTTCCGGAGCAACCCGTCCAGGAACCGCACGTCACGGCGCCCGCAAACCTCTCCATGCGGGACAAGGTGCCCGGCACCTCCCGCGCTGCCTCGGGCGCCTCCCCCGGGGGGCTCCGGAGGGCCGTGTGGAGGGCAGGCCTGTTCTCGGTCGTGTTTACGGCGCCGCCCTCCACCAACTGTCGTACCCGCCCCTGCCAATCCCGCTGTTCCGCTAGGGACAACAGCTCCGCAAGCGCGGCCGGGTCGACCCGCTGCCTTGTGAAGTCGAACAGCAGGCCGTTCAGGCGTACCCGCAACGCGGCGCCACGGGCGTCATCGTCGAGCAGGTTCCGCAGCGGCACGGGTGACAGCCTGGCCGCAAGGCGGGCGAGACTCCCCCACGCGGGCAGTTCATGAGCGGCGGGGCGGTTCATGTGGCGCTACTGCCGGAGTGTCGACCGGTGACACCCGCCGCGCGGCCAGCCTGCTCGCTCCACCTGGCCGCGCTTCCCGCGGGGTGGCTTGTGGGCATCGGCGATCACAGCAGGCTCGGATTCGGGTTGAAGTACTGCCGGCCGCCTTCCATGGCCAGGATACAGTCCAGCAGCGCCTCCAGATGGGCGGAATTGCCGGCAAAGTCGATTTCAGCGGCGTTTACGACCAGTAGCGGCGAGCTGTCGTAGAAGTGGAAGAACTGCGCGTAGGCTTGTGCGATGGATTCGATGTAGCGCGGGGCGATCTGTTGCTCGAATTCGATGCCGCGCCGGCGGATGCGGTCAAGCAGCCGGTCGACCGGCGCCTGCAGATAGATGACCAGGTTGGGCCGGGGCGGATTCAGGTCCAGGTTCTCGTGGATTTCCCGGTAGAGGCGCAGCTCGTTTTCGTCCAGCGTGACTTCTGCGAACAGCCGGTCCTTGTCCATGAGATAGTCGGAAACCAGCACCGGTTCCACCAGCGAGTTTTCGGAGAGGTCCGCAAGCTGTCTGGCCCGGTTCAGCAGAAAGAAAAGCTGGGTCGGGAGTGCGTGGCGGCCCTTTTCCCGGTAGAACCGGTCGAGGAACGGGTTTTCCAGGGCCGGTTCGAGCAGCAGCGGGTAACCCAGCACCGCGGCCAGGTTTGTGGCGAGCGTCGTCTTGCCGACGCCGATGGGACCTTCAACGACCATGAAGTTCGGCCACTGGTGCCCGGCGGCCTTGCGCTTGAGCTCGGCGACGAGGGGCGCCTGGCTTTCGAGGGATGCCGTGGCTCCATGCGCCCGTAGGGCTTCCATCAGCCGTCGTCCTGCCGGTGGCCACGGCGTCGTCTGCGGCGGCGGCGCGTGCCGCCCGGGGCGCTTCCCCGGAGCGCGTTGACCATGGCGTCGCGGCGCTCGGTGTCAGCGTCCTGAATTTCCTCCCACCATCGAACGAGATCCCGATTGACGGTTCCGATTTCCGCGCGCAACAGCAGAAAGTCGTAGGCGGCCCGAAACCGGAGGTGGCTGAGGGTTCGGTGCACCTGTTTGGGCCTGCGCGATTCCAGGCGTTCCTGCAGGTGCCAGATATCGTGGATGAAATTGGAGAACCGGCGCGGTATGGCGATTGTCGCGCGTTGCGCGGCAACGGTTTCGTGTGCCGCGACGAGGGCGGCTTCCCTGGGCTTTCGCTTTGTGCCCCTGGATGCCATGAGTTCTTCGATACGCGAGCGATAGTCCTCCCAGAGCATGACCGCGAGCAGGAACCCCGGCGTTACCGGCTTGTTTTCGCCGACCCTCCGGTCGGTGCTGTCCATGGCCAGGAGAATCAGCGGGCTGTCCGGGGGCGCGGTGGGGAACAGCACGTTGCGCACCCGGGATGTCTTGACGATTCGCCACGCATCGGCGGCATGGCCGGTCAGGAACAGCTTGACGAACTCCTCGAACAGGCGGGCGGGCGGGATTGCGGTGAGGCGCTCGGCGGTGAGCCTCTCGTCGCGGGTGATACCGGCATCGAGGGCGAAGCCGAGCTTGGCCTGGAAACGCATGGCGCGGAGCAGGCGCACGGGGTCTTCCCGCAGGCGCTCGCGCGGGTTGCCGATGCAGCGCAGGCAGTGCCGTTCGATATCGTCGATGCCGCCGACGAAGTCGAGAATCTCGCCGCCGTGGGGGTCGTAGTACAGGGCATTGACGGTAAAGTCGCGCCGGAACGCATCTTCGTCGAGCGTGCCGTAGGCGTTGTCGCGCAGAATCAGGCCGTTGGGGTGAGCGGCGTGGTCGCCCTTTTCATTGGCAGCCAGAAGCTTGCGGAACGTGGACACTTCCACGAATTCCCTGCCGTAGTGCACATGCGCGATCTTGAACCGGCGCCCCACCATTCGGGAGCGGCGAAAGAGGCGGCGCACCTGCTCGGGCGTGGCGTCGGTGGCAACGTCGAAATCTTTCGGGGACGCGCCCAGCAGCAGGTCGCGGACGCAGCCGCCCACCAGCAGGGCCTGAAACCCGGCGTCCCTGAGCCGGCGGACGACATCAAGGGCGTTCGGGTCGACCCGATCCCGGGTCACGTTCAGCGCCTTTGCGTTCAGCTTTGTTACGGCGGCGGGGTGCGCGTTCAACCTGGATCCGTGGGTCGCCTGAGGGCGAAACCGGAATATTACCAGCCGCGGGTTGACCCGCCTATCTCACCGCCGTGCTGACCCGGCGCGATCGGGCCGTCAGGGCCGTTCCTGAAAGCTGCGGAAACCATGAACGGAGCGGACCGCGCGATTTCGCGGTACTTTCAAGGAAAAAACGTAAGTATATGATTTTAAATAAAAAAATATTTTCATGTATCGTCGTTGATCTCAACAGCGAGTTCGCATACGGCGCTTCCGTTTCGGCGCACGGCCCCATCATCCTGCCGTACTAAAAGCTGTCGGACGAGCTTAACGCGCCGAAACGGAAGCGCCGCATACGAACTCTTTCCCGAGATTCGGCGTTGTTCCCGCGCGCGTCAGCGCCTCGGATACCGGGGCGTGTACTCCTAGACATCATGTTTTGACCTGCCCGTCCTCAAGGGCGTGGATTATCTTAGTGG
>JAPPHD010000058.1 GCA_028821125.1 Gammaproteobacteria bacterium
CGGCTCGACTGGCTGTACGCGGCGATGGTGCACCTGGAGGCTCGCGCCCCGCCGCTCGCGACACCGGCCTGACGTTCTGACGGTGCCCGACGCCGCCTTGCGGCGGGGAGGGGTACGCGTGCGCCTCGACACAGACCGCCCCGCAGGCCGAACCGGGCGGCCTCCCCGACCTTCATACCGCGCCACTGCGCCTGCATCCGGCTCCCGCATGGCGCTCCCGCCAATCCCGGCACTCTAATGGTGCCAATCAACCGTCATCCTGGCCTTATCCGGGGATCGGGGTACGAGCGCGATGCCGCACGATTTGTCGCAATATACGCATTTCGTACCAATCCTCGCTCGTCACTGCTGCGTGTATTACTTGAGGGACGCTGTGCCACTCTGGGGTGCCGAATACCTCTCCCACAAGCCCCTGGTCCTCAGCACAGCGTCGTTTGCATCGCGTTGCCAGGGCTTGTCCGCGCCGTTCCAGTGGACGATCTTCGCCTGTTTCCCGTCCGCGCCGAAGAAGTAGTCGCGGTAGTCCACGTTCCACGCGACCGGCAGTTGCACGTAGTCGCCGCCCGCATACAGATTGAGCTGCGTCTGGTCATCGTAGCCGAACGCATGGAAGTTCCGCTGGACCTGAGACGCAAAGCCGTCCTCGCGCATGGCCTGAAGCGACATCAGCAGCACGCCGGCGTTGAACGCGCGTCCGTTGAGGGGGCCGGCAACGCTCGCCGCCGCCCGCAGCTGGCGCATCTGCTCCACGCGCTCTCGCTGATTGTCGGGGGCTGTGGACCACTCCAGCCAGGAGCCGAGATAGTGTTTCGGCACCGCGCCCAGTGTACTGTCGCCCAACGGCGTGGCGTACAGCTCGGCGACATCCCCGAGCACGACCATGTCGGTGTCCAGATACAGTACCTTGTCCACATCCGGCAGCACCTCCGGCAGCAGGCAGCGGTCCATTGTCGACACGGTGATGTAATGGAGCAGACCTCGGTCGTCCGTTTCGGCGAACGCCGCGTCCATCGGGTGCCATTCGATGGCGACATCCCGGCACGCGCGCTGCAGGTTGTCCCTGTCCGCGGACGACAAGCCCCTGACTAGCAGGTGGTAGCTGATCTTGCGCGACGCATGGGCTTCGACGGAGCGGATCAGGTTGGGGACGTAGTCGACCAGGTTGCGGTCGAACGTCAGGGCGACCGGGATGGGATCGGTCGGTCGGGCATCCTCCCGCCCGCGGCTCGGGCGGCGGGCGAAGAGCTTCGTGTAGCCTCTCCGTTCCGACTCGTCGCGCTCCACCAGCGGCAAGGTCGCCTCGCGCCAGTGCCGGTACACGGTCTCCCGGTCGGCCCCGGCAAGTATCTGGCGGAAGACCGTCTCCATCAGTCCCGTCAAACCTGCGGCCATTCCCCGAAGTTCGTCCTTGTCAAGGTCAACGAGGCCGTCGAACCGGATGTCCGCGGGATTCTTCGCATTGAAGGTCACCGGCGTGCCCAGCGCCCGGCAGGGGAGATAGCAGTGCAGACGGGATGTGCTCACGCTGGCGGCCTGCTGATAAAGCACGAGCCGGTCTAGGCTTTCCAAGATCCACTCGGTGAACGGTCGTTGCGCCGGGTCTAACTCGTGGGTCAACTCGGTGGCGCCCGGGATCGGGTCCGCCGCATCGTCCACCTGGTAGCGCGCGCCGCGCGCCGAAGGGCCGTCGTCCTCGGCCAGCGCCAGGGTGGACGTGATGCAGCCGCTGAAGAACGCCTTGACGCCCGTGCTGGCAAGCCGGTCCCGCGTCGTCCGGTCGCGGCAGCCGATGGGCTCGTAGTGCTTGAGGAAGTCGCACAGCGCCGGAGTCAACAGGCTGACATCGTTCAGGTGGAACGAGAAAAAAATTGGCAGCAGCCCGGCCTGCAGGGGGAACGTCATCTGAACCCGACCCTCACGCTGGTAGCCGAACCAGCCGAAGATTGGCAGCCACGCCTCGCCCTGCCACCGTGCGCAATCCCGATCCACAACCGCCACATCGAGTGGTCGGTCGAGGCGCATGCGCTCTTCGGGACGCCACGACCGGGAGAGCTGCGCGAACAACTGGTCGAGTCCGGCGTCGCACCGAATCGCGCCGGGCGCATGGAAGCGCGCCACATGGCGCATGACCGCAAGCGTCTGCAGATAGTCTCCCAGGTTGCGCTCGACCGCACGTTCCGCGGGCCAGCCGTAGTCCAGAAGCGCCAGCGTGACCGCGCCCGCTGTGCCGGTCCCGGCGGGAAGCCGGTCGCGAAGCGCCTCGTGGACTACCGGTACGTCGCCGCCGTAGAAGACCGCCACATACTGCGCAAGCCACGCGCTGCCGGACCGCGCGCTGAACTCCAGGGCGGCGTCCTTGTCGTCCAGTTTGATCGCAAGCTCCGCGACTTGGGCCTGCACGGTAGCCGACTTGCTCTGCCTCGCCCGAGCGCAGGCCTTCGCGAAAGGCCGCCGGCACTCGGCCAGGCGTCCCTGGGCCAACAGACTCGCGATCAGGATGGCGTAATCGTCAGTCCCGAGTTGCTCGGCCTCGACCAGGGGCGTCAGCAGGTCTACCACTGTATCCCAATGGTGCTGACCATGTGCCCCGTGGGCGCGGAAGATGTCCCGCGCGACCGGGTCCGGCGCCTGCCCGGCGGCTATTTCGGCGGCGGTAGGCATTCTTGTCGACAGACGCATTATCAGCCGCCGCGAGTCCGGGTTGCGCATGACCACCTTCCAGAAGAGCTGGCGCAAGGACTGCTTCAATCCCCGGGGCAACACCCGGTACAGCGTTTTGACGACGGCGACGATACTACGAAGCATGAATGCAACGCTTCGGGATCGGCACGTCGAGCCATCGGTTTTGGAGGTGGTTCCTCGGGACGCGGCTCTCGGGCGCGGCGGGGAGCATGTCCCCGAGTGCGGTTTCGTTCATGGTCTGTTTCTCCTTTTCCCGTTGTCCAAAGTCGATTTCGTGCATCAGTTTATGAACTGCAGCTTGCGCGTGAGGCGCGACAGCGTGCTGTTGCGGCGCAACGGGACGGTCGCGATCATCTTGCCGCGGCTCGCGTTTGTTCACCTTAGCAGATTTGCGAGAGGGGGCGTCGCTCGGCACCCTGGATCATGGTTCGGGTTTTTGAACATGTCGAACCGGCGGCCGCCGCACCCGAGCCGTCGTTGCACATGGAACACCGGTCGCCGCCGATCAGGCGGATGGCGACTGCCTCGTAAACGTGGACCGTCAGCCAAAGCGGAGCAGACAGGATGCCCGCCACTCCCGGCTGGGACCGGTCGAAGAAACGGGTGCAGCCCACGTTCCCCGCAGTGGAGGAAGGAGGTTCGATGACGGGTCCTCGACGGGGACTCCAGGCCTGCCAAACGACCCTGCGCCTCATTCACGGGACGAGCTTCTTGGGAGAGCCGTGATGCATCAAGACGAAAAGCCCGAACGCGCTACCCGTTACCGACAGCGTCGACAGGTCGGAAGTCGTTGGTTGCCGGTCCTTCGGATGCAAGAGACCGCGAGCGCCACAGATCGGCGCAGATGGCATCGAGACCACGCTCCGGCACCCACCCGAGTTCATCGCGCGCCCGCCGCACGTCGGCAAGCAGGACGGCGACATCCCCCGGGCGGCGGGCCGTCACCCGATGCGGCACCCCGGCGCCGCTCGCGCGTCTGAACGCCGCGAGCACCTCGAATACGCTGTGCCCGCATCCGGAACCGAGATTGTGCACCGACACGCCTGAACGTGAATCTGCGCGCTCGAGCGCACTGACATGCCCGCCGGCAACGTCGAGCACATGCACATAGTCCCGAACGCAGCTACCGTCCGGGGTCGCGTAGTCATCGCCGAACACCGGGATCTGACCGCTTTCGCCCGCCGCCGCGTCCGCGACCCGCGGCAGCAGGTTCTGGGGCGGTCCCACAGGACTCTCGAGCAACAGGCCGCTTGGATGGGCTCCGGCCACGTTGAAATACCTCAGGATGGAGACGCTCCAGCGCGGATCGGCGCCGTGCAGATCCCGCAGCATCTGCTCGGCCGCGAGCTTCGTCCGCCCGTACGGGCTTGACGGGGCGGTGGGCGCATCTTCGGAAAGCGGCCCATCCGACCCGGCGTAGACCGCCGCCGTCGAACTGAACACCAGCGTCCGCACGCCGTGGTGCGCCATTCGTTCGGCCAGGCAGACGGAACCGGCAAGGTTGTTGGCGTAGTAGTGCAGCGGATCGTCCACCGACTCGCCAACCGCCTTGCTCGCCGCCAGATGCAGGACGGCCGAGACCGCGCCGTTGCCGAACACGCGGTCAAGGTCGCCGCGCTCGCGGATGTCCCCCTCGACGCACGGCAGCGGCCGTCCCGCCAGCCTCTCCAGCGTGGACAGCACGGCCGGCGAGGAGTTCGAGAAGTTGTCGAACAGCACGGGCTCATGGCCGGCCGCGATCAGTTCCAGGGCGACGTGGCTGCCGATGTAGCCGGCGCCGCCGGTAACGACAACCGTCACGACGCCATCCGCATCGAAAACAACCAGACTGTCCCAACCCCGTTCATCGTCCATGTGGCTCCCAGCGCCAATTGACCTGCGCGCAAATCGTTCACGGTGAATCCCTGTCGCGCAGCTTTCCCCGCCAGCGGATGACGCCCACCAGATTCGAGAAATCGTCCCGCCATCGCCGTTGATCGGCAAGGTCCAACGGTTGCCAGTTGTCGCCGAGTTCCAGGTCGTCGAGCGCGGTTGCGGCCCCGGCCATGGCCACCCAGTGCGACGCCGAAGCCGTGGGATTGGCGGAAGTGTCGACCTGAGCCGGACGGGAGGACCTGGCCGCGTATCCCAGCTCGGCGACTGCGCCAGCCAGCACCGGCTCCAGGTCGAGAAGGCGGTTGGAGATGTGGAAAATCAGCACGCCGTCGGGGCGCAGCTTGCTCCCGTAGAGGGCAACAGCTTCCTGCGTCAGCAGGTGGGCCGGTATCGCGTCCGAGGTGAATGCGTCCAGGACCAGCAGGTCGAAACGGGCGTCGGGTTCCCGCGCCAGGTTGAGCCGGGCATCCCCGAGAACCACGGAAACCGCCGGGTCGTGTCGCGGCATCAAATCGAAAAAACCGCTGTCCGTCGCCAGCCACTCGACCAGCGGGTCGATTTCGAAGTAGCGCCACCGTTCGCCGGGGCGGCGGTAGTAGGCCAGCGCGCCGGGGCCGAGGCCGACGACGCCGATCCGCAACCCGCTTGCGCGCTCCTGGATTTTCTGAAGCACCTCGACAGCCGGACTGGATGCCGTGTAGTAGGTCGTCGGTTTCGCGATTCCCTCGTCCGGCATCCATTGGCCGCCGTGATTCGTGGTGCCGTGCATGAGGCTTCGCCGCGCGGGTTCTGCCGATTCCGTAACCCGGTACACGCCGAAGAAACTGCGCCCGGTCCAGACGGTGTTGTCGGCCCAGGGCGGGCGCACGGAGCCCAGCAGCAGCGCTGCGATACACAACGCGAAGGCGAGCGGCCGGCGCTGCCGCGAGAGGGCGAGCACGGCCAGCAAGGCCAATAGGCCGGCGTAGGCAATGCGGGGGAACGGCAGGCCCAACCGGTCCATCAGGGGCGTGGCGCCGAGCACGAAAGCGGCGATTGCCGCCGCCACCACGAGGTCGCCCCGCTCGACGGCGCGGGCAAAGCCCCATCGTGCGCCGACGCCCCGGCCGCCGTTCGTTTCAGCCGGTTTGTCCGCCGCACCGCCAGTCCGCCGGCCGGGCGAAGAACGGCCACCCCGCCCAACATCCCGGGCTGGCAGCAGTGCCGCCGCCAGCACGAGACAGAACGGGTATTCCAGGACCGAGTCAAACACCTGCGGCGCGACCAGGGCCACGAATGCGCCCCCCACCAATCCACCGAGCGACAGGAACAGGTAAAACTCCGTCAGCCGCGCCGCGGGCGGACGGCGGCGCGCCAGTTCCGCGTGACACGCCAATGCGATGCAGAAAAAGGCCCCGAGGTGCAGCGGCAGAAAGATCCCCGCCGGTTCGCGCCAGAGAAACACCGCGGCGAGCAGGACGGTGGCGAAGGCCATGGCCCGTGCGGCCAGCCAACCGGGGATGAGGGGCTTGCGGGCGAAGGCGTTGACGAAACTCAACAGGTACAGCGCCAGCGGCACCACCCACAGGAGCGGCGCCGAGGCGATGTCCGTGCTGATGTGGGCGGTCACGCCGAGCAGAAGCGCGGACGGCACCGCGCTGTACGCCAGCCAGGCCGCCCGGTGCCTCCAGGAGACGCCGCCTGTCGGCGTCAGGCCGGGAGGTCGGACCCGAGTATCCGTGCCGAATCGATTCTCCGCTGTCGGGCCGGAAGCGCCGCTCGCCCCCGTTTCGACAGGTCCGGGCACCGCAAACGAGGTTCTCGACGGCCGGAAACTCTCCCACGCGGCCGGTGAATCCGCGCGCCAGAGGGTTGCCCCGCACGCAACGATGCCGAGCGCAAGCACCGCAAAGCCGAACGACCAGGCGGCGGACTGGGATCCGGTCGCCAAGAGCGGTTCGAGCACGAACGGAAACGCGAGCAGCACCACCACGCTGCCGGCGTTGCTGGCCGCGTACAGGAAGTACGGATCCCGTGCCTGGGGATGGCGGCCCAGCGAAAACCAGCGCTGCAGGAGCGGGGCCGTCGCCGCGAGGGCAAAGAAGGGCGCCCCCAACGACGCGAACAGGAGCGCCATGAGCCACGCCGCGGGTGGAGTGTTCGTATCGGGGCGCCAACCCTCGCCAACGCCGATGGGCAGGGCCAGGGCCGCCAGGCCCAGCACGACCGCGTGAACGACGAGTTGGCCGCGCGCGCCCAGCCATCGGCTCAGCCCGTGCGCGTACGCGTAGCCCGCCAGCAGCATGGCCTGAAAGAAGACCATGGCGGTGTTCCACACCAGCGGCGAGCCGCCGAGCAGCGGCACCGCCATCTTGGTGAAGAGCGGCTGAATCCAGAACAGCAGCACCGCACCGGCAAAGATCGTGACGGTGAAAAGGGCGGCCTGAGTCGCCGGCGGCGGCATCGTCAGAGCCTTGCGCACGGCGCGCTCCCGCGTGCGGCCGACGTTTGCGGGCATAGGCATGCCACCCTCGGGGGAATCCACCGATGCGATTGGGGGTTTCGCGGCGCGCCGCCGGTTGCCTGTGGGCTCAACATCGTGACGATCGCTGCCAACGCCGAAGCGAGTCGGAGTTCCGTCCCGACCGGACGACTTGCGCCGGTCGCGTTCGGCGGGCAATCCGCACGAATCCAGGGTTTCCCGGGGCCGAAGATCAGCCGTCCGCGCCCACCGCTTCGCCGTGCTGGCTGACGTCGAGGCCCTCGGTTTCGGCCTCGGCGGTCACGCGCAGGCTCGCGAACAGCTTGATCGCGTAGAGAATCGCCAGGGTGCCGACGGCGCTCCAGGCGGCCACGGCAAGCACCCCCTCGATTTGAATCCACACCTGCGCGAGGTTGCCTTCGATCGCGCCCGGCACGTTGCCGATCTCGCGCACCGCGAACACGCCCGTCAGCACCGCCCCGAGCAAGCCGCCGACGCCGTGAATGCCGAACACGTCGAGCGCATCGTCGTAGCCCAGGCTGTACTTGAGCCAGGCGCAGGCCCAGCAGCAACCGAAGCCGGCGATGACGCCGATGGCGAGCGCCCCGGCCGGGGAGACGAACCCGGCCGCCGGCGTGATGGCGACGAGTCCCGCGACCGCGCCGGACACCAGCCCCACCACGCTCGGCTTCTTGAGCACCGACCATTCGTAGAGCATCCAGGTGAGGGCGCCCGCGGCCGCCGAGGTCTGCGTCACCAGCATCGCCATGGCGGCGCTGCCGCTCGCCGCCAGCGAGGAACCGGCGCTGAATCCGAACCAGCCGATCCACAGCAGCGAGACCCCGATGACGCTGAACAGCGGGTTGTGCGGCGCCATGCTCTCGGTGCCGTAGCCCTTGCGCTTGCCGACGACCAGGCAGGCCACCAGCCCGGCGACGCCGGCGTTGATGTGCACGATCGTGCCGCCGGCGTAGTCGAGCACGCCTTCGTCCTTCAGGAATCCGCCGCCCCAGATCCAGTGCACGACCGGCGCGTACACCACGATCGACCAGATGCCCACGAACCAGAGGAGGGACGAGAATTTCATCCGGTCGGCCACGGCGCCCGCGATCAGGGCGGCGGAGACAACCGCGAATCCGAGCTGGAACACCACGTAGACCGTTTCCGGAAACGTCGCCTTCAGGCTCTGGATGTCCAGACCGGCCAGCAGCATCAGGTCGAGGTTGCCCACGAACTCGCCGCGTCCGGAGAACGCCAGGCTGTAACCTACCAGCATCCAGAGTACCGAGACCAGGCAACAGATCGCGAAGCACTGGCCGGCCATGGACAGCATGTTCTTGCGCCGCACCATGCCGCCGTAGAAGAGCGCGATGCCCGGCACCGTCATCATCAGGCCGAGCACGGCCGCGACGAGCATCCACGCCGTATCGCCCGAGTCGAGCGTCGCCACGGGCGCCGCCGCAAGCGCCGCCTGCTGGATCAGCGCGGTCACTACGAACCTCTCCGCTTCTTCCCGCCGCGCGGCCGGAACATCCGGGCGCGCGGCCCCGAGGCCACCGTCGGGCCGGGTTCCGGCGCGTCGTCCGGCCGCTCCACCGGCTCTGCCGCCGACCGTTAGGCCACCGGGCTTAGCCGCTCGCTGGCACCCGCCTCGTCCGGGACGGCGGCCGGCATCGGCGGCTCCGGCAGTGAGACGGGCGAACGGGCCGGAGCCGCAACGGTCACCGGCGCGGCCGGGGCGTCTGCCGCTTTCCTGGATTCCGGCGCCTCCGTCCAGCCCGCCGATGCGGGCGGCCTCGGCGGTACGGGCGTGGCCCCAGGCGGCGGCGGGGCCGGGGCGCGGGGGGGGGGGGATTCTCACGGCCGCGGACGCG
>JAPPHD010000046.1 GCA_028821125.1 Gammaproteobacteria bacterium
CCGTACGCAAGGTCATTGGACGAGCTTAACGCGCCGAAAGGGAAGCGCCGCATGCGAACTCTTTCCCGAGATTCGGCGTTGTTCCTTGCACGTCCTCGTTCCGGCCCGCAGACGGAGAACACCGTCGATGTCCGGCAAACGTTGAAAAACAGGCAGACGGACTCATTGTTATGCATGAGAGTTTCCGGGGTCACGCGATCGCTGGAACTGGAAAAGGCGCACCGTTCGGGCGGTTCGCCGGATGTGCAGCAATATTGAGGATTCGCAATGCGCATGGATCGAATGACAAGCCGGTTGCAGGGCGCCCTGGCGGACGCCCAGTCGCTGGCGGCGGGCCGGGACCACGCTTCCCTGGAACCGGTTCACCTGCTGGCTGTGCTGATCGAGCCGGGACCCGGTTCGCTGCTGCCGTTGCTGGTTCAGGCCGGCGGCCAGAGCGCGAAGATTGCCGATGGCGTTGCCGCGGCGCTCGACCGGGTGGCCGCGGTGAGTACGCCCACCGGCGACATCCAGCCATCGCGGGAGTTTGTCCGCGCCATGACCCTGGCGGACGGGCTCTCGCAAAAAGCGGGGGACAAGTACCTGTCCAGCGAGCAGGTGCTCAGGGCACTGGCCCGCGACCGCGCGGTGCACCGGGTTCTCGGCGATGCGGGCGTAGACGCAGCGCAGCTCGACCTCGCCATCGAGACCGTCCGGGGCGGGGAAACGGTTGACGATTCCAATGCCGAAGACAACCGGCAGGCGCTTGCAAAGTACACCATCGACCTGACCGAACGCGCCGAGCAAGGCAAGCTCGACCCGGTGATCGGGCGCGACGACGAGATCCGGCGCACCATCCAGGTGCTGCAGCGCCGCACCAAGAACAACCCGGTGCTGATCGGCGAACCGGGTGTCGGCAAGACGGCCATCGTCGAGGGCCTGGCCCAGCGCATCCTGAACCGGGAGGTGCCGGAGGGCCTCAAGAACAAGCGCATCCTGGCGCTCGACATGGGAGCGCTGATCGCCGGCGCCAAGTTCCGGGGCGAATTCGAGGAACGGCTCAAGGCGGTGCTGAACGAACTGGCCAAGCAGGAAGGCAACATCATCCTGTTCGTCGATGAGCTGCACACCATGGTGGGCGCCGGCAAGGCGGAAGGGGCCATGGATGCCGGCAACATGCTCAAGCCGGCGCTCGCGCGCGGCGAACTGCACTGCGTGGGAGCCACCACCCTGGACGAATACCGTCAGTACGTCGAGAAGGACGCCGCCCTGGAGCGGCGTTTCCAGAAGGTGCTGATCGACGAACCGACGGTGGAGGACACCATCGCCATCCTGCGCGGCCTGAAGGAGCGTTACGAACTCCACCACGCCGTGGACATCACGGATCCGGCCATCGTCGCCGCCGCGCGGCTTTCGCACCGGTACATCTCCGACCGGCAGCTTCCGGACAAGGCCATCGACCTGATCGACGAGGCGGCCAGCCGCATTCGCATGGAGATCGACTCGAAACCGGAGGCGATGGACCGCCTGGAGCGCCGCCTGATTCAGCAGAAGATGGAAGTGGAAGCGCTCAAGAAGGAAAGCGACGAGGCCAGCCGCCGGCGCCTCGAGGACCTCGAGCACAGCGTCGCGCGCCTGGAGAAGGAATACGCTGACCTCGATGAGATCTGGACGGCGGAAAAGGCGAGCCTCAAGGGCGCGCAGGACATCAAGGAAGACCTTGAAGCGGCGCGCACCGCCTTCGAGGCCGCCCGCCGCGGCGGCGATCTCGCCCGCATGTCGGAACTCCAGTACGGGCGCATCCCGGAACTGGAGCGACGGCTGGCCGGGGCATCCGAGCCGCAGGATCACCGGTTGCTGCGCAACAGCGTAACGGAGGAAGAGATCGGCGAGGTGGTTTCCAAGTGGACCGGAATCCCGGTCTCCAAGCTGCTCGAAGGCGAGAAGGAAAAACTGCTGCATCTCGAGGACGCGCTGCACGAGCGCGTGGTGGCGCAGGACGAGGCGATCGAGGTGGTCGCCGATGCGGTGCGCCGATCCCGGGCGGGCCTGGCCGATCCGGACCGGCCGAACGGTTCGTTCATGTTCCTGGGCCCCACGGGGGTCGGCAAGACGGAACTGTGCAAGGCGCTCGCCGCGGTGCTGTTCGACAGCGAGGATGCGCTCATCCGCGTGGACATGTCGGAGTTCATGGAAAAGCACTCCGTGTCACGCCTCATTGGTGCGCCCCCGGGCTACGTGGGCTACGAGGAGGGCGGTTACCTCACCGAGCGGGTCCGGCGCCGGCCGTATTCGCTCATCCTGCTCGACGAGATCGAGAAAGCCCATGCCGATGTGTTCAACGTCCTGTTACAGGTGCTGGACGACGGCCGCCTGACCGACGGTCACGGCCGCACCGTCGACTTTCGCAACTGCGTCCTGGTGATGACCTCCAACCTGGGTACGGAAGCCATTCAGAACATGGCCGACAGTACCGACCAGGAACGTCTCAAATCCATCGTGCTGGGCGTGGTGAGCCAGCACTTCCGCCCTGAGTTCATCAACCGCATCGACGACATGGTGGTGTTTCATGCTTTGGCCAGGGACCACGTGCGCCGTATTGCCGGGCTGCAGTTCGATATCCTGCGCTCGCGTCTGGCGGACCAGGACATCGGCATCGAGCTGAGCGGCGATGCGGTGGATGCGCTCGTGGAAGAAGGCTATGACCCGGTCTATGGCGCGCGGCCGCTGAAGCGGGTGATCCAGAAGCGCATCGAGAACCCGTTGGCGACCCGGCTGCTCGGCGGCGCCTTCGGGCCGGGCCAGACCTTGTCGGTGGACTGCGCGGACGGTGGCTTCACCTTCGCCGCCGCCGGGCAAGCGGACGCGGGTACGCGGGCCGGCAATACGGGGTAATATCGACAGCTTCCAGCCAGGGTCCCGCAGGGGGCACTGTTCATGAAAAGACTACTGTGCTCGTCAACCTTGCCATGTTCGTTCATGAACGGTGCCGGCCGGAACCCGTGATCAAGAAGTGCCTGTTCCCCGTCGCGGGCTATGGAACCCGGTTTCTGCCGGCCACCAAGGCCATGCCCAAGGAGATGCTGCCAGTGCTCACCAAGCCCCTGGTGCAGTACGGCGTGGAGGAAGCCGTGGAAGCGGGGCTCACCGAGATCGGCTTCGTCACGGGCCGGGGCAAGCGCGCCATCGAAGACCATTTCGACCTGAGCTACGAACTGGAGCACCAGATCCGGGGAACCGGCAAGGAGAAGCTGCTCACCGGCATTCGGGACCTGATCGGAAGCTGCACGTTCTCGTACACCCGCCAGGTGAACATGCGCGGGCTGGGCCATGCCATTCTCAGCGGCCGCACCCTCGTTGGCGATGAACCCTTCGGCGTGGTGCTGGCGGACGACCTCTGTTTCGGGAACGAACGCGGCGTGCTCGCGCAGATGGCCGGGATATTCGAGCGGTTCGGGTGCAGCATCGTGGCGATTCAGGAAGTTCCGGAATCCGAGACGCACAAGTACGGCGTGATTGCCGGGCAGGGCATCAGCGACACGATCTTCCGGGTAAACGACATGGTCGAAAAGCCGGCGCCGGGGGAGGCGCCGAGCAACCTGGCCATCATCGGCCGCTATATCTTCACGCCCGATATCTTCGAGATCCTGGAGGGCACGGCGCCCGGCAAGAACGACGAGATCCAGATAACCGATGCACTGCTGCAGCAGGCCCGACACGGTGCCGTCATGGCGTACAAGTTCGCCGGCCGGCGGTTCGACTGCGGTTCGGTGGAAGGGTTCGTCGAGGCCACCAACCACTGTTTCCGCCAACAGGCCGGCACCGGCTGAGGCGGGGCCGTGTGGGAGACGGTCCAATCCGGCGGCTGGCTGATGGCGCCCATCCTGTTGGGCAGCGTCGTCGCTGCGGCCATTGTCATCGAGCGCGCCTGGACGTTGCGTCGCGGGCGCGTCGCGCCGGGCGACCTCGTCCAACGGGTGGCGGCACGGCTGGGCGAGGGCGCCACAGCGCAGGCAGCAACCGATGGCGGAAGCCCGCTTGCGCAGGTGATTGCGGCGGGTGTCGCGAACGCCGGCCGCGGCCGGGACCACATGAAGGCGGCCATGCAGGAAGCGGTGGACCGGGCCAATCACGACCTGCAGCGCTACCTGACCACGCTCGGAATCATCGCTTCGGTGACGCCGCTGCTGGGGCTTTTGGGTACGGTGGTGGGCATGATCGAGGTTTTTTCCGCGCTGATGCTCGCAGGCACTGGCAATGCCCAGGCCTTGGCCGGCGGAATCGCCGAAGCCCTCATCACCACGGCGGCCGGCTTGTCGGTGGCAATTCCGGCGCTGATGTTCCATCGCTATTTCCTGCGCCGGGTGGATGACCTTGCCCTGGAAATGGAGCAGGAGGCGGCGAGGTTTGCCGATGTCGTTCACCGTGATCCCGGGAACGTGAACGAGCGGGGCGACTGAATGCCCACGGCTCTGAAACACCGTACCCGGTCTCCTTTGGAACTGCTGTTTGGAGCCATGCGAAATCCGAGCACCGAGCCCGTACCGCACACCCGCACTCATCCCGTTTCCCGTCGTTTTTTCCCGCGCCTCCTCGTTGCGCGACGGGGCGAAAAGCTCCCGATCGCGACGGGGGTGGTCCCATGACCCGGCGTAGGGCCCTTGCGGAAGCGTCCGTCGAGTTGACGCCGCTGATCGATGTCGTGCTGCTGCTGCTGATCTTCTTCATGGTGTCCGCCTCCTTTGTGCGTGAATCGCGGCTGGGGATCGAACTGCCGGAGGCTGCGGGCGAGCCCCCTGCCATGGACTCCGCCAACGTGGAAATCGCGGTGCATCGGGATGGCGCCTATCGGATAAACGGGAAGCGGGTTGCCGGCGGTTCGCTCCCCGATCTGCTGGCGGCAATCGTTGCGGCCGGCGGAGAGTCCAAGCCAGGGGAGGTTGGGGTCGTGATTGCAGCGGATGCGGACAGTACGCACCAGGCGGTGGTCATGGCCCTCGACGCGGCGGGACAGGCCGGTTTGCGCCAGGTCAGCCTGCTGACGCGGCAGCGGGACGATGCGCCGGCGCAATCCGCGGTCCTGGCGGAGCCCGGCGCCGGACCACCGGATGACGGCAGGTAACCTGATGCAGGCTGACGGCTGGACCACATACCGGCGGCTGCTCCGCTACGTGTGGCCATACTCGTTGGCCTTTGCGGGTTCGGTCATCGCCTTTCTGGTGGGGAGCGCTGCCGAAGCCGGGTTCGTCAAGCTGTTCGAGCGCCTGATCGACAACTGGGACGAGGGGCTGCCGGAAGCGGCGCTGTTCATTCCCGTGGCCATGCTGGCTGCGGTGCTGTTACGGGGATTGGGCGAACTCGTTGGCGAGATGCTGCTGAGCCGCATATCCTTCTCGGTGGTGCACAACCTGCGCGTGGAACTGTTCGAGCAGTTGCTGCACATGCCCAGTGCTTTCTTCGACGCCAGCGCCCAGGGCCATCTCGTGTCCAGAATCACCTACAACGTCTCCCAACTGCGGGATGCCGGCACGGTGGCGCTTCGTTCCCTCGTCCAGGACGGCATCAAGGTGACGGTCTTCCTCGGTTGCATGTTCTACCTGAGCTGGCAGCTCACGCTGATCTTCGTGGCGGCGGTGCCGGTGGTGGCGGGGGTGGTGCTTGCCGCCAGCCGCCGATTCCGCCGCATCGCCCGGCGCATCCAGGGATCGATGCGGGATGTCACCCATGTCACCGGGGAGATGGTTGCCGGCTACCGTGTAGTGCGTATCTTCGGCGGTGAACAGTACGAACGCCGCCGCTTTGCCCGGGCCAGTCAAGCCAACCGGCGGCAGAACCTGAAAATGGTGATGACCAAGGTGGCGAGCACCCATGTGGTGCAGATCCTGGTCGTGGCCGCGGTGGCGCTGCTGATTGCGCTCCTGGCGCGCCCGGAGATCGCCAAGGGGCTGTCCATCGGCAATTTCACCGGGTTTCTGGTGTTTGCCGGGCTCCTGGTGCGGCCGGTGCGCCGGCTCACGGAGGTCAATGCCCGCCTGCAACGGGGGCTGGCGGCGGCCGAGGACGTCTTCGGTCAACTCGATGCGGATACCGAGTCGGACACCGGCACCCACACCCTGGAGCGGGTGCGGGGGCGCATCGAATTTCGCGATGTGCGTTTCGCCTACGCAGGCGGTGGCGGCGATGTGCTGAAGGGCATCGACCTGACGATGGAACCAGGGCAGACCGTCGCCCTGGTGGGCAGGTCGGGCAGCGGCAAGTCGACACTGGCAAGCCTGATCCCCCGCTTCTACGACGTGGAGCGGGGTGCGGTGTGCATCGACGGGAGGCCGGTCCAGGAGTATGCGAAGGACAACCTGCGCCGCCAGATCGCGCTGGTTTCGCAGCAGGTGACGCTTTTCAACGATACGCTGGCCGCCAATATCGCATACGGCGCCCTGTCGGATTCGGACCCCGGCGCGGTAGCCGATGCCGTGCGGCGGGCGCACGCCGACGGCTTCGTTGAACGATTGCCCGAAGGGCTCGAAACGCCGGTGGGCGACGACGGGGTGCTGCTCTCCGGCGGCCAGCGGCAACGGGTGGCGATCGCCCGGGCGCTGCTCAAGGACGCACCCATCCTGATTCTCGACGAAGCGACCTCGGCGCTGGACAGCGAATCGGAACGGCACATCCAGGCCGCCCTCGACGAAGTCATGCGGGGCCGCACCACCCTGGTGATCGCGCACCGGCTGTCCACGGTGGAAAACGCCGACGCCATCGTGGTGATGGACGAGGGCCGCATCGTCGAGACCGGCACGCACGAATCGCTCATGGCTGCGGGCAAGGTTTACGCCAGCCTGCACGATGCGCAGTTCGACGACGGTGAAAAGCTCTCCCGCCAGGGCGACGAAAGGACCGGGCCGCGTCCCGCCACGGTGGACGTCACGCCCGACGTCGCGCTCGACGAGCCGCCCCGGACACGGCTGGTGCGTGGCTGGTACGAGGACGCCTGGTGGCTGCGCCTCCTGGCGCCGCTTTCCTGGTTGTTCGGAATCCTGGCCAGGCGCCGGCGCATGGCTGCGTTGACGGGCAGACGTCCGCCGTGGCGGGCGCCGGTACCGGTGCTGGTGGTGGGTAACCTGACCGTTGGCGGCACCGGCAAGACCCCGTTCGTCATCTGGCTCGTCCGGCACCTTAAGGAGCGGGGCCTCAAGCCGGGGGTGGTCTCACGGGGTTACGGCGGCCGGGGAGGCCGGAACCCGGTGTCGGTACCGGCTACCGGGGCGGACCCGGCGCTGTCGGGCGATGAGCCGCCGTTGATCGCGGCTCGCACGGGCGTGCCGGTGGTGGTTTGCCGCAACCGCGTCAAGGCGGTGCGCCACCTGGTTCAGCGGCATGAGGTGAACGTCGTCGTCAGCGACGACGGATTGCAGCACTATGCGCTGGCCCGGGATGTCGAGATCGCCGTCATCGACGGCGACCGAAAATTCGGCAACGGCCGATTGCTGCCGTCCGGGCCGCTGCGGGAACCGGCCAGCCGTCTCGCCGAAGTGGATTTGATCATCGCCAACCGCAGGCCTTCGGGTATGGCCGGAAACGAAACGGTCATGCACGTTCGGCCGCGTTTCTTCACCAACCTGAAAACCGGGGCCAGGATGGCGCCCGACCAGTTTGCGGCCCATTACCCGAACGTCAACGCGGTGGCGGGGGTGGGCAATCCGGACGGTTTCGCGGAGACGTTGCGCGCACTGGGGCTGCGCCCGGCGCTGCAGGCGCTGGACGACCACCACCGTTATTCCGGCGACGAGGTACGCTTCGCCAACGACTGGCCGGTGGTATGCACGGAAAAGGATGCCGTCAAGCTGCGCAGGCTCGACATCGCATTGGACCACTGCTGGTCGCTGGAGATCGAAATCGAGATCGACCAGGCGGGGGCAGGGCGCCTCGAAGAGGTTCTCAGGCGCCATGCGATCCTGACGTGAGCGGCTTTCACGTCGTCATTCCCGCCCGCATCGGCTCCTCGCGACTGCCGGGCAAACCCTTGCTCGACATCGCCGGCCTGCCCATGATCGTCCGCGTTGCGCGCCAGGCGGCCGGTTCCGGCGCCCTGAGCGTGATCGTGGCGACGGACGATCGGGATATCGAACGCGCGATTACCGACGCGGGCTACCGCGCGCTCATGACGCGAACCGACCATGTGTCGGGATCCGACCGGGTCGAAGAAGTCGTGGAGCGCGAAGGCTGGCCGGACGAAACCATCGTAGTCAATGTCCAGGGAGACGAACCCCTGCTGCCGCCGGAGGTAATACGCCAGGTAGGGGACGCCATGGCGGCCGACCCGGCGCTCGATGCGGCCACCCTGTGCGAACCGGTCGACGACGAGCGCATCGCAACAGACCCGAACTGCGTCAAGGTGGTACGGGATGCTCGAAACCATGCCCTCTACTTCTCCCGGTCGCCGATACCCGGGGCACGCGCGGACGGCCGGCGCGGCCGAGCCGGCCCCTGGCTGCGGCATCTCGGCATCTACGGCTTCCGCGCAGGAGCGCTACGCCGGTTCGTGACACTACGTCCAAGCCCGCTCGAGCGCACCGAGGGCCTTGAACAACTGCGCCTGCTCGAAAACCGCATGAGCCTGCTCGTGCTGGACTGCTGCCGACCGGTACCCGGGGGCGTCGATACGCGAGCAGATCTCGAACGGGTGAGACGCTTGCTGGCCGACGCGTCCGAACACGATTCCCGGCTCGCCTAGCAGGTCGATCAACTAACTCTCTACAACAAACGAATCTCGCTTGGCGCGCCGGGACGAGGACGCGCAAGGAACAGACGACTGCTGGGAGAGAGTAGGTGTGCGGTACGGGTATCCGGCACCTTTAACCCAAGTTTACCAACGATTTTGACAAGTTCTTTTGTATCAACGGGTTACGT
>JAPPHD010000074.1 GCA_028821125.1 Gammaproteobacteria bacterium
CCGCTTGGTGTGCCGGATACCCGTACCGCATACCTGCTCTCGGTGCCCGATCGAAACAATCTTTTGTTACGTCTATTCCCACAATTATATTTAAATCAATCGTTTGAGGATTTGTTCCATGACAGGATATTCGAGTGCACCTGGCTACCATTGACTTCGTAGTCGTCGGTATCTACGCGATAGCGCTCCTGTCGCTGGCGCAGTGGGTATCCCGGGAGAAGGGCAGCCACCGCAAGGACACCCGAGACTATTTCCTGGCCGGCCGGGCACTGCCCTGGTGGGCCATCGGCGCATCGTTGATCGCCGCAAACATTTCCGCCGAACAGATCATCGGCATGTCCGGTTCCGCGTTCGTGATGGGGATCGCCATCGCCTCATACGAGTGGATGGCGGCGCTGACGCTGGTGATCGTCGGCAAGTACCTGCTGCCGGTGTTCCTCAAGCACGGCATCTACACGATGCCCCAGTTCCTGGAGCAGCGTTACGACAGCCGCGTGCGCACGGTTCTGGCCGTATTCTGGCTGGGCGTCTACGTCTTCGTGAACCTGACCTCGATCCTGTGGCTGGGGGCACTGGCGATTCACACCATTACCGGCCTCGACAACCAGTACGCGCTGATACTGCTGGGACTGTTCGCCGTTGCCTATTCGCTGTACGGAGGCCTGAAGGCAGTGGCCCTGACGGACATCATCCAGGTGGTCCTCCTGGTGTTCGGAGGGCTGATGATCGCTTATGTCGCGCTGGACGCCATATCCGGCGGCCAGGGCGCGCTGGCGGGTTTCCAGGTGGCTCTTGCTCAGGCGCCGGAAAAGTTCGACATGATCCTGTCTAGAGACAACCCACACTATCAGCACCTGCCGGGCATCTCGGTGCTGGTCGGGGGCATGTGGGTGATGAACCTGTCCTACTGGGGATTCAATCAATACATCATCCAGCGCGCCCTGGCCGCCAAGAACGTGCGGGAAGGGCAGAAGGGCATACTGTTCGCCGCCTTTCTGAAGCTTCTGATGCCGGTACTGGTCGTGCTTCCGGGTATCGCCGCGGTCATTCTGAAACCGGATCTGGCGGCCCCCGACAGCGCCTATCCGGAAGTGATGAAACTGCTGCCACCAGGCATCACCGGCCTGGTATTCGCGGCGCTGATCGCGGCCATTGTCTCCTCCCTGGCTTCGATGATGAACAGCATTTCGACCATTTTCACCATGGACGTCTACCGTCACGCGGTCAGCTCCAGCAGGAGCGAACGGCATCTCGTAACGGTGGGGCGGCTCGTCAGCTTTGCCGCCATCTGCATCGCCATGCTGGTCGCGAGGCCTCTGCTCGGCAATTTCGACCAGGCTTTCCAGTACATCCAGGAATTCACCGGGTTCTTCACCCCGGGCGTGGTCGCGATCTTCCTGCTGGCGATTTTCTGGAAAACCACCACGGCGGAAGGCGCCCTCGGCGCCGCCATCGGTTCGGCCGTTTTGTCTCTCGCACTCAAGCTCGCCTGGCCGGCGCTGCCCTTTATCGACCGGGTGGGGCTGGTGTTCGTTCTCTGTCTCGGTACCGGGGTGCTGGTTTCCCGCCTGCAGAAAGCGGTTGCGCAGCCCGGCGCCGTGGACTACGAAAATGTCGATGTCTCCACGAGCCGGGGATTCAACATGGGGGCGTTGGCGGTCGTTCTGGTTCTCGCGGCCCTGTACATGGCATGGTGGTAACCTCAATCGCTAACGAAGACTGGTTCAATGACGTTCAATCTGTTCAAGACACGCCGGACTGTTTCGGCGGCCATGGGCTCCACAATCTGCACAGGGCTGGTAATCCTCATGTCGCCGGTCTTCGCAACAGCGGCGGAGGACGACATCCCGCACACGGCTTCGGATGTCGTCGATGCCAACGCCGGCGTGTCGCCCGCCGACGTGATTCGTTCGACGGGCATTGCCATCCGGCCCGGGTCACGAGCCGATGCGCCGTCGGTGTCCAAGCCCGCGCCAGAAGATGACCGCAGGGGCGCTTTCCAGCCCGCGACATCGCTCAGCGACTCTCTCGAGCACCACAGGAAGCTGATTCGCGACGATATGTGGTGGACCATCACGGGCCATGAGATGGCCTGGACGCACAAGAACGCGGAGCAGCTCTTCCCGACGGTCAACGTCTATCGAAACGGCCCGGTGCGCGAGTTGCGCTCGGAACCGCTCCAGGCCATTGCCGAGTTTCCGGTCACGACGCCTTCAGGCGCGGTGCCGTTCGATGAGTTCCTTGTCAGCGACCGGTCCACCGCCATGGGTGTCGTCATATTGCAGGAAGGAAGGATCGTCTTCGAACGCTACCCGCGCATGGAGAGCTACGAGAAACCCGTCTACTGGTCCGTCGCCAAGGTCATGCCGGCAACGCTGATCGGCATTCTCGAGGACCGCGGGGAGATCGACGTCAGCCGGCCGGTGGAGGCCTATCTGCCTGAACTGGCCGCATCCGATTTCGCCGGGGTCACCGTCCGCAACGTTCTCGACATGGCGAGCGGTCTCGACTGCGAGGACGACTACGACAACCGGCAAAGCTGCTACTACCGCTATTCCATGGCCATCGGCGACGGCTTCCGCGACGCCGGCGCGCCGGACAATCCATACGACTTTCTCGCGGGCCTGAAAGTCTCCAGGCACGCGAACCAGGGCGAGCGGTTCTCCTACTCGGGGGTCAACACCTTCATAGCCGGCTGGCTGGTGGAAAAGCTGACGGGCTATCCGTTTCAGGATGTGTTCACCCGCGAGATCTGGTGGGACCTGGGCGCGGAGGCCGACGCGTCCTTCATCGCCTACCGCTACGGCATCCCGCTCACCCATGGCGGATTCATGGCCAGGCCCCGCGACCTGGCCCGCTTCGGCCTGCTGTTCACGCCGAGCTGGAATGTGGTCAGTCCCCGCAAGGTCATCTCCGACGAACACATCCAAACGCTCCGTTTTCGCAGCAACCCATCGCTGCGCGTATACGCGGACACCCCTGCGGCGACGGCATCCACCGAGTTGGAGCCCGACCAACGGCCATATACCCACAACATTTACCAGTGGGACTACGTACATACCGACGGAACCCTGTTCAAGGGCGGCTGGGGCGGCCAGGGGCTGGTCGTCAATCCCGACAGGGACCTCGTGGCGGTGTTCGCCAGCTACTTCAAGGACGACGACTACAGCGAAGTCGACCTCGGGGACGCCGTCTTCGAGGTGCTGAACGGCGTATACGGCATGGCTGTGCCACTGACGGCGCCATGACCGGGGCGACTGGCGCGGGCGGCGCGCCACCGGCCGCCTACGCGCTTGGGGTGGAATATGACGGCGGCGCCTATTCGGGCTGGCAACGGCAGCGTAACGCGCCCTCGGTACAGGAGGAACTGGAAAACGCGCTGAGCCGGGTCGCCGCCCGGCCCGTGCGAACTGTCGCTGCCGGCCGCACCGACGCCGGCGTGCACGCCACCAAACAGGTGGTGAGTTTCGGCACGTCGGCCCGCCGGCCGCTGAAGGCGTGGCGGGACGGGGTGAACACCGTGGTGGGCCAGGGCATCAAGGTGCGGTGGGCGAGAGAGGTCGACGCGGAATTCCACGCCAGATACAGCGCCGCGGCTCGCCGCTACATCTACCTTTTCCGCATGGATCCGGTGCCCTCACCGCTCAGCGACCCGTTCGCCTGGCGCGTCTCAAGCCTGGGCACCGATGCCATGCACCAGGCGGGGCAGTGCCTGGTGGGCGAACACGATTTCACCAGTTTCCGCGCGGCCGGCTGCCAGTCAAGGAGCCGGCATCGCAACGTATATCGGCTGGCCGTTCGAACGATCGGCGACCTTGCCGTACTCGACATCGAGGCGAATGCGTTTCTTCTGCACATGGTGCGAAACATCGCGGGTTCGCTGGTTCAGGTGGGTGACGGAAGACGGCCGCAAGGCTGGGTCGGCGAATGCCTGCGGGCACTCGACCGGCGGCCTGTAGGCAAGACCGCACCGGCGAACGGCCTTTACCTCGTCGATGTGGCGTATCCGGGGTACGACTTTCCGGCGGGACGCCTGCCGCCGTTGTTGTCCGGCCTGGAAAGCCTGGACCGACTCCAATGCCCGGCTGCGAGTAGCGCCCCTGACCCGGGTCAGCGCTGAGCGGCGCCGGATTCGGATGCGGCCTCGTTCGGCAGACGATCCTCGAGGATGTCTTCGATCAGCGAAACGCGGTTTTCGAGGTTGGCCGCCGATTTCTTCGTGCAGGGTACGGAACTCGGAAACACTCTATAATCCGCGGTTTTCGGTCGGGCGTCGAAGTCGATTCATTCCCTCGCCCCGGTGTGGGTTACCGCCGTTTCGTCGAGAACCGGCCAGACTCCCGGGCCGTCGACGATCCCCGGCTGGAACGGTAGGTTCGCCTTGTCCGTCAAGATAAAGATTTGCGGGATCACGCGCGCGGAAGACGCGGAAACGCTGGTTCGGCTGGGCGTGGATGCGCTCGGCTTGGTCTTCTACCCGCCAAGCCCCAGATATGTGTGTCCGGAAAAAGCCGGGGAACTGTCGAGAGCTGTCGAAGGCAAACTGTTGCGTGTCGGCGTGTTCGTTGACGCGCCCGCGGCAACCGTCGGCGAAGCGGTCGAACGGGTGGGCTTGGACGTTCTGCAGTTTCAGGGCGCGGAAACGCCCGATTTTTGCGCTTCGTTCGGGCTGCCCTATCTGCGGGCGTTTCGGGTGGCGGGAACGTTTGACCATGAGGCAGTGGAAGCGAGGTATCCCGAGGCGCTTGCCATCCATCTCGATGCCTCGGTTCCCGGGTTGCCAGGAGGCACGGGACATCGATTCAATTGGCGGCAGTGGCCCGAACGGCCCGGCCTCAACTACATGCTGGCGGGCGGGCTGACGCCGGAAAACGTGGGTACGGCGGTTGAACGATTGCGGCCCTGGGGAGTCGATGTAAGCACCGGCGTGGAAAGTCCGGTGAAAGGGGTCAAGGATGCCGGCAGGATGAGCCGTTTCGTCGCAGAGGTGCGCCGTGCCGAAATCGGGTAGCAACTACGCCCAGCCGTCCGGCGATGGGCACTTCGGGCAATACGGCGGGCGTTTCGTCGCCGAGACGCTCATGCACGCCCTCGACGAGTTGCAGGCCGTCTACGAGGAGGCCGGGTCCGACCCGAAATTCGAAGCCGAGTTCAATCACTACCTCGCCAATTTCGTCGGCCGGCCGACGCCGCTCTACTTCGCGGAAAGGCTGACGGAAACCCTTGGGGGCCCGCGCATCTACCTCAAGCGCGAAGACCTGAACCATACCGGCGCGCACAAGGTGAACAACTGCATCGGGCAGGCGCTGATCGCAAAACGCATGGGAAAGCCCCGGATCATTGCGGAAACCGGCGCCGGCCAGCATGGCGTCGCCACCGCAACGGTCGCCGCCCGGTTCGGCATGACATGCCAGGTATACATGGGCGTGGAAGACATTCACCGCCAGGCGCTGAACGTCTATCGCATGAAGCTGCTCGGCGCGGAGGTCATCCCGGTGCATTCCGGCTCGAAGACGCTGAAAGACGCCCTGAACGAAGCCCTGCGCGACTGGGTGACCAACGTAGACGACACGCACTACATCATCGGTTCCGTGGCGGGCCCGCATCCGTACCCGGCCCTGGTGCGGGATTTTCAATCGGTGATCGGCCGCGAAGCCAGGGCGCAGTGCCTGGAAGCGGAAGGGCGGCTGCCGGATACGCTGGTCGCCTGTGTCGGCGGCGGTTCCAACGCCATGGGTCTCTTTTACCCGTTCATCGACGATCCGGAGATCCGCATGGTGGGCGTGGAGGCCGCGGGCCTGGGGCTTGCCACGGGCCGCCATGCCGCTCCGCTCAATGACGGAGCCGTCGGCGTGCTGCACGGCAACCGCACCTATCTCATGCAGGACGACGACGGGCAGATCCTGGAAACGCACTCCATTTCCGCCGGACTCGACTACCCGGGAGTCGGCCCGGAACACAGCCTGCTGAAAGACATCGGCCGCGCCGAGTACGATGCGGTGACCGACGATGCCGCCCTGGATGCGTTCCGCCTCTTGAACCGCACCGAAGGCATCATGCCCGCGCTGGAGTCGAGCCATGCGGTCGCCTGGGTGGTACAGCGCGCCGCGGAGCTCGAGAGGGGGCAGGTCGTCATCGTCAATCTCTCCGGCCGGGGCGACAAGGACATCCACACCGTCTCCGAACTGGATGGAATCGAGTTGTGAGCCGAATCGGGCCGACCCTGGCACGATTACGGGACGCGCGGCGAACGGCCCTGGTGCCATTCATCACCGCGGGCGATCCTTCCGTCGAAGCCACCGTACCGGCCCTGCACGCCCTGGTGGGCGGCGGGGCCGACCTGCTGGAGTTGGGCGTTCCCTTCAGCGACCCGGAGGCGGACGGCCCCGCCATCCAGGCCGCATCCGAGCGGGCGCTCGCCAACGGCGTCACGCTCCGGCAGGTACTGGAACTGGTCGCGGATTTCCGCGCCCGGGACACCGCCACTCCGGTGATCCTCATGGGCTATCTCAACAGCATTCTGGCCATGGGCGAGTCGGATTTCGTGGAGCGCGCCGCCGCGGCCGGGGTGGATGGCTTCATCGTCGTCAACCTGCCTCCGGAAGAGGCCGGAACCCTGCGTACCGCCATGTCGGCCCGCAACATGGACCTGATCTTTCTCGCCGCGCCGACCACCACCGATGAGCGGCTGGAACTGATCGACGGCGTGGCGAGCGGATTCATCTATCACGTTGCGCTGAAGGGGATTACCGGAGCCGACCACATCGCCGTCTCTCCGGTGGCGGCCAACGTGGCCCGGTTGCGGCGCAAGACAAGGCTGCCGGTACTGGTGGGGTTCGGAATCAAGAACGGGGCCATGGCCAGGGCCGTCGCCGAGCATGCGGACGGCGTCGTGGTGGGCGCCGCCCTCGTTTCGCGAATGGGAGAGATGGCCGGCCGCGCCGGCGACATTCCCGCCATGCTCAGCGGCGCGGTGGGTGAAATCCGCCGTGCGCTCGATGCCTGAGCGCAGGCCGCCGTCAAGGTTGCGGGTGGTACCGGCCGGGTGCGCCGACATCCGTCCGGGAATGGGGTGAACGATGCCCCGGAGCCTTGACGACTGGCTCGATTACATCGAGACCATTCATCCGAGCAGCTGGGAACTGGGACTGGGCCGCATCGGCGCCGTCGCGGACCGGCTGGAACTGCGCAAGCCCGCGGCGACCTCGGTCATCGTGGCGGGCACCAACGGCAAGGGTTCCACCTGCGTATGCCTGGAACAGGCACTGATGGCATCGGGTCTCACCGTCGGGTGCACCCTGTCGCCCCATGTGCACGTTTTCAACGAGCGGGTACGCATCAACGGCGTCGAACTCGACGATGCGGCGCTCTGCACCGCATTCGAGGTGATCGAAGCCGGGCGCGGGGACACGCTTTTGACCTATTTCGAGTTCACCTCGCTGGCGGCGCTGTATTGCTTCAAACAGGCCGGGGTGGATGTGGCCGTACTTGAAATCGGGCTCGGCGGGCGCCTCGATGCGTTCAACATCGTCGACGGCGACATTGCCGTCATCACCAACATCGGCATCGACCACACCGATTGGCTGGGCGACACCCGTGAACTGATCGGCGCCGAGAAGGCCGGTGTCATGCGCCCGGGCCAGCAGGTCATGCTCGGGCCCGACATGCCGGCCAGCGTGCTGGAACCGGCAACCCGCCTGGCCGGAATTTGCATGCGGATCGGCCGCGACATCGAGCACCGTGACAACCCGGACGGCGGGTGGCGCCTTCACCTCCACGGCCGGACCCTGGACGACCTGCCCCGCGGGCGCTTCCCCGTCGTCAACTGTGCGCTGGCGCTCGCGGCCGCCGATGCCATCCATCCCATCGATGCGACCGCGGCCCGGGCGGCGATCGACCGGGCCTGGATGCCCGGGCGCTGCGAAGAGATCGCCGCCAGGGGCCGGCTCTGGGTCGTCGACGTCGCTCACAACCCCCTGGGCGCGGGATACCTGCGCCGCGAACTGCCCCGGCGCTATCCCGATGCGCGCATCACCGCGGTGCTGGGAACGCTGGCGGACAAGGACGCCGAGGGCGTAGTGGCGGCGCTCGACGACATCGTCGAACGGTGGATTCTGGTCGACGCGCCGCCGCCGAGGGGCCTGACCGCGCCCGCACTTGCCCAACGGCTGGGTCGCCCGGAACTTTCCGTCGCCGGTTCCGTGCCCAGCGGTCTGCAGGAGGCAGGGTCGCTCACGCAACCGGGGGATGTTATTCTCGTGTTCGGATCGTTCGCCACAGCGGAAGCCGCCCGTTTGGAATTGACGAAATCCGGCGACACCGTCGAAAGCACCGAATTCCCGCAAGGCCGACGGGCCGTTCGATCATCTTAGATGACTGAGCAAACCCGGTACCGCATCACCGGCAGCCTGTTCCTGCTGGCATTGGCGGTCATCTTTCTCCCCATGCTGTTCGACGGCGACGGTGTCCCCGGCGTGGTGGTTGCGCCCGTCGACGTCGACTTCGTGCCGGAAGCCGTGCAGCGATTCGAAGAAGCGGCGCCGGCCAGCGACTTCGCGGAGCGTGTGGCGGAACTGCGCCAGGAAGTCGATGAGCAGGGGTTTCATCTGGAAACCGGAACGCGAATCGGTGAACCGGTCTTGAGCGTACCCGACGACGCGACCGATGCATGGGCCGTGCAGTTGGCGAGTTTCGCCCGCCAGGAAAACGCCATGGATCTGCGTGACAAGCTCCGGGCAGACGGTTTCGAGGCTTTCGTAACGAGTTACAGGCCGCCGGGCGGCGACGTTCTTAACCGGGTTGCCGTCGGCCCTTTTCTCGATGTCTCCCGCGCGGAACGGCTCCAGCGGGAGCTTTCCCAACGGTATGAGGTAGAAGCCCGGATCATGGCATTCGGCAGCTAATCCGGGCCGGCGGCGAGATGCACAACGTTGCGACCCCCGACATCGTTCTATCGATCGTGATTCTGCTCTCGGCGGTAATGGGCCTGGCCCGCGGGCTGATCAAGGAAGTGCTTTCCCTGGCCATCTGGGGAGCCGCGCTGGTCGCGGCACTGTACCTGGGCGATACGGTGGGCGCGCGATTCGGCGCCGACATGGGCGAGTCGCTGCGCAACGTGCTCGGTTTCGGCGCGGTGTTCGTGGCCGTTCTCATCGCCGGCGCCATCGCGCAATGGCTGTTTGCACGGCTGATCGAGACCACCGGGCTGACCGGCACCGACAGGTTTCTCGGGTTCCTGTTCGGCAGTGCGCGCGGCATCGTCGTATGTACCGTCGCACTGATCGCCCTGCGTCCCTTCGTCGAGGACGCGCAGTGGTGGCAGGAATCCAGGATTCGCCCGGAACTCGCCAGAATGGAGGAAGGCGTGCTCACGATCATGGGCCAGACCAGAGACCTGATCATGAGGCGGGACGACGCGGCTCCGCCGGCGGGGGAGCCCACCTGATGTGCGGAATCGTCGGCATCGTCGGTTCCGGCCCGGTCAACCAGGAGATCTACGATGCGCTGACCGTCCTCCAGCATCGGGGCCAGGATGCGGCCGGCATGGTGACCAGCGACGGTCACAGGCTGCACCTGCGCAAGGCGATCGGGCTGGTGCACGATGTTTTCCAGCAACGGCACATCGACCGCCTGGTGGGGAACGTCGGCATCGGCCATGTGCGTTACCCCACCGCGGGCACCTCGAGTTCCGCGGAAGCGCAGCCGATGTACGTGAATTCACCCTACGGCGTAACGCTTGCCCACAACGGCAATCTCACGAACGCCGAGAGCCTGCAGGCCGACCTGTTCCGCGAAGACCTGCGCCACGTCAACACCTCCAGCGATTCCGAAGTCCTGCTCAACGTCTTTGCCCACGAACTGCAGGCGACCCATGCCCACGCGCCGACCGCTGAAGATGTCTTCAAGGCCGTCGCCGGGGTACATCGGCGTTGCCGGGGCGCCTACGCGGCGATCGCGATGATCATTGGCGTCGGCATCGTCGGCTTCCGCGACCCGTTCGGCATCCGGCCGCTGGTTTACGGGCGGCGGCGGGGGCGGCGGGGATACGAGTACATGATCGCCTCGGAAAGCGTGGCGCTGGACATGCTCGGTTTTGAAATGATCGCCGACGTGGCGCCGGGAGAGGCGGTTTTCATTGGCGTCGGAGGGCAACTTCAGGCGCGGGTCTGCGCCGAGGATACTGCGCTGGTACCGTGCATTTTCGAGCACGTCTATCTGGCCCGTCCCGATTCCATCATCGACGAAGTATCCGTCTACAAGTCACGGTTGCGGATGGGCGAGTATCTCGCCGACGAAATCCTCGCCCGCTTTCCCGATCACGGTATCGACGTGGTCATCCCCGTTCCCGACACCAGCCGTACCTGCGCGCTGCCGCTCGCCCATCGGCTCAACGTCAAGTACCGGGAAGGATTCGTCAAGAACCGCTACATCGGGCGCACCTTCATCATGCCCGGGCAGAACCTGCGCCGGAAGTCGGTGCGGCAGAAATTCAATACCATCGAACTGGAATTCCGCGACAAGAACGTGCTGCTCGTCGACGACTCCATCGTCAGGGGGACGACGACGGGCCAGATCATTCAGATGGCTCGTGAAGCCGGCGCCAGGAGAGTCTTCATGGCGTCGGCCTCCCCGGCCATCCGGTTTCCCAACGTGTACGGCATCGACATGCCGGCGGCCGAGGAACTGGTGGCCTTCGGCCGTTCCGACACGCAGGTCGGCCGGATCATCAACGCCGACTGGCTCGTCTACCAGCGCATCGAGGACCTGGTAAGAAGCGCCCGGGAGGGAAACCGTTCCATCGCCCGCTTCGACTGCTCCGTGTTCGACGGCCGGTACGTCACCGGCGACGTCGATGCGGCCTATCTCAAGCGCCTGTCGAAGCACAGAAGCGATGCCATGAAGCAGCGCCGCGAGGCCGCCATGGAGTCGGGCCAGACAGTGATCGAACTGCACAACCAGGCCTGATGCGCTACGGGCGGGTCAGCCCCTGTATCGGCGTCTGCTCCACCACCTACGGAGACCTCGTCTGCCGTGGCTGCAACCGCTTCGCCCACGAGGTGGTGCAGTGGAACGGCTATGACGACGGGCAACGGGACGCCATTTGGGGCCGACTGGAGGAATTGCGCGACGGCTCGCTTGCCGGCGTGCTGTCCAATGAGCGGGTGGGGATGCTCTGCGCGGCCGCCGAATCGGTGAAGATTCGTGACCGGGCCGGCTTGAGCGATGCATCGCTGGCTTATGAAGTGCTCAGGCGCCTGGCGATGCGCAGGATGCCCTTGCCCTGGGGGAGGAGTGAAGCAGTGGTAAACGAGGGGAACAAGAGACTGTCTTCAGCCAGGGAGATTCTGTCCGTCATCAATCGGGAGTTTCACAACCGCTCCCTGGCCACCTACGAGCGAAGTTACAGGATTCCAGCTGAATGAACCGCCAGCTGCTTTATGTGATTCTCTTCCATGGAACAAATTTCAACTCATTGATTTCAATAGATATTCTATTTGACATAAAACAGTGACTCGACACCGAGAGCAGGCATGCGGTGCGTGCATCCGGCACGCCAGGCGGACGCGTTGTGGTGGAATTCGAGGGCGCAGGGGTGCCTTAAAGGTGCCGGATGCACGCACCGCACACCTACTCTCTCCCAGCGGGTTTCGGTTCCTTGCGCGTCAGCGTCCCGGCGGGGCGGGTTGGGAACTTTCATGGAACAAAGTTCAACCTTTTGATTTTAAAGAAAAATCCATTTGACAGAATATCGGAAATCTCAACAGCGAGTTCGCATGCGGCGCTTCCCTTTCGGCGCACGGCCCTTTCATCCTGCCGTACGCAAGGCTATCGAGCGAGCTTAACGCGCCGAAAGGGAAGCGCCGCATGCAAACTCTTTCCCGAGATTCGGCGTTGTTCCTTTCACGTCCTAGTCCCAGGGTGGGGGATTCCCGACTCGCATGGAAAAAACCTCACGCCATTGATTTGAAAAGATTTGTTGTTGGGGGTCGACTTTCCAATCAATTCCTTTGATCGGGGCACCGGCGAGATCCATTAGTCCGGGCTTCGATAGGGAGCGGCCAGGGAGAAACATTCCAGGTCGAAGTGCCCGCTCCGTTCGCGCAGGACCCATCCGCAGCGTTGCCAGCTTCCGAGTACATAGCGGATACCTTCCGGGGTGACGTGAACGCCGGGTCGATGGGTATGTCCGTGGATCAGCGTTCGCGCCGCCTGTTCTTGCATCAGTCCGGTCACTGCGGCCGGAGTCACATCCATGATGTTGTCGGCCTTGTTTGCGTTGGCGGCGGCGCTCTCGGCGCGCATTTGCGCACCGATCCGCCGGCGCTCCTCAAGGGGACGCGCCAGCATTTTCCTTCGCCAGGCGTCGGAGCGGACCGTGCGGCGGAACTCGACGTAGGCGGTGTCTTCCGTGCAGAGGGAGTCGCCGTGAGTCAGTATCAGTCCGTCTTTGGTGCGATGGGGATCGTCTATCAGGATGGCGCCGGTGCGCGACGCGAAACCGGGGCCCCAGAGGAAGTCCCGGTTGCCGGGCATGAGCAACACCACCGCGGCGCCGGCGGCGTCCCGGAGCACGGAACAGGTCCCTTCGGCCAGGTCGGCGTCGTCGTCGTCTCCGATCCATGCCTCGAAGAGATCTCCCAGAACGAAGATTTCGTCGGCCCAGCCCGCTTCGTGGGCCAGGCACTCGCTGAAGCGCGTGAACGCAGGGCTCTGCACGCAGTCCAGGTGCAGGTCGGAGAGGAAGATGCGGTTCATACTAAAGGCCGGCAGGCTTTTGCCACGGGGCGCCGGGCCGTGCCGGGGTTCCGCCGCATCTCAATCCATCCGGCGGCGAGGCGGCGGCATGCCTTGCGCGAGGGGATGTTCGGCAAAGCTCAGGCCTGGCCGGCTGAAATGAGCGTATTCTGCAGGAGGGCGAGCCGCGTCATGGGCCCTACGCCGCCGGGTACGGGGGTGATCCAGGCGGCCCGTTGCCTGGCTTCCTCGAATGCCACATCGCCGTGCAGCTTGCCGTTCTCGCCGCGGGTGAAGCCGACATCGATTACCACCGCTCCGGGCTTGACCCAGTCTCCCTTGACCAGGCCGGGTACGCCGGCGGCGGCGATGAGGATGTCGGCTTCCCGGGCCTTGGCCGCGGTGTCCAGGGTGAACTTGTGTGCCGTGGTCACCGTGCAGCCGACGCGCAGCAACTCGAGGCCCATGGGCCGGCCCAGGTGGTTGGAGGCGCCTATGACGGTGGCTTCGGCGCCCTTGTACTCGATGCCGGTGCGGTCGAGAAGCTGCATGATGCCCTTTGGCGTGCAGGAACGCAGCACGGGACGGCGCAGGGCGAGTCGTCCGATGTTGTAGGGGTGGAAGCCGTCGATGTCTTTCTCCGGTTCGATCCGGTCGATGATTCGATCGGCATCGATGTGTGCAGGCAACGGCAACTGCACGAGAATTCCGTCGATGCTGGAGTCGCGGTTGAGCGCGGAGACGCGGCTCTCCAGGTCCTGCTGGGTCACGTTAGCAGAGACGTGCTGCACGACGGAGTGAAAGCCCACCTGGTCGCAATCGCGCCGCTTGGCATTGACGTAGACCACGGAGCCGGGGTCGTTGCCCACCAGGATGACCGCGAGCCCGGGGGGGCGCTTGCCGGCGGCGACCGCCGCCGCCACGGTTTCCCGCATCTCGTTTCTCAATTCACGGGCGATCCCCGCCCCGTCGAGTATCCTGGCCGCCATGACGCCCCCGAAAAGGCGCATTCTAGCGCGGATGGGGCGGCGGCGATCCAGACTCCGGGCCGCCGGGTGTCGTACCGGATTGGATTCTGGTCGACCCTTGGGGCTCCGCCCGCCGCTCAGATTTGCCCGGTATACTCGCTCCTCGCGGCTTGTCAGGCGGGTACGTCGGCGTTCGCGGGGCGATGCCGGACGTGCGCCAGGGGCGCCCGGCCGTTGCGTTGCGTCGAAACCGCTTCAAGGCGGTCAAGATTTTGAATTTTCTGCTGATTTGACGGTCGAATGAGCCGCCAGTATCATCCGCCCGCCGCCGGCAGGGGGCTGCTGGTCAAACCCGCCGGGCGGCAGGTTAGCCGGGGTATGGCGCAGTCTGGTAGCGCACCTGCTTTGGGAGCAGGGTGTCGGGAGTTCGAATCTCTCTACCCCGACCAGATTGAACCGGGCGCGAAACCGGCCGCCGCCGGCGGATGCGCCGTAGTGAGAGGCGAGCGGCCGCTATTGCGCCCGTAGCTCAACCGGACAGAGCATCGGCCTTCTAAGCCGAGGGTTGAAGGTTCGAGTCCTTCCGGGCGTGCCAGCCGGCCGGCAAACAGACTGACGGTGGACGTAGCTCAGCCGGTAGAGCTCCGGGTTGTGGTCCCGGCGGTCGTGGGTTCGAACCCCATCGTCCACCCCAATTCATCGCGATGACCGGATTACGAACGGGGCCATGCAAGAGCTTCATAAAAAAACAGCGACCGGGTGGCAGGCCGGCGCTAGCCGCCAGATCCGCAATTGAGAGGTCCGCTCATGCAGGTATCAGTGGAAAAGACCTCGGACCTTGAGCGGCGCCTCACCATAGTCGTCCCCTCCGAGCAGTTCGAAAACCGGGTTTCCTCCTGGCTTAACGAGACCCGCAGTCGCGTCCGCCTGCCCGGCTTCCGGCCCGGCAAGGTTCCGATGAAGGAAGTGCGCCGGCGGTTTGGCGCCGCGGCCCGGGAAGAAACGGCAAGCGACGTCATGCGGGCAAGCTTCATGGAAGCCGTTCAGCGGGAAGCGCTCTCGCCCGCGGGTTCGCCGGTACTGCAGGTCGTCAAGCTCGACTCGGGCGTCGACTTCGAGTTCACGGCCACCTTCGAGGTGTTTCCCCCGGTTGAACTCGCCGACTTCTCCAGCCTTGAGGTGGCGCGTCCGACCTGCGAGATCACGGCGGGCGACATCGACGACATGGTGCAAAGGCTGCGCGAACAACGTCGCGAGTGGGAGGAAGTGGAACGGGGAGCCGAAGAAGGCGACCTGGTGACGGTCGACTTCGAGGGCCTGCTCGACGGCGAGCCCTTTGAGGGCAACAAGGGCCAGGACGCCGTTTTCGAAGTCGGTTCCGGACGCATGATCGAGGATTTCGACCAGGCCATTCGAGGTATGGCGGCGGGGGACACCCGGGAGTTTCCGGCAGATTTTCCCGACGACTACCACAACGACGAACTGGCCGGGAAGACCGTGGACTTCACGGCCACCCTGAACACCGTAAAGGAGCCGCGATTGCCCGAGGTGGACGACGAATTCATCCGCGCCTTCGGCGTCGAGGACGGCGACATGGAAGCGTTTCGCGAAGAAGTCGCGGGCAACATGCGCCGGGAACTCGACGGCGCCATCCGGGCGCAGGTCAAGAGCCGCGTCATGGATCAACTGGTCGACAGCCACGATATCCAGCTCCCCCAGGCGCTCGTTCACCAGGAGATTCACGCCCTGAAAGACCGCATGCTGCAGCGCGTGCGGGAAGCCGACCTCAAGTCGGTATCGCTGCCGGACGAGCTGTTCCGGGAGCGGGCCGAACGTCAGGTTGCCCTTGGCCTGATCACCCGGGAAGTAATCCGGGAGCACGAACTGACGGCGAAACCGGAAAAGATCAGGGAACGGGTCGAGGAGCTGGCCGAGCCTTACGCCGACAAGGATCAGGTAATCGCCTGGTACTATCAGAACGAGGAACAACTCGCCGGCGTGGAAATGGCCGTGCTCGAAGACAGCGTCGTCGAGACCGTGCTCGCGGCAGCTCAGGTGTGTTTGCAGGAAAGGTCCTATGCCGACATCATTGCCGGCAAGATGCTCGAGGACAGCGAAGCGGATGAGGAGGACGCAGGCGCTACGGAACTGCCGTCCGACGAACCCGCGGGTTGATCGTCGACAGGGAAGCCTGCCATCGCCATCCCGCTTGAAGGATCTCGAAGGAGCTTGAGGGAGCTTGAAGGAGTCGAACGAGTAGAAGGATGTAGAAGGAGCAGAAGCAGATGAAAGAGACCAGCGCACTGGGCCTGGTACCCATGGTGGTCGAACAGTCGTCGCGGGGCGAGCGCGCCTACGACATCTATTCCCGGCTGCTGAAAGACCGGATCGTATTCGTCGTGGGGCCGGTGGAAGACCAGGTCGCCAACCTCGTCATCGCCCAGATCCTGTACCTGGAGTCGGAGAACCCGGACAAGGACATCCACATGTACATCAACTGCCCGGGCGGTGCCGTGACCTCGGGGATGGCCATCTACGACACGATGCAGTTCGTGCGCTGCAACGTCAGCACGCTGTGCATCGGCCAGGCCGCCAGCATGGGCGCCTTCCTGCTTGCCGCGGGCGAGCCCGGCAAGCGCTATGCGCTGCCCAACTCCCGCATGATGATCCACCAGCCCGCGATGGGCGGCGCCCGGGGGGTTGCGGCCGACATCGAAATCCAGGCGAAGGAGATCCTGCACATGCGGGAGCGGCTGAACCGGTTGCTCGCCCGGCATACGGGCCAGCCGGTGGAACGCATCAAGGCCGACTCCGACCGCGACTTCTGGATGAGCCCCGACGACGCTGAGGAATACGGCCTGGTCGACCGCGTGCAGCAGCCGCGCAAGACGCTGCCCGCAGTGGTCGGGCAGTAGGCCGGCAAGCGCCGGCGAGGCTTGAAATATCCCCGGATAAACCGCAAGGTAAAGATGACGGAACCCTGTCGAGGTAAGCATGGCTGACGAAGGCGGTAGGCGAGGCGACTCCACGAAGCTGCTTTATTGCTCCTTCTGCGGCAAGAGCCAGCACGAGGTTCGCAAGCTCATTGCGGGTCCGTCCGTGTTCATCTGCGACGAGTGCGTTGAACTCTGCAACGACATCATCCGCGAGGAGGTCTCGGAGGGTGCGCAGAGCGGCGACGGCGACAAGCTGCCCGTCCCCGCTGAAATCAACGGCATTCTCGATGAGTACGTCATCGGCCAGGAACACGCCAAGAAAGTCCTCTCGGTGGCCGTCTACAACCACTACAAGCGGCTGAATTACTCGGGCAAGAAAGACGACGTGGAGCTTTCCAAGTCGAACATCCTGCTGATCGGCCCCACCGGCTGCGGCAAGACGCTGCTCGCGGAAACCCTTGCCAGGCTGCTCGACGTGCCGTTCACCATCGCCGATGCCACAACGCTCACCGAAGCGGGCTATGTCGGCGAAGATGTCGAGAACATCATTCAGAAGCTCCTGCAGAAATGCGACTACGACGTGGAACGTGCCCAGGTGGGCATCGTCTACATCGACGAGATCGACAAGATTTCCCGCAAGTCCGACAACCCTTCCATCACCCGCGACGTGTCCGGAGAAGGCGTCCAGCAGGCCCTCCTGAAACTGATCGAGGGCACCATCGCCTCCGTCCCGCCCCAGGGCGGCCGCAAGCACCCGCAGCAGGAATTCCTGCAGGTCGACACGTCGAATATCCTGTTCATCTGCGGCGGCGCCTTCGCGGGACTCGACAAGGTGATTCTGGAACGGTCCGACAAGTCCGGAATCGGCTTCGGCGCGGAGGTGCGAGGCGAGGAATCGCGCAAGCAGATCGGCGCGACCCTGCGCCTGGTCGAGCCCGAGGACCTGATCCGTTACGGGCTCATTCCCGAATTCGTCGGCCGGCTGCCGGTGGTCGCCACCCTTGAGGAACTCGACATTCACGCGCTGATGAGAATCCTCACCGAGCCGAGAAACTCCCTGACCAAGCAGTACGCGAAGCTCTTCGAGATGGAAGGCGTCGAGGTGGATTTCCGCGAAGACGCCCTCAAGGCCGTCGCGCAGCGGGCCATGGACCGAAAGACGGGTGCCCGGGGCCTGCGCTCGATTCTCGAAGCCGTGCTGCTCGACACCATGTACGACCTGCCGTCGTCCGACCCCATCGCCAAGGTGGTGATCGATGCGAGCGTGATTACCGGCGAAAGCAAGCCCATGCTCATGTACGAGAACCGGGACAAGGTCGCCGCCGCGCCGGAAGACTGAGTGCTGCCCGGGCACACCCCGCCATGACCGAAAACCCGATTACCGGCCTGCCGGTGCTGCCGTTGCGCGACATGGTGGTCTATCCGCACAGCGTGCACCCCCTGTTCGTCGGCACCGAGAGTTCCATCAGGGCGCTCGATGCGGCGATGAGCGCCGGCAAGAGCATCCTGCTGGTGGCAAAGCGGGATGCCACGGCCGAACGCCTGGAAGCCGGCGATGTCTTCTCGGTCGGTACACTGGCCACCATCCTGCAACTGCTGAAGCTGCCTGACGGCACCGTGAAGGTGCTGGTCGAAGGCGAACGGCGGGCCAGGATCACGCGGCTGGACTTCGATGGCCATTACATCGTCGCCGATGTCGAGACAGTGCCGGAAGGGGAGGCGAACGCTTCCGAGGTGCAAAAGGGCATTCAGATGGCCATGTCCCAGTTCGAGGAGTTCGCGCAGTTCAGCAAGAAAGTGCCGCAGGAGGTGCTGGCCACGCTGTCCGGCATCGACGACCCCGCGCGGCTCATCGACTCGATCGCCTCGCACATGGCCCTCTCGGTCAAGGACAGGCAGGCCGTTCTCGAATCCTTCGATCTCAAGAGGAGGATCGACCTGGTCCTGTCGCTGATGGACACCCACCTCGATGTCCAGCGGCTGGAAAAGGACATCCGCGGCCGCGTCAAGAAACAGATGGAGAAGAGCCAGCGGGAGTACTACCTCAACGAGCAGATCAAGGCGATCCAGAAGGAACTCGGCGATATCCAGGAAGGCTCCAACGAGATCGATCAACTGGCGGCGAAGGTCGCCGAAGCCCGCATGCCGAAGGATGCCAGGAACAAGGCGCTCGCAGAACTGGGCAAGCTGAAGCTGATGGCCCCGATGTCGGCCGAGGCGACCGTGGTCCGCGGTTATCTCGACTGGATGCTGAGCATGCCCTGGAAGAAACGCAGCCGCGTGCGCCGGGATCTCCCGAAAGCCCAGCGGATCCTCGACGAGGATCACTACGGGCTTGAGGAGGTCAAGGAGCGGATCATCGAGTTCCTGGCGGTGCAGAGCCGGGTGCGCCGCATGAGCGGGCCGGTGCTCTGCTTCGTGGGCCCGCCGGGTGTCGGCAAGACGTCCCTCGGCGAGAGCATCGCCCGCGCGACGAATCGCAAGTTCGTGCGGGTGGCGCTGGGCGGCATCCGCGACGAGGCCGAAATACGCGGCCACCGGCGCACCTATATCGGTTCGATGCCGGGCCGGATCGTGCAAAAGATGGCCAAGGCCGGCGTCAGCAACCCGTTGTTCCTGCTCGATGAAGTGGACAAGATGGGAACCGATTTCCGGGGCGATCCGGCGAGCGCGCTGCTCGAGGTGCTCGATGCCGAGCAGAACGGGACCTTCAACGACCACTATCTCGAAGTCGACTACGATCTCTCGGACGTGTTTTTCGTGTGCACCTCCAACTCCCTCAACATGCCCCCGGCGCTACTGGACCGAATGGAGGTCATTCGGCTGCCGGGGTACACCGAAGACGAGAAACTCAACATTGCCGGGCGCTTTCTCATACCCAAGCACCTCGAGCGCTCGGGCCTGAAAACCGGCGAACTCGCCATGACAGACAAGGCGATACTGCACCTGATCCGCTATTACACGAAGGAGGCGGGCGTGCGCGGCCTGGAGCGGGAGATCGCCAAGCTGGCCCGCAAGGTGGTCAAGCGCAAGGCAATGCGGCCGGAAATCGGCGACATCAGGGTCCGCGCGAAGGACATCGAGAAATACAACGGCGTACGGCGTCACACCTACGGGCTCGCCGAGGAGAACAACCAGATCGGCATCGTCACCGGGCTGGCCTGGACGGAGGCGGGCGGGGAACTGCTGAATATCGAGGCGGTCGCGGTCCCCGGCAAGGGCCGGCAAACCAAGACCGGCTCACTCGGCGATGTCATGCAGGAGAGCATCCAGGCGGCGCTCACCTTCGTGCGCAGCCGCGGCGATGCGCTGGGCGTAGCCGGTGACTTCCACGAAAAATACGACCTCCACATTCATGTTCCGGAAGGCGCCACACCCAAGGACGGCCCCAGCGCCGGCATCGGGATGTGCACGGCCATGGTCTCCGTGGTAACCGGCATCCCCGTTCGCGCCGATGTCGCGATGACCGGTGAAATCACCCTGCGCGGGCGCGTCCTGCCCATCGGCGGCCTGAAGGAAAAGCTGCTTGCGGCACACCGGGGAGGCATACGTCACGTTGTCATTCCGGAAGAAAACGAACGTGACCTCAAAGAGATAGCCGACAACATCAAGGAAAACCTGAACATCCACCCGGTCAAGTGGATGGATGCGGTGCTTGATTTCGCGCTCGAACGAATGCCGGCACCCCGGTTCGCCGAGGAAGCGGGTCCCCCGGTTTCCGGCCCGGTGGTGGACCTCAACGCTGACGACGAACCGACGGTCAATCCCCACTGACCCGGCAGCCGGGCCTGTTCATGAATTGGTCGGGCCAGGAGGCGGGTACAGGCTTGCAGTGAAAAAACGCTGTTGGTATAAACGCGAGGGCTGATCGTAGTCATCATACGGTTGCAAATTCATCTCGGCTGTCCGTTCAAGGGTCGCCGTCATCGAGGGAAAACACGTGAACAAATCCGAACTCACAGATCGCATCGCAGCAGGATCCGGTATCTCCAGGGCGGCTGCCGCTCGGGCGCTCGAAGCAACGCTTGACGCCATTACAGACTCGCTCAAACAGTCCGACCCGGTTGCGCTGGTGGGGTTCGGAACGTTCTCCGTCAGGGACCGGGCGGCCCGCACCGGCCGCAATCCCCAGACCGGCGAAACCATCGAGATCGCGGCCTCCAGGGTGCCGGCATTCAAGGCCGGCAAAACGCTCAAAGACGCTTTGAACTGAGGGAAGGCCCCATACCGTTCGACATCCCCAGAGCAGGGATTTCACCAATTCGTCTAAAGGCGCAGCTTCTGCGCCTTTTTTCTAGGCGCTATTCGAATCATGTTGCAGAAGCTTAGAGATCGCACCCAGAGCATGGGGTTCAAGATCATCGTGGCGGCGCTCGTCTTCGCGCTGGCGTTTTTCGGTTTCGGGGCGTTCAATGTCTTTGCGCCCGGCGACCCCGAGATCGCCAGCGTCAACGGCGACGAGATCACCCGCGGCATGGTGGAGGTGGAAACCGAACGCCAGCGCCGCAGAATCATGCTGCAGCTCGGCGATGAGGCCGATCCGGAAGCCATCGATCAACTGGCGCTGCAGCAGGCTTCCCTGGAGCAGTTGATCGTCCGCAAGCTGCTCGACCAGGCAATCGACGAGTTGGGCTTGCAGGCATCGAAATCCCAGGTGGACGAAATCGTCGCCGGCGACCCCAACTTCCAGGTGGACGGCCGCTTCAACGAGAACCTCTACCGGCGCGGCGTATCCGCACTCGGCTACTCCGCGCCCGAGTACCTCGAGGAAATGGGGGCGCTCCTGAGGGTGAACCAGCTACGTCAGGCGGTCACCGAAACGGCCGTACTGCCGCTTTGGGAAACACGCCTCCTGAACGCCCTCATGAACCAGAGTCGCGATATCGCCTACCTGCCGTTTACGGTCGAACATTTCAGCGCGGGCGTTGAAATCGCACCCGAGGAGATTCTCACCTACTACGACGAACACCAGGCGGAATTCATGACGAAAGAGTCCGTCGATGTCGCCTACCTGGAATTGAACTGGCAAATGCTCACCGAAGACCCGGCGGTCGACATCGACGAGGAACAGCTACGCAACGAATACGAGGCAGACAAGGCAAACGCGGGCGGGGAAGAACTGCGCAGCAGTTCGCACATTCTTCTTCAGGTTACCGACGACAGGAACGACGAACAGGCCAGGGCCCTGTTGGCCGACATCCGGCAACGCATCGAATCCGGGGAGTCCTTCGCAGACCTCGCAGGCAAGTTTTCCGAAGACCCGGGCTCGAGTGCGGCGGGCGGTGAATTGGGCAGCGTGGGCAAGGGCATTTTCGACCCGGACTTCGAGCGGGCGCTGTGGAACCTCGAAGAAAACGGCCAGCTCTCCGAGCCGGTGAAAACCCAGTTCGGTTACCACCTGATTCGGCTCGACGGCATCGAGATCCAGCCCTACCCCGATTTCGACGAACTGCGGGCGGACATCGAGCGGCGCTTGGTCGAAAACGCCGCGCGGGAGCTGTTCAAGGACCGGTTGCGCGAACTCGACAACCTGGCGTTCGAGATGAACGATTCCCTGGACGGCATCGCGGAAACCCTCGAACTCGACCTGAACCGGGCCGAGGGCGTCACCCGTGAGTCCGGTGAAGGGATTTTCGTCAATGCCGGTTTGCGCGATGCGATATTCGAGGCCGATGTGCTGCTCGACGGCAACAACAGCCCGGCGGTGGAGTACAGCGACGGGCGCGCCGTGGTGGTGCGGGTGCGGGAGAGCCATCCACCCGTGGTCAAGCCCTTCGCCGAGGTCGAAGGGGAGATCGGGACGTTGCTCGTCGAGCAGGAAGCGCAACGGGCACTGCTTGCCGCCCGAGGCGAGGCGCTGGAGCAGATACGCGGCGGCGCGAGCGTGACCGATGTCGCCAATGCGCACGGCCTGGACTGGGAGACATTCGAACTCGTTACCCGGGCGGGAGGCACGGCGCCCGACGACGTTCTGGCCGCCGCCTTCGCGCTGCCGCGACCCCCGGGAGGCGGCAGGAGTGTGGGTGAGGCGAGTCTCGGCGCGGAAGGGGAGGCGCTTGTAACCGTCACGCGCGTACAGGACGGCGACCTCGCGGCGGTCTCCGATGCGGAACTCGAAACCATGCGCACCTGGTTCGCCTCCCGGGGCGGCACCCTGGACTTTGCGGCCCTGCAGGCCGCACTGGATGCCGAAGCGGACATCGAGCGGCGCTGAGCGGGGCGGCCGGCGTGCCTGGTTCACAGCAATCACGGGCCGGCTGGTGCGGCAGCAGTCTCGGGAAGTGGGTCCTCGCCCGGGAAGATCCCATCCTGGCCGACCTGGTGCGACGGTTTCACGGCGATACGCTGGTGTGGTCCGGCGGCACGCCGGCAGCGGCCCGTGGCGTCAAGCGCTGCATGGTCCGCAACTGCTTCTACCTGGCCGTCCGGGAAACGGAAACGCACGCCGAACTGTCGAGCATGACCAGCCGCCTCAGTGCGCTGCCCATGCCCAACCGGTCCGCGGACGGCTTCGTTCTGCATCACAGCCTCGAGTTGGAGGACGATCCGCGGGAGGCCTTGCGCGAGGTGAGCCGCGTTGTCGCGCCCGGCGGCCGGCTGCTGATCTGCGCGTTCAACGCAATGAGCCTGTGGGGATTGCGGGCGATGTACGGGCGCCTGCACGACGACCCGTTCTCGGGCATGCGCTTTGTCAATCCCCTGCGCCTGCTCGACTGGCTGGCGTTGCTGGGCTTCAGGCCGGAAACCCGCACCGCCCACCTCGGATTCGGCCTGCCGTTGCACCTTGGCTGGAACTGGCCGGGGCAGGTCGGCGCCTGGCTGGACCGGGTACAGCCGCCCACCGGGGGCGTTGTCATTGTCTCGGCGCTGAAACAGGCCCAGGGCGGGCGCTGGGTGGGACGGCGCCAGGCCCGCGAACGATCCCGCGTCGCACCGGTCGCCTACCCGAAACCGACCGCCTGGAAGCCCCTTGAGCGCCGTCGTTGAGATCTTCACCGACGGCGCCTGCCGGGGCAATCCCGGCCCCGGTGGCTGGGCGGCACTGCTGCGGTACCGGGGCAGCAGCAAGGTTGTCTCCGGAGCGGAACGGGACTCCACCAACAACCGCATGGAGCTCATGGCCGCCATCCAGGGTCTGGAGCGCCTGACTCGGCCGTGCCGGGTCGTGCTGTCAACGGATTCCGAATACGTGCGCCGTGGCATCACCGAGTGGGTGCCCCGCTGGCGGCGAAACGGCTGGCGCACCAGCCAGAAAACGCCGGTCAAGAACCGCGATCTCTGGCAGCGCCTGGAGGCCGCTGCCGAACCTCACCGGATCGACTGGCGCTGGGTGAAGGGCCACAGCGGGCACCCCGAGAACGAGCGGGTCGACCGCCTCGCCAACGAGGCCATCGATGCTCTCGAGAGGCATCCGGAAACCGGCGAGGGGCCCATTGACGCGGCGGCGGAGCGCCGGGGCTGATGCGCCAGATCGTTCTGGACACGGAAACCACGGGCCTGGAACCCGAGCAGGGCCACAGGATCATAGAGATCGGCGCCATCGAACTCATCCACCGCAAGCCCACCGGCGAGCGCTTTCACACTTACATCAATCCCGAGCGGGACATCGACGATGGCGCCCTGGAGGTTCACGGCATCAGGCGCGAATTCCTCGACGACAAGCCGACGTTTGCGGATATCTGCGAAGCGTTCGTCGAATTCGTGCGCGGCGCCGAACTGATCATCCACAATGCGCCTTTCGATCGCTCCTTTCTCGACGACGAGTTCTCCAGGCTGCCGGGAGTCGACTTCCGTCTCGAAGAACTTTGCCGCATAGAAGACTCCCTCGACCTGGCGCGGCGCCGCCACCCCGGACAGCGGAACAACCTCGACGCCCTTTGCCGCCGATACGGGGTGGACAACAAGCACCGAACGCTGCACGGGGCGCTGCTGGACGCGGAGATTCTGGCGGATGTCTATCTCGCGATGACCGGCGGACAAACCGGGATGTTCGCCAACCCCCATGGCCAGGAGGCACAGGCCTTCGCCGGCGAGGAAGCGTTTCCGCCCCTGCCGGCCGACCGGCCGCGATTGAAAGTGATCCGGGCCAGTCCCGAGGAGCTGGCCGCCCACGAAGCCATGCTCGAACGCTTGGGAGACCGTTGCGTCTGGACGAGAATCCGTCCGAACCAGTAGAGTAGGCCGCCGCCGTCCGGCAGCCCGCGGGACGGCGTCCGCCCAGACACACCAGATCGATGCAACAGGAGCCGGCATGGCCTACGTCTACGAATATCTTGTTTTCCTGGCCCAGGCCGTCACTGTCGTCGCGGCCATGCTGATCGTGATTTTCGCCGCCGCATCCCTGGCGGCGAAGAAACGCTCGGAGACGATGGGCCACCTGGAAGTCACCCGGCTCAACGACCACCTCGACAGCCTCAGGCAGTGCATCGAGCAGGCCGTCCTTCCCGCGGGTGAATTCAAGAAAGCCGCCAAGGCGGCGGCCAAAAAGCGAAAACAGCAGCGGCGCCAGGGCCCGGAAGAGAACGGGCGGCCGGGCCGCGTCTTTGCACTCGCGTTCAAGGGCGACATGCAGGCGAGCCGGGTCAAGGGGCTTCGGCACGAGATCAACGCCATTCTTTCCGAAGCCCGGGAAGGCGATGAAGTGGTCGCGCGCGTCGAGAGTCCCGGCGGCCTGGCCCACAGCTATGGCCTGGCCGCTTCCCAGCTCCTGCGGGTCCGGGAGAAGAACCTGAACCTGGTGGTCGCGGTCGACAAGGTGGCGGCGAGCGGCGGTTACCTGATGGCGGCGGTCGCGAACCGCCTCATCGCCGCACCCTTTGCCGTGGTCGGTTCCATCGGGGTCGTCGCGCAGGTTCCGAACGTGCACCGCCTGCTCAAGAAGAAGGACGTCGATGTGGAACTCATTACCGCCGGCAAGTACAAGCGCACGCTGACGGTGTTCGGAGAGAATACCCAGGAGGGCCGGGAGAAGTTCACCGACGAGCTGGAGGACCTGCACGCGCTGTTCCAGGAGTTCGTCGTGGACAAACGCCCCGGTCTCGACCTGGAAAAGGTGGCGACCGGAGAAGCCTGGTTCGGCCAACGCGCCCTGGACCTCAACCTGGTCGACGAGATCATGACCAGCGACGAATACCTGATGCAGAGGTGCGCCGATACCGATGTCTATGAAATACGCTGGAAAGAGCCGAAGAGGCCGCTGGAGAAAATGCTCGCCCAGGTCGAGAACAGCATCGGCCGCATGACCGGGCGCCTGTTCGGCCGGTAGCGGAACCGCGGGCGGCCTTGGCGGAGCGCTCTCAGTCCCTGCGCAGCTCGGCGCGAACCGCGATGGGGCTCGGGTAGCGGAAGATCACCAGGTAGCTGGAAACCACCAGGGTCAGGACGGTGGCGCCCTGGACGACGTGCGCCGCCTCCTTGCCGAGCAGGCCGGCGGTTATGGCGACGTAGCTGACCAAAAGCGAGAACTCGGACGCCTGCCCCAGGCGGTAGCCGACCTCCCAGCCCGTCGCGGGGCTTTCCCCCTGCCAGCGCAGCAACGCGGAGAAAACCCCGGGCTTGATCAGCATGAGCAGAGCGGCAAGCAGCCCGGTCGGCAGCGCCACTTCGATCAGCAGCCGGACATCCAGCGCAGCCCCGACCGTGAAAAAGAACAGCACCAGGAAGAAGTCCCGCAACGGGCGCAGGCTCTCGGCGATATACAGGGCGATGGGGCTCGTGGCCAGCGCAACGCCGGCAATGAAGGCGCCGATGGCCAGCGACAGGCCGGCGGCCTCCGCGAGACTTGCGAAACCCAGGCACCATCCGATGGCCAGCAGGAAAGTGAATTCGTGAAAGACATCGAACCGCTTCAGGAGCGGCAGGATCAGGAAACGGACGGCCAGCCAGGCGCCGGCCGACAGCAGCGGGAGCGCAATCGCGATGGTGCCGAGGTTCGAAACCAGGCTGTCGAGGCTGGTGCCGTAACCCGATGCGAACAGGAGGGCGACGATGGCGATGAAGTCCTGGATGAGCAGCAGGCTGACCACGATTTCGCCGACGTGCCGGTGGTGCAGTACGGTCGTCGGCAGCAGCTTGATGCCGAGAATGGTGCTCGAGAACGTGACCGCGACACCCGTGACGACGGCTTCCCGGAACTCGAAGCCGAATGCCAGCATGACCGAGAAGCCGACCGCGAAGAAGGCGATGCTCGAAAGCAGCGCCGTCAACAGCGATTTCATGACCATGTTGTGCAGCTTCGACGGCTGCAGGTCGAGGCCCACCAGAAAGAGCAGGAAAATGATCCCGATCTCCGCGATCTCCGAGAGGTGCACCGCGTCGGTTACCAGGGCCAGGCCGTGCGGCCCGAGCAGGCAGCCGATGGCGATGTACGCCACGAGCAGCGGCTGACGGCCAAACAGCGCCAGGGTCGCCAGCAGGGCGGCCCCGGCGAATATCAGAAAGACCGATTCGAGCAAATGGGGGTCAGGCACCTCTCCCTATCCGACGAAAAGCGGGTTGCGGCTCAATGACCGAAGCCTGATAGTAATCGGAATAGGGTGCAAGTGTTGACAGGGCCGTGTCGAGGCTGCGCTCGTCGGGCACCAGGAAGCTGGTGAACCCGCAGCGGCGCAGGTAGTGCAGCATGTCTTCGTGAACGTCGCCCGTGGCCACGATGTCGCCGGCGTAGCCATGGCGGGTGCGCAACAGCACGGCCAGCGACAGCCCGCGACCGTCGTTGAACGCGGGGAACTCGATGGCGATCCGGTTTGCCGCCAGGAAGCGCTCGTCCACCTCGTCATCGACGGTCAGGCGTACACCCTTGCCGCACTCCGGCGTCCAGTTCCCGGCATCCACGAGCTCCGGCGCGGCGGCCGTAACGCCTTGTCGAACCATCGAATCGCCGTTTTCCGCCGGCCACGGCGGACGGTGACGACCCGCCGCGAGCGGCCCGGTGGCGGGGCTCTCGAATTCTCCGTTCAGACTAAGCAGCTTTGGCATAGATGCGCTCCTTGAAGGGTTCCAGTCCGAGCCGTCGGACGCAGTGGAGAAAGCTCTCGTCCTCGATGCGATGCGCGAGGTAGGTGTCCAGGATGTCCTGGATGACGGCGATGACTTCGTCCCGGGATACCGAGGGCCCTACAATTTTGCCCAGCGATGCGTCGTCGCCGGAGTGGCCGCCGAGAGAGATCTGGTAGTACTCGCGGCCTTTCTTGTCTACCCCGAGAATGCCGATATGACCCACGTGGTGGTGGCCGCAGGCGTTCATGCAGCCGGATATGTTGATGTCGATCTCGCCGAGATCGTGGAGGTAGTCCTGGTCTTCGAGGTGTTGCTGAATGGCCTCCGCGACCGGAATCGACTTGGCATTGGCCAGTGAGCAGTAGTCGCCCCCGGGGCAGCAGATGATGTCGGTGGCCAGGTTCCGGTTGGCCGTGCCGAGACCCAGGGCGCGGGCGGAGCGCCAGAGATCGTGCAACGCATCGGCGGCGACGTCAGGCAGTACGAAGTTCTGCTGGTGGCTGATGCGGACTTCGCCGAACCCGTACGCCTCCGCCCAGCCCGCCACGGCTTCCATCTGCCGGTCGTCAACGTCGCCCGGGGGTACGCCGGTGGGTTTGCAGGACAGGGTCACGATGGCGTATCCGGGTTGCTTGTGCGCCGAAACGTTCAGGCGTACCCATTGGTCGAATGACGGGTCGCGCAGCCGGTCGGCGGCCAGCGTTTCCGCCGCGCCTTCCCGTGGCGGATAGTCGGGCGGCCGGAAATGGGCCCGCATGCGCGCGATCTCGGCCGGCGTCAACGTGCTTGCCGAATTTTCCAGATGGGACCATTCCTCGTCGACCCTGGCCTTGAAACCCTCAGGGGTCATCGCCCGCACCAGTATCTTGATGCGCGCCTTGTACTTGTTGTCACGGCGCCCGTAACGGTTGTAGACGCGCATGATGGCTTCGAGATAAGTCAGCAGGTGCCTTGCCGGCAACCCTTCGCGTATGAGCGCGCCGATCACGGGCGTGCGCCCGAGCCCGCCGCCGACCTTGATGTCGAACAGGTCTTCCCCATCGGTGCCGGAGCGGCGCCCCGGTGCCGGATAGGCCCGGATGCCGATGTCGTGCACGTTGATTGCCGCCCGGTCCACGGGAGCGCCCGTAACGGCGATCTTGAATTTCCGCGGCAACCAGTCGAATTCGGGATGCGATGTGGACCACTGGCGAATCAGTTCGCAGTAGGGGCGGGCATCGATCTCTTCGTCGGCCGCCACGCCCGCGAACTCGTCGGTGGTGACGTTGCGGATGCAGTTGCCGCTCGTCTGGATGGCGTGCATCTGCACCTTGGCCAGGTCCGCGAGGATGTCCGGCACTTCCTCGAGTTCCGGCCAGTTGAACTGGATATTCTGGCGGGTGCTGAGGTGGCCGTAGCCCCGGTCGTAGTGGCGGGCGATGTGCGCAAGCATGCGCAGTTGCCGGCTGGACAGCGTTCCGTAAGGGATGGCAACCCGCAGCATCGGGGCGAGGCGCTGGATATAGAGCCCGTTGCGCAGGCGCAGTTGCAGGAATTGCTCTTCGCTCAGTTCACCGGCCAGATAGCGCCGTGTCTGGTCCCGGTAGTGGGCCACACGCTCGTCGATGAACTTCTGATCGAAGCTGTCGTAGCGGTACATGGGCAGGCCGTTCGTATGCCAACCGGTAACGCTAGCACCGTAGCCTTACGCCGAATAATGATGAATACAACTATCCAAAGAACAAAAAGTTATCAAACGACGTTTGGTCCGCATCCGTACCGCCCTTGCGCGAGTGCATCGGCGCCCGCAGCAGGAAACTGGTGGAGAGTGCGTGTCAGACCAGGTTCGGCCTCAGCCAGGAACGGGCTGTTTCCGTTCCGACGCCCTTGCGGGCGGCGTAGTCGGCGACTTGGTCCGCCGCGATCTTGCCGACGCCGAAATACCGGCTTTCGGGGTGGGCGAAATACCATCCCGAAACGGATGCGGCGGGATGCATCGCGAAATGCTCGGTCAACCGGATGCCCGTTCTGCGCTCGGCATCCAGCAGGCCGAACAGCCGTTCTTTTTCGCTGTGCTCGGGGCACGCCGGATAGCCGGGCGCGGGACGAATCCCCCGATAGCGCTCCGCAATGAGGTCCGGCGCGTCCAGTGACTCATCCGCGGCAAAGCCCCAGAACTCACGCCGCACCCGTTCGTGCAGGTATTCCGCGGCCGCCTCGGCCAGGCGGTCGGCCAGCGCCTTGATCAGGATACCCGCATAGTCGTCGCCGGCATGCCGCTGGAGGGCCCGCTCGTCCCCGATGCCCGCTGTCACCGCGAAACCGCCGATATAGTCGCGTTCGGGCGAGATGAAATCCGCCAGGCACAGGTTGGGCTTCCCCTCCGGCAGCAGCCGCTGCTGACGCAGATGGTGAACCGTCGCCAGGGGCGTGCGGTGCGCCTCGTCCGCATACAGGCGAATGTCGTCGTCACCGTGCCGCCGGCATGGCCAGATGCCGATCACGCCCCGGGCGCGGAGCAGGCCGCCCTCGATCAGCGTGTCCAGCATCCGCTTCGCGTCGTCGAACAGGTCTTGTGCCGCCTCGCCCACGACCGGGTCGTCGAGAATGTCCGGATACTTGCCCGCCAGCTCCCAGGTCATGAAGAACGGCGACCAGTCGATATAGGGCACCAGCGTTTCCAGCTCGATCGAGGCGTCGTGAACGCCGGGCGCGCGGGGAACCGGGGCTTCGAACGACTGCCAGTCGAGGCGCAGCCGGTTGGCGCGGGCGGCATCCAGGCCGAGCAGTTCCAGTTTGCGGGCGCGGGCGGCGGCCCGCTCGCGAATGGCGCCGTACTCGGCGCCCAGTTCCGCCTCCAGGGCGATTCGGGCCTCTTCGGACACCAGTCGCTGCACCGTGCTCACCGCCCGGGAAGCGTCGGGCACGTATACGGTCGCGCCGTTCGAATACTCGGGTTCGATCTTCACGGCGGTGTGCGCCTTGGAAGTGGTGGCGCCACCGATCAGCAGCGGAAGTTCGAACCCCAGGCGTTGCATCTCGGCAGCCACATGGGTCATTTCCTCCAGCGACGGCGTGATCAGTCCGGACAGGCCGATGAAGTCGGCGTTCACCGCCCGCGCCGTTTCCAGGATCTTTTCCGCGGGCACCATGACGCCGAGATCGACCACCTCGAAGTTGTTGCACTGGAGCACCACGCCGACGATGTTCTTGCCGATGTCGTGCACGTCGCCCTTCACCGTCGCCGTGACGATGGTGCCCCTGGCCTTGCGCCCGGGGCCCTTGCGCGCCTCGATAAACGGCACCAGGTGGGCCACCGCCTGTTTCATCACGCGGGCGCTCTTGACCACCTGCGGGAGAAACATCTTGCCCGATCCGAACAGGTCGCCCACGACGTTCATGCCGTCCATGAGCGGGCCTTCGATGACATCGATGGGATCCGATGCCCGGAGCCGGGCTTCCTCGGTATCGTCGACGATGTGTTCGGTGAAGCCGTGCACCAGCGCGTGCCGCAGCCGCCTGTCGACGTCAAGGGCGCGCCAGCCCTCATCGTCGGGCCGCCGGCGGGCGGTCGAACCGCCGTATCGATCGGCGATCTCCAGCAGGCGCTCCGTGGCATCCGCGCGCCGGTTCAGCACCAGGTCCTCGACCCGCCGGCGCAGTTCTTCGGGCAGGTCGGAATAGATGCCGAGCTGCCCGGCATTGACGATTCCCATGGTCAGCCCCGCCTCGATGGCGTGGTAGAGGAAGACCGTGTGGATGGCTTCGCGCAGCGCGTTGTTGCCACGGAACGCGAAGGAGACGTTGCTGATTCCGCCGGAGGTCTTGGCGCCGGGCAGATGCCCGTGGATCCAGCGGCAGGTTTCGATGAAATCGACGGCGTGGTTCCTGTGTTCCTCGATGCCCGTGCCGATGGCGAACACGTTGGGGTCGAGAATGATGTCTTCCGGGGGAAACCCAGCCGTTTCCGTGAGAATCCGAAAGGCCCGGGAAGAGACTTCGATGCGGCGCTCGAGGGTATCGGCCTGCCCCTGCTCGTCGAACGCCATCACGACCGCGGCCGCGCCGTATTTCAGGCAACCCCGGGCCGCCTCGATGAAGGCCGCCTCGCCCTCCTTGAGGCTGATGGAATTGACGACGGCCTTGCCCTGCACACATTGCAGGCCCGCCTCGATGATGTCCCACTTGCTCGAATCGATCATCACCGGCACCCGGCTGATGTCCGGCTCGGCAGCGATCAGGTTCAGGAACCGAACCATGGCGCCCCGGGAATCGAGCATGCCTTCGTCCATGTTGACGTCGATGACCTGGGCGCCGGCCTCGACCTGCTGGCGGGCGACCCGCACCGCGTTCTCGTAGTCTCCGTCGCGGATCAGCCGCGCAAACCTCGCCGACCCGGTCACGTTGGTGCGCTCGCCCACATTGACGAACAGCGATTCGCTGTCGATCCGCAGCGGCTCGAGGCCCGAGAGTTCGAGGCCGGGCCGGGCCCCGGGGACGGGGCGGGGAGGGCAGTCGCGCACGGCATCCCGAATGGCGACGATGTGTTCCGGCAGGGTGCCGCAACAACCGCCCACCAGGTTGACCAGGCCGCTCCCGGCGAATTCGCCGAGAACCGCGGCCATTTCGCCGGGGCTCTGGTCGTATCCGCCGAACTCGTTTGGCAGGCCGGCGTTCGGATGGACGCTTACAAAGGTATCGGCGATGCGGGACAGGCGGTCTACGTAGGGCCTGAGCTGCTCCGCTCCAAGGGCGCAGTTGAACCCGGCAGCCAGCGGTTTCGCGTGGGCGACCGAAGCCCAGAACGCCTCGCAGGTCTGGCCGGATAGCGTGCGTCCGCTGGCGTCGGTGATCGTCCCGGAAATCACGAGCGGCAGGGTGCGCCCCTCCCTGTGCATGGCGTCGCGCACGGCGGCTATGGCGGCCTTGGCGTTCAGGGTGTCGAAAACCGTCTCGATCAAGAGGAGGTCCACGCCGTTCGAGATGAGCGCGCCCGCCGCGTCGAGATAGGCATCGTAGAGGGCGCTGAAGGTGACGTTGCGCGCCCCCGGATCGTTTACGTCCGGCGAGAGGCTGGCGGTTCGGTTGGTCGGGCCGAGAACCCCCGCCACGTAACGCGGCCAGTCATCGGTCGCGAACGCCATGGCAGCCTCGCGTGCGATGCGGGCCGCCGCGCCGTTGATGGCGGCGGCGTGATCCTCCAGGCCGTAGTCCGCCTGGGAGATGGCGGTAGCCGTGAACGAGTTTGTCTTCAGTATGTCGGCCCCGGCCTTCAGGTAGGCGCGGTGCGCCTCCGCGACCAGTTTCGGCGCCGTCAGGCAGAGAACGTCGTGGTTGCCCCGAAGCGGCAGATCGTGCTCCCGGAACTCGCGTCCCCGGTAGGCTGATTCGTCGATGTCCCGACCCTGCAGATAGGTGCCGTAGGCGCCATCCAGCACCAGGATCCGCTCGCGCAACGTCTGTTCCAGTCTGGTCATGGCACCGGCCGTGGCTGTAGCGAGTCTAGGAGCCACCCCGGCCAATGCAATCTGGATCCTCGAACCGGAACATGAGCAGGATTCATGCGAGTCGGCAACCCGGTGCGCCGGGACGAGGACGCGCAAGGCGCGCAAGGAACACCTGCTCTCGGCGCCCGCCTCTCGTTTACCGGTTCTTGGTATCCGGACAAGGTCCATGTAGGATACCTGACTGAAACAGTCGGAAATTACCTTGATCGAGATCTCGGAAAGCGCCCAGGCCTATCTTCGCGACCTGCTTGCAAAGCAGGACGACGACGACGTGGGCATTCGGGTGTTCGTGGCCCAGCCCGGCACACCGCACGCGGAGACCTGCATCGCCTACTGCCGCCCCGGCGAGTCCCAGGACGATGACGTTCCCTACGACTACGAGGGTTTTCGCGCCTGGATCGAAGAACGCAGCCGCAAGTACCTGGAAGGCGCCGCGGTCGATTTCCAGGAAGACCGCATGGGCGGCCAGCTCACCATCAAGGCCCCCAATGCCCGGGTCCCCAGCGTCGACCCCGACTCACCCCTTGAAGACCGCATCAATTACGTGCTCTACAACGAGATCAACCCGGGCCTCGCCGCCCACGGCGGCATGGTCACGCTGGTGGAGGTGGTGGAAGAAAACGTGGCCGTCCTGCAGTTCGGCGGCGGCTGCCAGGGCTGCGCCGCAGTGGACATCACCCTGAAACACGGGGTTGAAACCACGCTACTCGAGCAGATCCCCGACCTCGGCGGCATCCGCGACGCCACCGACCACACCTACACCGAACACGCCTACTACCGCTAGCAGTCAGGGAGTCAAGCGGCTCCGCTCAATACCGTCGGGCGCAGGGCTTCGGCAATCTCCAGCAGCAGGCTTTCCGTCGTACTCCAGTCGATGCACCCATCGGTAATCGAAACCCCGTAACGCAGATCCTCCAGCCGGTCGGGAATCCGTTGCCGGCCCTCGTGCAGGTGGCTTTCGAGCATGATGCCAACAATGGACCGGTTGCCGCGCAGGATCTGCTTGACGATCGACCGGGCAACTGCGGGCTGGGTGGCTGGATTCTTATTGGAGTTGGCGTGGCTGCAGTCGACCATGATGACGGGCTTCAGCCCCGCCTTTTCCATCTTGCGCTCGCAGGCGGCGATGCTTCCCGCATCGTAGTTGGGGCCGCCGGCGCCCCCGCGAAGGACGATGTGCGCGTTCGCGTTCCCCCGGGTTTCGATCACCGCAACCTGGCCTGACGGGTTTATGCCGAGAAATCGATGCGGTTCCGCCACCGAGTGCATGGCGTTCACGGCCGCGTCCAGGGAACCGTCGGTGCCGTTCTTGAAACCGACCGCGGAACTCAGGCCGGATGCCATTTCACGGTGGGTCTGCGACTCGGATGTGCGCGCGCCGATGGCGGACCAGGCGATCAGGTCCTGCAGGTATTGCGGCGTGATGGCGTTGAGCGCCTCCGTGCTGAGCGGCAGGCCGAGTTCGGCCAGGTCGATGAGCAGTTGGCGGGCGATCGTCAGCCCGTCAGCCACGCGGAAGGTGTCGTTGAGATAGGGGTCGTTGACCAGGCCTTTCCAGCCCACGGTGGAGCGGGGCTTCTCGAAATACGCCCGCATGACGATCAGCATCGTTTCATCCACCCGGCGCGCCAGGGCGGCGAGGCGTTCGCCGTATTCCAGGGCCGCGGAGGGGTCATGGATGGAGCAGGGGCCGACGATGGCGAGCAGGCGGCGGTCTTCGCCGCCCAGCACCGCGTTCACCGCTTCCCGCGCCCGCACTACGCTCGCCGCCGCGGCGCTCGTGACCGGAAGCCGCTCCTTCAGCTTTTCGGGCGTGATGAGTATTTCGTGTCCCGCCACGTTCAGGTTTTCCAGTTCCGTCATGTCGATGTCTCCCTGCGGCTCGTTGCCCCGGGCCAATAAAAAACCCCGCTCGTCGCCTTGCGGGGTTTCCTCCGAAAGGCGGGGAGAGTCCGTCCGCCTTTCCGTCGTCCTGTCGGGACTTCAGGTGCAGCGCCAACTCTCGGCGGCACGGCCGAAGTAACCAAACCAAAAGATCGTTGCACAGTGGTTTCGCATAAGGCCGCGCATGGTACTGATGTGCGATGTGACATGCAATGCGGACGGCTTGAAACCACCCATTGGAGTAGCGAGGGCTCCCGGGGCGAACGCGGCTACAACTCAATCAGACGTGGAATTGAAGTCAGGTACAGGGCCGTGCGCACGGGCTGGTGGTAGAGATCTTCAGCCAACGCGCGGTAGCGGGCAAGCTGTGGTCGATGGCGGGTGACAATCTGGTCCAGGGAGTCGGCTCCGCTGGATACCGGGCCCGTCTTGTAGTCGATTACCCAGCGTTCGCCATCGTGTTCGAAGGCACGGTCGAACCGGAACGTCCGTACGGCGCCGTCGACAATGCCCGAGACGGCGTATTCGGAGACCGCTTCGGAACCGCCTTCCAGTATCCAGCGGCCCGTCTCGTCTTCGAGTACGTTCGTGATCTGGCGCGCGGTTTCGGTGCGGCAAAGGTCGATGTCCGGCTCCGAAAGCCCGGCGTCCGCCAGATTTCCGGTCCAGACCGGTGTGCGGGATTCGATCCAGTCACCGGCACTGGCGGGCAGTGGGGAATCGCCGAGTTCGCAGAGGGCTGCGTGTATGAGGTTGCCGAGAACGACTTCCCGGCGGCCGGCAATCGGGTCCGGCTTCAGGCGCTCTGCGGGGTCGGCATCGGAGGCGCGTTCGATTTGCGGTTCGAGGCGCAGGGGCTTCCTGGCCGGGGGCTGCCATACGAAGTCGCTGGCGAGGCGGCGATAGACAGGAGCCGCGGTCGCCGCGTCCGGCCTTGCGGGGCGGCTGCGCGGCGAAGCCTCTACGGGAAGGGAAGCCGCGTGGGGCCAGAGCAGGTTCAGAAGCGATCGGCTCGCCGGGCGGTCGCCGGGACGCACGGCCGTTAGCGTCAGTGTGCGCCGCGCCCTGGTGCAACCGACGTAGAGGAGCCGCTGCAGCTCGTGCCGCTCGCGCAGTTTGTCCTCTTCGGCAAGCCAATCGTACAGAGGGCCGGTCTCCCGTGCCGCCATGAGCAGCCGGTTGTCCTGCAGGCGCCAGCGCAACAGGGGGGCTTCGGTGGGCTTGGTCTGCCGGTCCAGGAAGGGCAGCAGGACGTGATCGAACTCCAGGCCCTTTGCCTTGTGGATGGTCAGGATCTGAAGATTGGCGGCAGCGCTTTCCACCGCGAAGAGGTTGTCGGCGCCGAACCGCAGCCGGTCGACGTCCAGGCCGTCGGACCCGAGGTCGTCAACCAGTTCCAGAAACCGTTCGGCGTGGTCGATGGCCGCTTCGTCACCGTAGGCCGCCGGGCCGCCGCAATGAATCCAGATCGATTCGAGAACGGTTCGGGGCGGCGATTCGTGCCGGGCGGGCAGCCAGGCTTCCAGTGCTGTCAGCAGGCGGGCGAGACGCCGTCTTCCATCCCGGCTCAGGCGTGAGGAAGCTGCGCGCAGGGTGGCGATATCCCACGCCGGGAGTTCAGCGAGGGCCTCCAGGTCGCGCAGGCGAAGGCCGACCCAGGGCGAGCGCACCAGGCTGTACCAGGCCAGCCGGTCGCAGGGGTTGGTGATTGCGGCGGCAAGGGACAGCAGGTCCGTCACCGCCGGCGTGTCCGCCAGGGCATCGATATCGGTGGCCTGCCAGGAAATGCGGTTTTCGCGCAGTGCATCCAGGATTCCTGTCAGGTGCGTGCGGCTGCGAACCAGTAGCGCGATCCGGGCATCCGGTTCGTCCGAGAGGAGGGTGGAAATACGGTCGATGATCGCCTGTCTTTCATCCTCTTCGGTCTCGAACAGGCGAACGCTCGCTTCGCCGCCGCTTTCGACACCGGCCTGACAGGGGTTGTAGGGCACTCTGCCGAGCAGTGGATCGGCTTCCTTGCCCATGACATCGGGGAATGTCGTGTTGAACCAGTCGACAAGCCGGGGCGCGGAGCGGAAATTCATCGCGAGGCGCAGGGGGCGCAATCGCATCTGGTCGAGCCCCCGGCTCTCCGCCCGGTAGAAAAGGCCCACATCCGCATCCCTGAACCGGTAGATCGACTGCATGGGATCGCCGACCGCGAAGAGGCTCACCCCGCTTTCTCCGGACCAGCCGCCCACCAGCAGTTCCAGCAACTGGTACTGGACAACCGATGTGTCCTGAAATTCATCCACCAGTACGTGCCGGATCCGGTTGTCGATGGACAGGGCCAGTTCCGTGGGGTTCTCGCCGGATCTGAGCGCCCGGCGCGCGGCCAGCAGCAACTCGGTGAAATCCGCGACTCCCTGCGAACGCATGACCGACGACAGGTCGATGACCGCCAGCGAAAGGCTGATGCAGATCGAGATGAGGTCCTGCGCCTGCCCCGGCGACAGCGGCTCGGGCGGCAACAGGCGCAGGGCCGCAAAGCGACCTTCCAGCCCCAGGGCGCCGACGGTAACGATCAGGTCCATCGCGCGCCGCTTTTCGTCACGGGCCTCCGGGGGAAAGCCGTCCCTTCTTGTGAGCTGCCTGCGAAGGCTGCCGCTTCCGGTGGTCACCAGCCGGCCGGCCGCCCGCCAGAACGCCCCGGGGGCGGACCGGTCGAATCCCGTGGCGAACCCGACAGCCCACTCCAGCTCATCCAGGGGCTCTCGGGGTATCAGGGACTCCAGGTCCTCGGCAACAGCGCCGGTCAGTGTCTCAAGCCCCCCATTCAGCAAACCGGCAACGGATTGCGGCGCTTTTCTGAACGCCGCGACCACTTCGGTAACCTCGTCCAGCCAATGGTCCCGGCGGGCGAGCATGCCGGCAAGCAGCCGGCGGGCCTTTTGGGCATCGTTGTCTGTCAACGCGAGGAAACGGGCGATCTCCTCGGCGAGGGGATCGTTTGTGTACAGGCGGCGAAACAGGCGCCCGGCCGCGAGGGCATGGAGTTCCGAGGCGTTCTCCACCAGGCGCGCCGTCCGGTCGAATCCGCTGGAAACCGGCATTTGCCGGGTCAGGGACATGGCAAAGCTGTCGATGGTGCGGATATTGAGCCGACTGGGGTTGCCCGCGAGCTGCCATCCCCGCTCGGCATCCCGCGCCCGGGCCCTGGCCCCTTCCCGGGACTCCCCATCGGCGAACATGGCGGTCACCCGAAGGCGCATCTCCGCTGCCGCCTTGCGGGTGAAGGTGATGGCCAGAACCTGTTCCGGATAGTCGGCCAGCGCAAGAAGGCGAACGAACCGGCTGACCAGGAGGGTTGTCTTGCCCGATCCCGCCGGGGCCTGGACGATGCAGGAAGTGGCGGGATTCAGGGCGAGATCGCGTGCCGGGGCATCGACAGGCGCGGGTACCCTGCGGTTCATGGCGTGCTGTCCCGGGTGGCTTCCGCGGCGCCTGCCGGGGTTCCTGCGGCACGGACGCGGCAGAAGGCGGGGAGGTGGCAGTGGTCGCAGACGCTTCTGGACGTGGGCGTGACGGTTGCGTGTCCCTTCCTGAATTCCCGCGCCAGCGATTCGATTCCGGCTCTCCACCGGTCGGTGAGATGCCGCCAGTCTTCCCGGGATAGCCGGCGTACCCGCGCCGGCCCGAGTTCGATGTCTTCGCTGGCAATGCCGCCCAGCGCGACCCCGCCGCTGCCCACCCGGGCGTACAGGGTGGCGCGCACGCCGGCGTCGCACAGCGCGTACATCGGCAGTTGCGGCTCCGTCAGGCGTTCCCCAAGCAGCCCGCTAACGTTAACGTTGCCGGTCTTGTAGTCCATGACCACCCTGGCGTCCGTGCGCGGATCGCGGTCGATCCGGTCGATGCGCAGGCTGAGCTGGAAACCCGGAAGGGTGAGTTCCGCCTTCTGCTCGAGCCCCACGATCGAAAACTCGGGCCGCTCGGCATCGTATTGCGCCCAGGTTTCGAGCAGCCGCCGCAACCGGCGGCGTTCGTTCCGTCGATACAGCTCCGGAACGCGCTCCAGATGCTTGTTCACGGCCCGGCTCGCAGCCGCCTCGATGCGGGACTCCGAGACGGGACCCGGGCCGTCCTCATACAGCGCGAACAGGGCATCGTGAATGAGCGTTCCGCGTTCGAGCGCATCCGGAAAGCTCTGTGGGTGGCGTATCTCGCCGAGGCCAACGCGGTGGATTGCCCAGGCGCGGAAGGGACATTGCGCCTGATCCCGAAACAGCGACGTGCCGCCGCGCGTCACCACTGCGTCGACCGGCGAGCCCGAACCGTCGTCCACGGCTTCCAGCCCGCCAGCCTGCGGCGTGGCCAGCCACGGATGGCGGCGGGCGCGGAAACGCGGAACCAGGCGGCCGAGAGCCGTTACCGGCACCGATTCCACGAGGCTGCTGCAACGGTGGCTCTCTTCGCTGTCGTCGAGTGCATGACTTGTGACCAGGTAGCGGCAGGCGCGCCGCCAGCGGTGTGTCTGCGCCACGGCGAACGCCGCCTCCAGCGCATGATCGGCGCGCGGCACTCCGTGCAACCGCTGCAACGGCACGGGTATCAGCGGATTGGGTGTGGGCGCTGCCGGCCAGGCCGTGTCCTTGAGCCCCGCAACCCAAAGATGTGTGAACGCGAGACCGGCGGTCTCCAGGTATCCAAGCACCTGCACCGGCCCGGGAGGCCGCTCCGGGGCGAACAGGCGGTTTGCCAGCAGCCGTTGGACGGTCTGCAGCGCATCCATGCCCGAAAGGCCGGGCAACTCGGAAAAGCCGCTGAATCGATCCAGGCACTCTCGCAGGCGCAGATACGCCTGATACTGCCCGCTTGCCGCCTTCGACCCGTTCCAGCCCGCGCCGGCCAAGAGGAAGCGGAAGGCCTCGACCCAGCGCCCGAATGCCTGGCGCCCGGGCAGCTCCCGGGCGCTCGAAGCCAGCCGGCCCAGCACCTGGCTCGCCCTGGCAACGTGGTGCAGGCGCAGCAATTCGGGGCTGTCGCCGGATAGCCGGAACGGCCCTCCGAGGTCCAGCCACTGCGACCGCCGCAGCCGCTCCAACTCGCGGTGGCTGATTTCGCCGACCACAAGACGCAGCAGCAGCTCCGCATCCCGCCAGATGGGCTGCTCGGCAAGCGGTACGCCGCCCGAGATGTTCAGAGCTTGCGGCGCATCGGCGAACTCCGACTCGAACGCGTGGGCAATGGCGTGATACGCGTCCGTCAGGTAGGGAAACACGACGCCGATACGGGCCGCGGGATAGCGGGTGAGGACTTGCCGTGCCCACTGTGCCGCGGCGTGGATCTCGGCTCCCCGGTCGGTGGTTTCCACGCGTTTCTGCGGCCCTTTTCGCATCAACAGCGGCCGGTGGTGACGCACCACACCGCCTGCGCGTTCCGTACGCCGGAGAAAGTCGGTTACCTGCGGCGACACCACATCGAAAGCAACGAGGTGCAACCGGTCGGCGGCGCCCGGGAGCAGATCGGCGAGTTCCGCCCGGGTGGCCGTCCCGTCCAGTTTCAACCCCTCCCGGAATCGCCTTGCCCAGCGCCGGAACGTGCGGGCGTTGATCGTACCGGCAAAGGCGCTGTCATCCAGGGGGATACGGTAGCCGTGCACCAACCGCCAGGCATCGGCCGCCGTTTCCGAAAGGGTTTCCCTATCGCGCCCGCCCAACTCCTGCCAGAGCAGCAGTTCGGCCTCAGGCGCCAGGATGCTGCGACGGTCGGCCAATGGGAGCGAGTCCGCCGCCCTGGTGGCTATGAACCGGTCGATGCTGGCCACCCGCGGAGATGCCCAGGCCCGCTTGCCAAGACCAATCTGGTGCGCATCGTAGGCCCTGGTGAACTCCCGGGCCAACCGCTCGTTCGGCGTGATGATCCAGTCGTCCGGACAGGCCTTGATCAGCCGCTTCGAGAGCTTGAAGAATCGGGAGGGCACCGCATTGATTCTATGTGACAAGCGCGTCGATGGCACTCGGTCCCGAGACATTGGTGCACCTGTTCACGAATCGGTGCGATTCGAGGTGTCACGGGCGGCGCGAATCGGTGCGGTTGGCGGTGTCACAGGCGGGGCGGGGAAGCGTGGCTCCCCCTTGCCGAAGGCATAGAAACAGGAGGGGCGGGGCACTAAAATAGGCTGCACCTGCACACACGGGGTGAATGAAAAGGATGCGGCAACTCATCAGGGACTTTCTCGACCAGGGCTGGTTCATGAAAGCCATGATCCTGTGGGGCTGGTTGTGCATGCTGGTCATGGTCACCAGCCTGTACGATAACCTGCGCATTATCGCCTCCACATGACCGGCGATCGCGGCGATGTGGCTGTCGGCACTTTCCTCTGAGCAGCGCCAGGCCCTGCTGGGCCTGGCCCACAACGTGGTGGTCTCAGACGGGCTGCTCGACCCCAACGAGGAGGGCATGCTCGACGAGTTCCGGCGCGAGATGGAACTGCATCCCGCCGTCGAGGCCGAATACCTGGAACTCGACGGCGTCGACGCCACCTTCGATACCCGCAGGTCCCGCATCATAGTCCTGCTGAACCTGCTCCGGCTGAGTTACGCCGACGGTGCCTTCGAGATCGAGGAGGAATGCCTGCTGAAGGAGGTCGGCCAGGCGTTCGGGGTAACCGACGAAGAGTTCCGGCTGCTCGACAACTGGGTGCGACGGTTCCTGAGCCTCGAGGAAGAAGCTCGAATTCTGATGCGCTGACGGCGGGTCGCCCCGCCGGGTCTAGTTGCGTAACAAAACCCGTTTCGCTTCGTTGAGTTGCTGGGCAAGATAGGTCGAGCCACCCTTGTCGGGATGAATCTTTGCCATCAGGCGCCGGTGCGCATCTACTACCTGTTGCCGGGATGGATTGGACTCAAGGCCCAGGACGGCCAACGCCTGTTCGCGGGTCATGGCGCCCGCAGTGGCGCTCGCTCCCCGCGCCTGCTCCTGTCCCCCGCGCTGCTGGCGGTACCGCGCATACATGCGCCCGAGAAATGGCACGAAACGCAGAAGCCCCAGACTCCGTCGCAGAAAAGGCAGTAGCGCCGCGCCCAGAGCGGCCAGCCAGTGCAGGCGGCCCGTCGCGGCCAAAAGCCCGAGCGCGGCGATCAGTAGCAGCACGACCAGGGTGATGACGCCCGTGGCGGGGCTGGGTTTCGCGGACAGCCAGAAGAGCCGAAAGAGCACCACGAATGCCACGGCCGCGACGATGGCGGCAAGAACGACTAACACGCCCGATCCGGCCCGGAATTGCCCCTGCCGGCTTGCGGAAAGGGTGCCCATGCCCCCAGAATCGGACTGCGCTCCGAGTGTCCCGTCCCTCGATGGAGCGGTGCCGGCAATGGTGTCTTGCCGGGGTGTCCCACACGCTGGTTAAACATGCCAGCTAGGGTATCATGTGGGGTATGCAGGGACCCGCCCGGCGGAACGATGCCCCGGTCCGACAGGTGGGTGGTGTCCGGGTGGGAGCTTGACTGATTTGGCAACCTTGTTCGCGATCAAGAGGTCCAGTGAATAACGCCGAACTCAACAAGTGGCTGGAGGACCTCAGGGTCGAGCACCGGGACCTGGACGAAGTCATCCACCACCTGATCGAGACCGGACACCACGACACAATGCGCATCCAGCGCCTGAAAAAGCGAAAGCTGCGGCTCAAGGACATGATGGCGAAACTCCAGAGCGAGTTGATACCGGACCTCGACGCTTGAGCCGCAAACCGCTCACGGTCGCAATCTCCTCCCGCGCACTCTTCGACCTTCACGAAAGCAACCGCATCTTCGAAGCCGAGGGGCTCGAAGCCTACCGGCGTTTCCAGATAGAACATGAAGACCGGGCCCTCAAACCGGGCGACGGATTTGTATTCGTAGAAAAACTATTGAATATCAATAAATTACTTGATAAACATCGAGTAGAAGTCATTCTGCTTTCCCGCAACACTGCAGATACGGGGTTACGCATATTCAATTCCATTGCCGCGCATGGGCTCAATATCACCCGGGCCGCGTTCTGTGGCGGCGAGAGTCCTTACCGGTACATACGGGCTTTCGGCTGCGACCTGTTCCTGTCCACACACGCCACCGATGTCGGGCATGCCCTGGAACACGGCGTGGCCGCGGCAACGCTGCTGCCCGCGCCGGGCCGGTCCGCCGGCGCGGAATCCGGCCAGCTCCGGCTGGCGTTCGACGGCGATGCGGTCCTGTTCTCCGACACGTCCGAGCGCGTGTTTCAGGAACAGGGGCTGGAAGCCTTCAGCGCCGCCGAGGCCGCCGCGGCCGAACCCCTGGAAGGCGGCCCCTTCAAGTCATTCCTCGGCGCCCTGCACAGCCTGCAGCAGGAATTCGACCAGGACTGCCCCATACGCACTGCACTCATCACGGCACGTGGCGCCCCCGCCCACGAAAGGGTCATTCGCACCCTGCGCGCGTGGAACATCCGCCTCGACGAATCGCTGTTTCTCGGCGGCATGAAAAAGACGGCGTTTCTGAAAGCCTTCGGGGCCGACGTCTTCTTCGACGACCAGACGCAGCACTGTGAGAGCGCCGCCACCGAGGTAACTGCAGGCCACGTCCCCCACGGCGTGCGCAACGAAAACCGCAAAAAATCCGCCTGATTGCCACCGCCCCGGTCGAGGGCGCGAGAGGAACAGGCCATCGCTTTGCTATCGCACCGGAAGGGTAATGTCGGCGAACAGCCGTTCCCGGGCGGCCTGGGTGGGGCAACGTATGGCCTCGTCCACGATCTCCCGGTCGAGGTGCGGTGCGAACCAGGCTATGAAGTCGTACATGAACCTGCGCAGGAAGGTCCCGCGCCGAAAGCCGATGTGGGTGGTGCTGGGCTCGAAGAGGTGTGAGCCGTCCAGGGTTACCAGATCGCCGTCCACCAGCGGGTCGAACGCCATGGAAGCGATGATGCCGACACCGACGCCGAGGCGCACGTAGGTCTTGATGACATCCGTATCGGTGGCGGTGAACGCCACATTGGGGGTCAGGCCCTCGGCCAGAAAGGCCTTGTCGAGCATCGAGCGCCCGGTAAAACCGAATACGTAAGTCACGATGGGTTCCGACGCCACATCGGCGAGAGTCAGGGAACCTTTCTCGGCCAGGTGGTGGCCCCTGGGAACCACGATGTCCCGGTACCAGCGGTAGCAGGGCATCATGATGAGATCCTTGAACAGGTGCAGGCCCTCCGTGGCGATCACGAAGTCGACATCTCCCTGAGTCGCCAGTTCGGCAAGCTGCGAAGGAGAGCCCTGGTTCATCTGCAGGGTGACGCCGGGATAGGCCTCCCGAAAGCGGGTAATGATGCGCGGCAGGGCGTAGCGGGCCTGGGTGTGGGTGGTGGCAATGGCGAGATCGCCGTGCCGTTCGTTGCTGTATTCCTCGGCGATGTGCTTGATGCTCTCCGCCTGGCGGAGGATACCGCCGGCCACCTCGATGATCGTCTCTCCGACGGGCGTGATGTGCGTCAGGTGCTTGCCGCTGCGGGCGAATATCTCCACGCCCAGTTCGTCCTCGAGCAGGCGGATCTGTTTACTGACCCCGGGCTGCGACGTGAAAAGGCTCTGTGCCGTTACCGACACGTTCAGGTCGTGGTGCGCGACTTCCCAGATGTAACGAAGCTGTTGGAGTTTCATTGCCAGTGTCCGCCGTATGCGCGCACTTTACATCGGCTTCTTATCATTTGGCTATAAGGAGGAAGCTACATATAACCAATTGGCTTGACCTCTTCCCGATCCGCCCGACGATAGTTTCGATGGTGCCGGCGCACCGAGCGCCGTACGGCAGCTTCTTCCGGCAACCGATTCAGCGTTTCAGCCGACGATCTTGATGGCGTTCTGCGCGTGCAAGCCGCACTCCTTTTTCGCGGCGTCCTCCCACCACCAGCGGCCGAGGCGTTCGTGCTGGTGCGGGCCCACGGGACGGGTGCAGGGTTCGCAACCGATGGAAACGAACCCCCGGTCGTGCAGCGGGTTATACGGCACCCCCCGCTCGCGGATGTAGTTCCATACCTCGACGGACGTCCAATCGGCGAGCGGATTGAATTTGACCAGCCGGTGAGCGGGTGTCGAAAACGCCCGGTCTTCCTGCTCGTGGGGCAGGTCGGTGCGGGTCACGCCCTGATCCTTGCGTTGCCCGGTAATCCAGGCCTGGAGCGTGCCAAGCTTTCGGCGCAGCGGTTCGACCTTGCGCAGCCCGCAGCACTCTCCATGGCCGTCCTGGAGAAAGCTGAAAAGCCCCTTCGCACGGACCAGTTCAGTGACGGCTTCCGCCTCGGGCATCACCAGTTCGATGACGATACCGTAGTGCTTGCGCACACGCTCGAGGAACTCGTAGGTTTCCGGGTGGAGCCGCCCGGTGTCGAGCGAAAACACATCCAACTCGAGACCCGCGCGTTGAGCCATGTCGACCAGCACGACGTCTTCCGCGCCACTGAACGAAATGGCCGCCTCCCCGGATTTGTATCGGCGGGCAATCTCCGCCAGCAGCGACCGCGGATCAACTCCGGCGCTGGCTTTTTGCGCTTCCATCACTCATGCTCCGCGTCCGTCGGATGTGGCGGCGCAGCCTATCAATCGTCGACACCGGCTGGAAAATACTGTGTTGGCATATGCTTAACACTGAAAGTTCACCGACTTTCGTCGCAACGCGAAGCTCGGCGATCGGCGCAGCCAATCGAACCGGCCCCGGAGAAAGGCAGGCATCTGACGGCGAATCCCGAGCGCCCGGCCCGTCCGCAATCACCGCATAACGCTAGGAGAATGCCAATGAAGGTGCTGTGCCTGGACCTGGAAGGCGTACTGATTCCGGAGATCTGGCAGGCTGTCGCCGGGCACACGGGGCTGGACGCACTCAACAAGACCACCCGCGACATTCCCGACTACGACGAACTCATGCAGTTCCGCATGAGGGTCCTGCGCGAGCACGACCTGGCTTTCTCCATGATTCGCAAGGTCATCGATGGCGTCGAGCCGCTCCCGGGCGCCCGGGAGTTTCTGGACTGGGCCCGCGAGCGGCACCAGGTCGTGATCGTCTCGGACACCTTCTACGAGTTCGCGATGCCCCTCATGGGCAAGCTCGGCAGGCCCACCTTGCTCTGCCACCGGGCCCACATCGAGGACGACCGCCTCGCCGGATACACGTTGCGCCAACCCGACCCCAAGCGCAGCGCGGTCAAGGCCTTCCAGTCACTGAGAATGACCGTCATCGCCGCAGGCGACTCCTATAACGACGTACCGATGCTCGAACAGGCGGACGCGGGCTACTTCTACCGTGCACCACTCAATGTGCGCACGGAATACCCTCAATACGCAGCGGCAGACAGCTATTCCGTGCTAAAGGACCTGATCGGATAGGCCGGTTCGGCTGTTTCAGAACTGGTTCATCGTGTTGGCCGCACCGCCCGCGAGCAACGCCTTCTCGCCCAGGAAATACTCCTTGTGGTCGTCACCGATGTTCGACCCCGCGAGGTCCTGGTGTTTCACCGCCGCCAGTTCGCGCCGGATTTCACGCCGCTGAATCCCGCGCACATAAGCCAGCATGCCCAGGTCGCCGAAATAGCCTTCCGCGAGGAGGTCGGTGCCGAGCGCCGTCTCGTGATAGGTGGGCAAGGTGATCAGGTGGTGGAAAATGCCGGCCTCGCGAGCCGCATCGCCCTGGAATCGCTGGATCAGCGCGTCTGCCTCGCGCGCCAGTTCGGAATCGTCGAATTCGGCCGCCATCAACCCTTTCGGCACCAGGGCGGGGTCCGGATAGGCGGACGTGTCCCGGCCGGCCTGCCGCCACTGGGCGTGCACCTGTTCCCGGAAAGCCAGGGTCCAGTTGAAGGAGGGTGAGTTGTTGTAGACGAGTTTCGCCTGGGGCTGGATCTTGCGGACCTCGTCGACGAGCGCCTTGATCTGCCCGAGGTTGGGGCGTTCGGTCTCGATCCAGAGCAGGTCGGCCCCGTGTTCCAGGCTGGTGACGCAGTCGAGCACCACCCGGTCGAAACCGGTGTTTTCCCGAAAGGCGTAGAGCCCGTTGTCGAGACGCACGGGCCGGCAGAGCTTGCCGTTCTGGTGAATGGTGATGTCGCCGTCGCGCAGTTCATCGAGATCGTGTACTTCGGTGGCTTCGAGAAACCCGCAATATTGGTCGCCGAGATCGCCGGGCTCCTTGGATACCGGAATCTTCATGGTGAGGCCCGCGCCCAGCGAGTCGGTGCGGGCGACGATAACGCCGTTCTCGATTCCGAGCTCGAGGAACGCATAGCGCACCGCGTTGATCTTCGAGACGAAATCCTCGTGGGGCACGGTCACCTTGCCGGCCTGGTGGCCGCACTGCTTGGCGTCGGAGACCTGGTTCTCGATCTGGATGGCGCAGGCGCCGGCCTCGATCATGCGCTTGGCCAGCAGGTAGGTGGCTTCCTCGTTGCCGAACCCGGCATCGATGTCCGCGATGATCGGCACCACATGGGTCTCGTAGTTGTCGATTCTGGAAATCACTTCCGCCACGTTGCCGCCGCGGGCGCGGGTTTCGTCGAGTTCGGTGAACAGGTGGCGCAGTTCCCGTGCGTCGGCCTGGCGGAGAAACGTATAGATCTCCTCGATCAGGTCGGGAACCGTCGTTTTCTCGTGCATGCTCTGGTCCGGCAGGGGGCCGAACCGGGAGCGAAGCGCGGCCACCATCCAGCCGCTGAGGTAGATGTAGGATCTTGCCGTGCCCTGCCGGTGTTTCTTGACGGACATCATCACCTGCTGGGCGGTGAACCCGTGCCAACAGCCGAGGGACTGGGTGTACTTGCCCGGGTCCCCGTCGTATGCCGCCATGTCGCGCCGCATGATGTCGGCGGTGTAGGCCGCGATCTCGAGCCCGGTGCGAAACCGGTTCTGCAGGCGCATCCGCACGACGTATTCGGGGTTGATCGCGCGCCAGCTCGGCTGACCCGACATTTCAGACCGGACGCGGTCGACTTCCTGCAGGTAATTGGAGAGGTAGATTGACATGGGGTTGATCCCGGAAACTTCGAGCGGCGCAATATATACAGAAATAGGCGGAATGGGAGGATACTAATATATTCCGATCAGGAATTAACTGTTGCGGGGCGCCCTCCCGGCGCCTCTCCCACGGAACGGGTGCTTGAATCAGTTGCGTTGCTTCGCCAGCCGGTCCGCCAAGCCCGTGTAGGTTGTGGGGGTTAGTTCCCTCAAAGACTCGAGCGCTGCCGGCGGGAGATCCAGCCGACGCAGGAGGTCCGTGTATGAACGCACATCGAGTCGACGTCCCCGGGTCGCTTGCTTCAGCCGTTCGTAGGGTTCTTCCAGGCCATGCTTGCGCATCACCGTCTGCACCGCTTCCGCCAGCACTTCCCAGTTGCGGTCCAGGTCCGCCTCGATGGTGGCGCGGTTGATCGACAGGCGGGAAACACCCTTCAGCGTGGCCTGGCAGGCGATGATGCAATGGGCGAGGGCAGTGCCGATATTGCGCAGCACCGTGGAATCCGACAGGTCGCGCTGCCAGCGCGAAACGGGGAGCTTGTCGGCCATATGGGACAGCAGGGCGTTGGCGATGCCGAGGTTGCCTTCCGAGTTCTCGAAGTCGATGGGGTTGACCTTGTGCGGCATGGTGGAGGAGCCCACCTCGCCCGCCACCGGGCGCTGGCCGAAATAGTCGATGGCGATATAGGCCCAGGCATCGCGGTCGAAATCCAGCAGCACCCGGTTGAAGCGCATGATGGCGTGGAAAAGCTCGGCGATGCAGTCGTGCGGCTCGATCTGCGTGGTCAGCGGATTGGGGTCGAGGCCGAGCCCGGCGACAAAGGCGTTGCTCACCGCCGGCCAGTCGACCTCGGGATAGGCTGCGACGTGCGCGTTGAAATTGCCTACCGCCCCGTTGATCTTGCCGCGTAACACCACCTCGGCGACCGAGCGGCGCGAGCGGGCGAGGCGCTCCGCGAATACTCGCAACTCCTTCGCGAGGGTGGTGGGGGAAGCGGGTTGCCCGTGTGTTCGCGCCAGCATGGGCAGCCCGGCGGCTTCGCCGGCCAGCGCATCGACCGCCTCGACCGCCCGCTGCATGTCCGCCAGCAGCACGTCCCGCCCCTGGCGCAGCATGAGCCCGTGGGCAAGATTGTTGATGTCTTCCGAGGTGCAGGCGAAATGGACGAACTCGGTACGGCCGGCGAGGCCCCCGATCGAAGAAACCCGTTCCTTGACAAAGTACTCGACCGCCTTCACATCGTGATTGGTGGCGGCTTCGAGTGTCTTGATGCGCTCGGCGTCCGCCGGAGAGAAACCCTCGTGAATCGCGCGTAGCGCCTCTGACTGGGAGCCGCTCAATGCCGGCAACTCGCCGACGCCATCCAGAGCCGCCAGGGCCCCAAACCACTCGCACTCCACCTGCACGCGAAATTTCATCAGGCCGTACTCGCTCACGATGGGCGCGAGCTTCGCCACCTTGCCGCGGTAGCGGCCGTCGGCGCTGCCGATGGCGGTAATCGGTGTCAAATCGAGCTGCATGGCCGCTTTCCGCTGTTTGGAGCCGGGTCCGTCCCGGCCGTCGATGTGGAGAAGCCGCCCTGCTTCAACATGGCGACGTGCCGTAAGCGTCGATAATGCCACCGCCGAGGCAGACCTCGCCATCGTAGAAGCAGACGTACTGACCCGGCGTCACCGCGCGCTGCGGGCGTGCAAACCGCACCAGCACGGCGCCGTCGGCCCCCCCGGTCACCGTTGCCGCCTGGTCTGGCTGGCGGTAACGGACCTTCGCGGTGCAGCGAAGCGGCAGGCGGACATCGCCGGCCAGCCAGTTCAATCCCACCGCCGAAAGCCAGTCGCTCTCAAGCGATGCGGGATTCTGGGTGACCACCAGCCGATTGCTCTCCATCTCCTTGGCCAGCACGTACCAGGGCGCTTCCTCGCGGCCGGCGATGCCGCCGATTCCCAGGCCCTGGCGTTGCCCGAGGGTGTAGTAGGCCAACCCCGCATGCTCCCCGAGAACCCGGCCGGTCTCGTCGACGATGGGGCCGGGGTCCGGCGGTACCCAAGTACTCAGGAAGTCGCGGAACCGCCGCTCGCCGATGAAGCAGATGCCGGTGGAATCCTTCCTGCGGTGATTGTGCAGGCCGTGGCGGGCCGCCAGGTCCCGCACCGCGGGTTTTGCCAGTTCGCCGACCGGGAACACGACGTTGTCGAGCTGGCCCGGTTCCAGGGCCTGGAGAAAGTAGCTCTGATCCTTGTTGCGGTCCACGCCCTTCAGCAGCCGGATGCCGCCGCCGCACCGCGAAATGCGCGCGTAGTGGCCGGTTCCGATGCTGTCCGCGCCCAATTCCCCGGCGTAGCGCTTGAACTGCTTGAACTTGATTTCCCGGTTGCACAGAACATCCGGGTTGGGCGTGCGTCCGGCGGCGTATTCCCGCAGGAATTCCTCGAACACGTTGTCCCAGTACTCGGCGGCGAAGTTCGCGGTATGGAGGTCGATGCCCAGCGCCTCGCACACCCTGGCGGCATCCTCGAGGTCTTCGCGCGCCGTGCAGTACTCGGTGCCGTCGTCTTCGTCCCAGTTCTTCATGAAGAGCCCGCTCACCGCGTGGCCTTGCCGCTTGAGCAGCAGCGCGGCGACCGAGGAGTCGACGCCGCCGGACATGCCGACGATGATGGATGCGCGCGCCATGCCATGCGCCCGGGGTCTGGAACAGGGTTGCGTATTGTAGCCCCTAATCGATACCCGGGCCGGTCCGCACCGGTCGAGGGGGCTATAATCACGCGCATGGGCAAGCTCTCCCACCTCGATGCCAAGGGTGACGCCAACATGGTGGATGTCTCCGCGAAAGGAGAAACCCGCCGCACGGCCGTGGCGGAGGCGAGGGTGGCCATGCAGCCCGAAACGCTAGCGGAGATTCTCGACAGGGGAGTGCCCAAGGGCGATGTGCTCACCGTCGCACGGGTGGCGGGCATCCAGGCGGCCAAGCGCTGTGCCGACCTCATTCCCTTGTGCCACCCGCTGCCGCTTGATTGGGTGGCGGTCGAATTCGCCGCCGAGCCCCCGGCTCGTCTGTGCGTTACCGCGGAGTGCCGGGTGACCGGGCCCACCGGCGTCGAAATGGAAGCGCTGACGGCAGCGGGCATCGCCGCACTCACCGTCTACGACATGTGCAAGTCCATGGACCGGGGCATGGCGATCGAGCAGGTGCGCCTGCTTCGCAAGGAGGGCGGGAGGAGCGGTGTCTGGGAGCGCGACGGGGCGGGCGCGTGATCCGCGTGCTGTTCTTCGCATCGCTCAAGGAGGCTGTGGGCCGTTCCGAGTGCCGGATCCCGTTGCTTGAGGATCGCGGGCGCGCCTTCGGCCTCGATGGGCTGATGGCCGAGCTGAAGGAACGGCTGGGCGCGGGAGCATACGCGGCGCTCGTGTCCGAAAACGTGCGGATTGCCGTAAACCGGAAACTGGTGGAGGGCGCCGTCGATCTGCGGGCGGGCGACGAGGTGGCCTTCCTGCCGCCCGTCACGGGAGGTTGAGCCTGGAACGGGTACGCATCCAGCCGGAAGACTTCTCCCTCGATGAAGAGTGGCGCCGGATGCGGGCTGGCCTGGGCGGCGGCACGGGAGCGGTGGCGGCCTTCATCGGGCTGGTACGCGACCTGGGCGGCGACGGGAGTTCCAGCCTGGAACTGGAGCACTACCCCGGGATGACCGAGGCGAGCATCGAAGCGATTGTCGCCAGGGCGGAAGAGCGCTGGGAACTGAGCGGCGCCCTGGTGATACACCGGGTCGGGCGCCTGCGGCCCGAAGACCAGATCGTTCTCGTGCTGTGCGCATCCCGACATCGGGCCGAAGCGTTTTCAGCCTGCGAGTTCATCATGGATTTCCTGAAAACCGATGCGGTCTTCTGGAAGAAGGAAACGGGCCCTGACGGCAGCCGTTGGGTCGAAAGCACTCGGCAGGACTTCGACCGGGCCGCGGGCTGGCGACAGCGCCGCGAGGCCGGAAAGCCGCCGCAAGCCTAGCCGGAAACCGCGCGTCCGGCTGCCGTTCCGTCTGACGCCCGATGTATCCCTGGGCTATAATCGCGCGCTTTTCCAGGCCTCACACGAATACCGGGCTCGAAGCCAGGAGCAGATTCGATGACCTATCAGCACATCCGCGTGCCCTCCGACGGGGAGAAGATCACCGTCAACGGAGACAACTCCCTCAACGTCCCCGACAATCCCATCATTCCCTATATCGAAGGCGACGGCATCGGCATCGACATCACGCCGGTCATGCTCAAGGTGGTGGACGCGGCGGTCCGCATTGCCTACGGGGGCCGGCGCAAAATATCCTGGATGGAAATCTACTCCGGCGAGAAGTCCGTGGAACTCTACGGCGAGGACGAATGGCTACCGGAGGAAACGCTTGCAGCGATGCGGGAGTTCCTGGTCGGCATCAAGGGCCCGATGACGACGCCCGTGGGCGGCGGCATCCGCTCCCTCAACGTCGCCCTGCGCCAGGAACTCGACCTGTTCGTGTGCCTGCGGCCCGTGCGGTGGTTCCAGGGCGTTCCCAGTCCGGTGGTTGCCCCGCACAAGACGGACATGGTCATCTTCCGGGAGAACACCGAAGACATCTATGCCGGCGTGGAGTGGGCGGCAGACTCCGCGGAAGCCGACAAGGTGATCGCCTTCCTGCGTGACGAAATGGGCGTCCACAAGATCCGTTTTCCGCAACACTGCGGTATCGGCGTCAAGCCGATCTCGGTGGAGGGCACCGAGCGGCTGGTGCGCAAGGCCATCCAGTACGCCATCGATGAAGACCGCACCTCGGTCACCTTCGTGCACAAGGGCAACATCATGAAATTCACCGAGGGCGCCTTCAAGGACTGGGGTTACCGGGTCGCCGCCCGGGATTTCGGCGCCGAGCCCCTCGACGGCGGGCCCTGGCACCGGCTGAAGAACCCCGGTTCCGGCAAGACGATCGTCATCAAGGACATGATCGCCGACGCGATGCTGCAGCAGATCCTCACCCGGCCCGACGAATACGACGTACTGGCCACGATGAACCTGAACGGCGACTACATCTCGGATGCGCTGGCCGCCCAGGTCGGAGGCATCGGCATCGCCCCGGGGGCCAATATAGGCGATGGGATCGCGCTGTTCGAAGCCACCCACGGGACGGCGCCGAAATACACGGGGCTCGACAAGGTCAATCCGGGGTCGCTGGTGCTTTCCGCCGAAATGATGCTGCGCCACCTGGGCTGGCGCGAGGCGGCCGACCTCATCGTTTCCGGCATGGAAGGCGCCATCCTGAACAAGACCGTGACCTACGATTTCGAGCGGCTGATGAACGGCGCAACGCTCCTGAGCTGTTCCGCGTTCGGCAATGCGGTCATCGAGGCAATGAACTGAGGCAATCCCGTAACGGCGCCATTCCGGCGCGCCCGGTCAATCGTCGTATTCGGGAGTGTCCTCCGGCGGCGTTTCGGCGGGAGGAGGGGCGTCATCCTCATCATCATCGACCGCCAGGCGCCTTATATTGATGGCGTGCTGTCCCTTGGGCCCGGCCACGGTGTCGAACTCCACCTCCTGGCCGGCTTTGAGGGTTTTGTAACCCTCCATGTGGATTGACGAATAGTGGACGAACAGGTCGCCTTCACCGGATTCCGGCAGGATGAATCCGTAGCCCTTGGCGTTGTTGAACCACTTGACTTTTCCCTTAGCCATAGGGGGAGCCCTCCGGAGCCCCCAGCAACATCAAATTGATAGCCCTTCCCCGAGTGCGGACTTTCCGCGCTTTTTGGGTTTTAGTCAAGCCGTTTGCCGCAAATTGCCCACGCAGGCGCGCAAGGTTGACGGCGGCGACGCTAATGGAGTATTCAGGGCCCGATTATGAGCGTTATCTGGCGCGCACAGGCGAGTGGCGGAAACGGCGAAGACGGCGAACCGTTTGACGGCGAAAACAGCACAACAGGGGTTGTGGAGGCCGAGGCCAAGCCGACCCTCAAGCGCCCGCCGATGTACAAAGTTATACTGCTCAATGACGATTACACGCCCATGGAGTTCGTGGTCCATATCCTGCAACGGTTTTTTGCGATGAATCGGGAAAAGGCGACACAGGTCATGCTCGCGGTGCATACCCAGGGCAGCGCCGTGGTGGGCATCTTTCCAAGGGATGTGGCCGAGACGAAATCGGAGCAGGTGAACCAGTATGCCCAGGAAAACCAGCATCCGCTCGTTTCCCGGGTGGAAATGACCGACTGACGCCCCCATATACGCGACATGTTGAGCAAAGATCTCGAAGCGACCCTGAACGAGGCGTTCCGCGAAGCCAAAAGGAAGCGCCACGAGTTCATGACGGTGGAGCACCTGTTGCTCGCGCTGCTCGACAACTCCGTGGCCATTGAGGTGCTGCGCAAGGTGGGCTGCGATGTCGAGAAGCTGCGCGCCGAGCTCGTGGAGTACATCGACTCCACCACGCCGCTCATTCCGGCCGGCGACAAGGGCCGCGACACCCAGACCACGCTAGGCTTCCAGCGCGTTCTGCAGCGGGCCGTGTTCCACGTCCAGTCTTCCGGGCGCAAGGAGGTCACCGGCGGCAACGTGCTCGTGGCCATATTCAGCGAGCAGGAAAGCCAGTCTGTCTATCTGCTCAAGCAGCAGAACATCAACCGCATCGACGTGGTGAACTACATTGCCCACGGCATTTCCAAGGTGCCCGGCGAAGAACCCGCCACCGAGGGCGGCGGGGGCGAGGAAGCGTCGGGCGAGGGCGACAAGCAGAGCGCGCTGGAGACCTTCACGACCAATCTGAACGAACAGGCCAAGGCCGGCCGCATCGACCCGCTGGTCGGCCGAGAAGATGAACTCGAGCGCGTGGTTCAGGTGCTGTGCCGCCGCCGCAAGAACAATCCGCTGCTCGTCGGCGAGTCGGGGGTGGGCAAGACGGCCATCGCCGAAGGCCTCGCCAAGCGCATCGTCGACCGGCAGGTGCCGGAAGTCGTGGCCGAGAGCACAATCTATACGCTCGATCTCGGCGCCCTGCTCGCCGGCACCAAGTACCGTGGCGATTTCGAGAAACGGTTCAAGATGGTCCTTGCCGAGCTGAAAAAGACGGAAGGCGCCATCCTGTTCATCGATGAGGTGCACACCATCATCGGCGCCGGCGCCGCGTCCGGCGGCGTCATGGATGCCTCGAACCTGCTCAAGCCGCTGTTGACCTCGGGCCTGATCCGCTGCATGGGGTCGACCACCTACCAGGAATTCCGCGGCATCTTCGACAAGGACCGGGCGCTCTCGCGCCGCTTCCAGAAGATCGACATCGTCGAGCCCGATATCGACGACACCTACCAGATACTCAAGGGCCTGAAGTCGCGCTTCGAAGACCACTACCAGCTCCGCTTCACCGACAAGGCGCTGCGCTCCGCCTCGGAGCTGGCCGCCAAGTACATTACCGACCGGTACATGCCCGACAAGGCCATCGATGTCATCGACGAAGCGGGCGCCGCCCAGCAGCTTCTTCCCGCCAAACGGCGCAAGAAGAGCATCGGCGCCGGCGACGTGGAACGGGTCGTCGCCAAGATCGCGCGCATTCCCTCCAACCAGGTTTCGTCCTCCGACAAGGAGGCGCTCAAGGATCTCGACGGCAAGCTCAAGATGGTGGTGTTCGGGCAGGACGAAGCCATCGATCAGCTCGCATCGTCCATCAAGCTGTCCCGCGCCGGGCTCAAGGCCGGGGAAAAGCCGGTGGGCTCGTTCCTGTTCGCGGGCCCCACCGGCGTCGGCAAAACCGAGGTCTGCCGCCAGCTCGCCATCATCATGGGGGTGGAACTGTTGCGCTACGACATGTCGGAGTACATGGAGCGGCACACGGTCTCCCGCCTCATCGGCGCGCCGCCGGGATACATTGGTTTCGACCAGGGGGGCCTGTTGACCGAGGCGGTGACCAAGCACCCGCACAGCGTGGTGCTGCTCGACGAGATCGAGAAGGCGCACCCCGAGGTCTTCAACCTGCTGCTGCAGGTCATGGACCACGGCACCCTGACCGACAACAACGGCCGCAAGGCGGATTTCCGCAACGTCGTACTGATCATGACCACCAATGCCGGCGCCAAGGACATGGCGCGCCCGTCCATCGGTTTCTCCGAGCAGGACCACAGTTCAGACGGCATGGAGGCGATCCGCAAGATGTTCGCGCCCGAATTCCGCAACCGCCTCGATACCATCGTCCAGTTCAACTCGCTGCCCATGGACGTGGTCAAGTCCATTGTGGACAAGTTCCTCACCGAACTGCAGGCCCAGCTTGACAACAAGCGGGTCACCCTAGAGGTCGACGAGGACGCGCGGGACTGGCTGGCCAGGGAAGGCTTCGACGACAAGATGGGCGCACGCCCGATGCAGCGGCTGATTCAGGAGAAGATCAAGCGCGAACTCGCCGAGGAGGTGCTGTTCGGGCCGCTGTCGAAGGGTGGCGGGGTAGTTCATGTCACCGTCGAGGACGGCGACCTGACCCTGAAGATCGAGGAGCCGGTCACAACCTGAGCCTGGCTGGCGCCGGGTTCCCGACCTCTCTGGTCTACTTGCGGAAGGTGATGCGGCCCTTCGTCAGATCGTAGGGGGTAAGTTCCACCTTGACCTTGTCGCCGGTGAGTATGCGGATGTAGTTCTTGCGCATCTTGCCGGAGATGTGCGCCGTGACGACATGGCCGTTGTCCAGTTCCACGCGGAACATGGTGTTCGGAAGGGTATCGATGACCGTACCCTCCATCTCGATCTGTTCTTCCTTTGCCATGGAGCCCATGTCCTCAAGGCCGGGGCATTCTGACGGCGACGGCTGCAAGAATCAACGGTTGAAGGCGGACCGCGCGGGCTAGCTGAACGGGACCCAGCGATCGTTCACCAGGAGTTCGACCGGCCGGTACTCGGTCTTGTAGCGCATCTTGGCGGAGTCGCGGATCCAGTAGCCGAGGTACAGGTGGGGCAGCCGCAACTGCCGGCAGAGGTCGATCTGGTTGAGGATGGAGAGCACGCCGGGGCTGCGGGCGGAATGGCGGGGGTCGAAAAACGTGTAGATCGCCGACAGGCCACCCGCATTGTAGTCGGATACCGCAACGGCAATCAGTTCGTCGTTGAGATAGGTGTTGAGAAAGAACGTGTTGGACCAGTGGCACAGCAGGAACGACCGGAACTGGTCCGGCGAGGTGGGATACATGTCTCCGTCCATGTGCCGGGCGGCCAGGTAGTCGGCGTACAGGCGGAAATAACGCTGGCGGAAGACCGCGTCTTCCACCCGCACCTCCACGTCCCGGTTGCGCGCGAGCACGCGCTTCTGCTTGCGCCTGGCCTTGAACGTTTCAGCGGGAATCCGCACCGGGATGCAGGCGCTGCAGGTCAGGCAATGGGGCCGGTACATGTGGCTGCCGCTGCGGCGAAAGCCGTTCTCGGTGAGCAGCCGGTAGGTTTCCCCGGTCACCGTCTCGCGCGGATCGTAGAACAGCGTGCGCGCCTGGCGGCGGGGCAGGTAGCTGCAGGGGTGCTGCGGCGTGACCAGGCAGCGCTTGTCGCCGACTTCACCCTGCATCAGTTTGCCTCCGCAGGCCAGGTGCCCCGGCGCGTTCTCGATTCGTCGTTGTTCGCAAGCATCGCCAGGAATTCGCGGCGGGGTATCGATTGGACGCCCAGCGTGGCCAGGTGTTCGTTGGGAAGCTGGCAATCGAGCAAGCGGAACCGCCACTGCTCAAGCCGCCGGCACAGATGATACAAGGCCACCTTGGATGCATCCCGGACACGGCTGAACATCGACTCGCCGAAGAAAATCTCACCCAGCGACAGCCCGTAAAGGCCGCCGGCCAGGTCGCCGTCCAGCCAGACTTCCACCGAGTGGGCGTAGCCGGACGCGTGCAGATCACGGTAGGCGCGTTCCATGTTCGGGGTGATCCAGGTGCCGCGGGAGCCACTGGCGCCGCGGGGGATCGTCGCACAGGCTGTTATTACCCGGGCAAAGGCCCGGTCGAACGAGATTTTGAACCCCGCGTTACGCAGCCTTTTCGCGAGGGTGCGATTGACTCGCATCGCCGCCGGCTTGAGTACGGCCCGAGGGTCCGGACTCCACCACAGCACCGGCTCGCTGTCGTTCTCGAACCAGGGGAACACGCCCGCCCGATAGGCTTCGAGCAGACGTGCCTCGGACAGGTCGCCGCCGATCGCGAGCAGCCCGCCGATCGCATCTTCCGCGCCATTCGGGTCGGGAAACGTCGGTAGGTGATCGAGAACTGCGATTGTCATGGGGTCGACCGGAGGTTGCCCCGGCCCGGGCGAGCGGCGATGGACGTGGGCGGAACGGACAGGGTTGACGACCTCATGCGCGAACAGGCGGGCAGGCCGGGCGATTCATGCACGTTGTTGCCCGGCGGCATCGGCAAGAATGCGTGTGAACGGTTCGGCCCGGCGGTGTCGCGCAATCACTTCCCCAAGGGTCTCGCCCGTTTCTCCCCGGGCATGGAGGTCGCGGCCGGCCTGGGTGAAGTAGTCAATGAAGACCCTGAAATCTTCCGGCCGCATGCTGCGGTAGGCGTAGAGCAGGGCGCTGAAGTCGGGATCGACGCCCTCACCGAGGGGCGCCTTGTCCAGAAAACCGCGGATACGGGCGTCGTCCCATACCTCGTCGACGACTTTCTGCTTGTCGGGGCGCACGTTGGAGGCGTCCTGTTCGCGCAAAGCAATAATGATACCACCGCGCGTCGCCGCCCAATCCCCCTTATAATCGGCCCTGGTTCTGAACGCGGCCGGAGAACCGGCGGGTTCCGCCACGTCAGGCCTCAATTACGCGGATCAGGTTGTCAGATGAGTCAAGTTCGCGTCCGTTCACCGCTATCTCGTGGGGCCGGAGCATGGCCCCGCTAACAGGAATCTGACGTTTGGCGGCCTATCGCGTTCCCTTTCGAGAAATCGGCCTGATCGGCATCGCCGCTCTTGCGCTGTACGTGTTCCTCGCCGTCGCGTCTTATTCTCCCCAGGATCCGTCGTTCGGTTTCAGCGGCGACAGCGGCCAGGTACGCAACTGGGTGGGCAGAAGCGGCGCTTACGTCTCCGATCTTGTGCTCACCTTGTTCGGACTGGTCGCCTACGGCATTCCGCTGGCGCTCGCCCTTGCCGGGCTGAGGCTGCTCAAGCCCCCGGGCGCCGCGCCGGCCTGGGTGGCCGTTACGGTGCGCGGCCTGGGCTGGGTGGGCATCACGCTGTGCGCCTGCGTACTGATTCAACTGCACGCGCTGCCCGATGCGACGTTGCCCGGGGGGTCCGGGGGTGTTCTCGGGCTCTGGTTCGCCCAGGCGGGTATGCCGTACCTCGGGCTCGTTGGCCTGACCCTGGTATGCCTGGCCGGCTTGCTCGCCGGCGCCCAGGCCGCGATCGGCTTTTCCTGGCTGGATGTGGCGGAAGCGACCGGGCGGCATCTGCACGGATTTGCTACGGCGGTCGTGGGGATCGTCGACCGCCGCCTTGAGTCTTCGCGCAACCGGCGCGCCGCCAGGAAATCGGCGCAATCGCGCGTAAGCACCAGGCGCAGGAAGCTCTCCCGGGAGACAGCGCGCCGCCGAACCCGCAAAACGCCGCAGATTGAACCCCTGCCGCCCGAGCCGCCCCGGCAGCAACCGCTGTTCGACGGCGGGCCGGGTGGCGAAATGCCGCCGATGGACCTGCTGGACGACGACAGGCCCGACGATGCCCGGGGCTATTCCAACGAGGCGCTGGAAGCGATCTCGCGCATGCTCGAACTCAAGCTCAAGGATTTCGGTGTGGACGCCGAGGTCGTCTCCGTGCTGCCGGGCCCGGTTGTGACGCGCTTCGAGATCCAGCCGGCAGCGGGCGTGAAGGTCCAGAAAATCTCTTCGCTGGCCAAGGACCTGGCGCGCTCGCTTGCCGTGATCAGCGTGCGCATCGTAGAGATCATTCCGGGCAAGTCCGTGGTCGGCATCGAGATTCCGAACGAGCACCGGGAGATCGTGCGCCTGAAAGACCTGCTCGGCTCGGAGCAGTACGAGTCGGCCAAGTCGCCGCTGTCGCTGGCGCTCGGCAAGGACATCGCCGGCGCGCCCGTTCTCGCCGACATCACCCGCATGCCGCACCTCCTGATCGCGGGCACCACCGGTTCGGGCAAGTCGGTGGGCGTCAATGCCATGTTGCTGAGCATTCTGTACAAGTCTCCCCCGGAGGTGGTGCGCCTCATCCTGGTGGACCCGAAGATGCTGGAGCTGTCCAGCTATGAGGGCATCCCGCACCTGTTGACGCCCGTAGTGACAGACATGAAACAGGCGGCCCACGCGCTCAACTGGTGCGTCGCCGAAATGGAACGGCGCTATCAGCTCATGGCCGCGATCGGCGTGCGCAACCTGGCCGGATTCAATCGCAAGGTGCTGGAGGCCGAAAAACTTGGGAAACCGATTCCGGACCCGCTGTGGGAAGCCGAAGGCGATCCGGCGGACGAAGCACACCCGGCCTTGACGGCGCTGCCTTACATTGTGGTCGTCATCGACGAGTTCGCCGACATGATGATGATCGTCGGCAAGAAGGTGGAACAACTGATCGCCCGCATCGCCCAGAAGGCGCGGGCCGCCGGCATTCACCTGGTGCTCGCCACCCAGCGCCCGTCGGTCGACGTGATCACCGGGCTCATCAAGGCAAACATTCCCGCGCGCATGAGCTACCAGGTTTCCTCGAAGGTCGATTCCCGCACCGTCCTCGACCAGGGCGGGGCGGAACAGCTTCTCGGCTACGGCGACATGCTGTTTCTCCCGCCCGGCACCAGCGTGCCCGTTCGCGTGCACGGCGCCTTCGTCTCCGACGGGGAGGTGAACCGGGTCGCCTCCGACTGGAGGAAGAGAGGTTCTCCCGACTATGCGGACGACGTCCTCCTCGGCGGCGACGAACCCTTCCTGCAGATCGAGGGCAATACCGGTTCCGCCGAGCACGACGACCCCCTCTACGACGAGGCGGTGCAGTTTGTCATCGAGTCCCGGCGCCCGTCGATTTCATCCGTGCAGCGCAAGCTGCGCATCGGCTACAACCGCGCGGCCCGCCTGATCGAAGCCATGGAGGAGGCGGGCGTCGTCTCGAGCATGAACAGCAACGGCAGCCGTGAAGTCCTGGTTCCTGATCGCCGCTAGCTGCGTCTGCGTGCATGGTTGGGCGGATGCCCGAAGCGACCTGAGTCTACGCCTCACGGAACTGCGGCATCTCGCCGCGGACTTCACCCAGCGCATCGAAGGCGCCGGAGGCGAATTGATCGAGGAATCGTCCGGCCATGTACGGCTCCTGCCGCCCAGGTTCCGGTGGGAAGTGACGGAGCCCTATTCCCAGGTGCTCATTGCCGCGGACGACGAACTGGCGCTCTACGACCCGGACCTGGAGCAGGTGACGGTCCGGCCCCTGGAGGACGTGCTCGAGGACACGCCCCTGGCGTTGCTCACCAGGGGGACGGCGATGCTCGGCGATGACTACGATGTCAGCCGGCTGGATGGAGAGCGGTTCAGCGTGCGTCCGCGCGCCGGGGATGCGCTGTTCGACGAGATCGTCCTGCACTTCGGCGGCGCCGGGCTTCTGGGCATCAGGATTCACGATCACTTGGGCCAGAGCACCGCCATCCGTTTCCACGGGTTCGGAGATGCCTCGGTGATACAATCCGCCGACTTCGAACTGATCGTACCCCCCGGAACCGATGTTTACTGATTCGGCCAACGACGAAGGCCGGCCGCTCGCCGACCGACTGCGGCCCACCGGGATCGGGGACGTCGTCGGCCAGGATCACCTGCTCGGCCCGGAAGCGTCACTCGGGCGTCTCGTGAACGAAGGCCGCCTGCACTCCATGATCCTCTGGGGCCCGCCCGGCTCGGGCAAGACGACGCTGGCGAAGCTCCTCGCGGAACGCGCCGAAATGCGCTGGCTGTCGCTGAGCGCCGTGCTGGCCGGCGTTCGGGATGTGCGCGAAGCCGTTAAAAGCGCCGAGGCCACACTCCGGCTCGGGGAGCGCACGGTGCTGTTCGTCGATGAGGTGCACCGGTTCAACAAGGCCCAGCAGGACGCCTTCCTGCCGCACGTGGAAAAGGGCACCGTCACGTTCATCGGCGCAACCACCGAAAACCCGTCTTTCGAGGTGAACGCCGCGTTGCTGTCGCGAGCGCGGGTCTACGTGCTCAGGCCTCTCGATGCGGTTGCGCTGGAGAAGGTTCTCTGCCGGGCCGAAGCCGAACTGAACGTATCGATCACGGACGCGGGCAAGGTCTTGCTTGTAGAGCTGGCAGACGGGGATGCGCGGCGGATGCTGAACGTTCTGGAAACCGTCGCCCAGCTTTCGGACGGCGCCATCGGCGAAGAACTCGTGCAACAGGCGGCCGGAACCCGCTGGCGGCGTTTCGACAAGGGCGGAGACGCCTTCTACGAGCAGATTTCCGCGCTGCACAAGGCGGTGCGGGGCAGCGATACGGACGCCGCGCTCTACTGGTGCTGCCGCATGCTGGACGGCGGCTGCGACCCGCGCTACATCGCCCGGCGGCTCGTGCGCATGGCCAGCGAAGACATCGGCAACGCCGACCCGCGGGCGTTGCAGTTGACCCTGGCCGCCGCGGACGCCTACGACCGCCTGGGTTCTCCGGAGGGTGAACTCGCCATCGCCCAGGCCGTTCTCTACCTCGCGAGCGTACCGAAGAGCAACGCCGCCTACCGCGCCTTCGGCGCCGCCATGGAGCACGTGCGCGAAACCCCGTCCTACAGTGTGCCCATGCACCTGCGCAATGCGCCAACCCGGCTGATGAAGGAGATGGGCTACGGCGAGAACTATCGCTATGCCCACGACGAACAGGGCGCCTACGCGGCCGGTGAGTGCTACTTCCCGGAAGAACTGGCGGGCCGGCGCTATTATGAGCCGACGGATCGCGGGCTCGAGGCCAGGATCAGGGCCAGGCTTGAACGCCTGCGGGCGCTCGACCGGGATGCCGCGGCGGCACAGTGAGCCCGCGGTACCGTAGAACCAGGCGTGCCGGTCCTGCGAGTCGGCAAGATGCTGGTTAACCTGGCCTGGGTCGCGGCCGGGGGAGCGCTTGGCGCCGCCGCCCGGTACCTGGTGTCGGTTGCGGTGCACACACCTCAGGGCTTCCCGGCCGCGACGCTCGCGGTCAACGTCGCCGGTTCGCTGGCCATCGGCGTCGCCTGGGGCGCCTGGGCGCACCTGCCGTGGTTCCAGGAGTGGGGGAGGGCTTTCCTGGCGATCGGCATTCTGGGAGGATTCACCACTTTTTCGGCCTTTTCCCTCGAGGCGCTGACACTGTTGCACACCGAACGATTCGCGCTGGCCGCCATCTACGTCGCATCGAGCCTTGCCGGTTGCCTGACGGCCGTGTGGCTCGGGTACGGACTGGCCGTGAACTAGGGCGCCTCGAGCAGAACCTGAGCGAAACATGCTGGACACCCGACTTCTCAGACAGGATCTCGAGACCGTGGCCGCACGGCTCGGAATCCGGGGCTTCGAACTCGATATCGCCGCCTTCCGGGCCCTGGAGGCGGAGCGCGCGGCCGTGCAGCAGGATACGGAGAGCCTGCAGCACGAGCGCAACACCAAGTCGAAAGCCATCGGCCAGGCCAAGGCCCGGGGGGAGGACATCGCACCCCTGGTGGCCGAAGTCGGCGGGCTGGGCGACCGGCTGCAGGGATTGCGGGCGAAACTCGGCGATGTCCAGGAACAACTCACGGCATTCCTGCAGACCATCCCCAATCTGCCCGATCCGTCGGTACCGGCGGGTGACGACGAATCCGACAACCTCGAGATTCGCACGTGGGGCAAGCTGCCGGCGTTCAACTTCGAACCGCTGGACCACGTCGACCTGGGCGCGGGCGGGGCGCTCGACTTCGAGGCGGCGGCAAAGATCGCGGGTTCGCGCTATGTGGTCATGCGGGGGCAGGTGGCGCGCCTGCACCGGGCGCTGACCCAGTTCATGCTCGATACCCATGTAAGCGAGCACGGCTACACCGAGGTGTACGTGCCGTACATCCTCAACGCCGCGGCGCTGCTCGGTACCGGGCAGTTGCCGAAATTCGCCCACGACCAGTTCCGCATCGCGGAAATCGCCGAGTCGTACCTGGTGCCCACCGCGGAGGTGCCCGTCACCAACCTCTACCGCGAGTCCATCCTGGATGCGGACGTTCTGCCCATCAGGAACGTCTGCCACACGCCCTGTTTCCGGCGCGAGGCGGGGACCTACGGCAAGGATACGCGGGGCATGATCCGCCAGCATCAGTTCGAGAAAGTGGAACTGGTTCAGATTAGCGCTCCCGAAGCCTCCTGGACCGCGCTGGACGAGCTGACCGGGCACGCGGAAGCCGTCCTGAAAAAGCTGGAACTGCCGTATCGCGCCGTGGTGCTTTGCGGCGGCGATCTCGGCTTCGCGTCCGCCAAGACCATCGATCTGGAGGTGTGGCTGCCGGGCCAGCAGCGCTACCGGGAGATTTCCTCGTGCAGCAACTTCCTGGACTTTCAGGCCCGGCGCATGATGGCCCGCTACCGAAATCCGGATTCCGGCAGGCCGGAGTACGTGCACACGCTCAACGGTTCCGGCCTCGCCGTCGGGCGCACGCTGATCGCGGTGATGGAGAACTATCAGGACGGGGAGGGCAGGATCGCCGTTCCGGACGTACTGCGAGGTTACATGAACGGCGCGACTTCGCTGGACCTGTCGGCCGTTTGAATCCGTCGCCGGGGGATTTCACGCCGGTTTTTCAATAGAGCCGGCTTTTTTGGCTGTGGCACAACTGCCAGCACCGGGCAGCGAGTTTGCATACGGCGCTTCCCTTTCGGCGCACGGCCACATCATCCTGCTTGACCTAAGGCTTTCGGACGAGCTTAACGCGCCGAAAGGGAAGCGCCGCATGCAAACTCTATTCCCAAATCCAGCGTTGTTCCTTCCACGTCAACCTCCCAGCGGTCGTCTGTTCCTTGCGCGTCAACAACACACACCGGTCAACTCGTTGATTCTAATGGACTTTTGAGAAAGTGTCGAGAGACGGTACTACTTTTTGCGGCCCTTTGCCAAATGGGCCGTAAGAGCCGCTCCGATCCGAAATGCGATTTTGCGCGAGTAAGCGTTCGGTCGTCCCGTGACGGATAGC